>JAPOYU010000042.1 GCA_026706395.1 Chloroflexota bacterium
GAAGGCTTCCATCGGCACGCCGAAGAGATCGCCATCGGCGTTCTTGAAGTAATCAGCGAAGCTGGTGAAGGCGCTCTCATCGTAGCCTTCGTAGGCCAGGTCTGGGTTGTCGGCGGCGAAAGAAGTCAAGTTGACCAGGTAATCCTGCGCCAGGTAGGAGTAGATGATGTCCTGCTCAATGTAAACGAAGTCGTAGATACCGGTGTTGGCTTCCATGTCATTGATCGCCTTGGAGTACATCTGGTCCCAAGAGGTGGTTTCAAACTCGACATTGATGCCGGTGAGTTCGGTGAATTGCGCCGCCAAAACATCGGCGACATAATTCGAGGGTGGCGTGCTCTCGGATACGCCACGGATGGTTACGCCGGCGTAAGGCGCGGCTGCTTCTGCCCACCAACCGTGCATGTCCGCCGTGACCAAGTTCATGTTGGCCAGCAGCGCGAACACAACTAACATAACTGAGATAAAGAGCCGTCTCATGGTTCTTCTCCATCTTCTTAACTATCCGTCAAGGGACAATTGTAGCAATTGCCCTTCGGTCAAAGATGACAGAAACCTGACAAAGACCTGACACTCACTTGGATGTTGTGTTTACGGTGACCGTCCGCGTCAAAGCATGTACGTAATTCAGGATATGTGTCATGGGAAAGGCTTGGCGTTGATGCAGGGTCAACTGGGATGGATAATCGGCAAATAGCTCTTCCACATAGCCAGAGGCAGTGATCATCACCACCGGAATATGCTTCAAATCATCCGCCGTCTTTATCCGCTTCAGTAAATCCATACCTTCGGCCGTCGAAAGGTTAGCATCCAACAGAATGAGATCGGGACGCCGTTCATGAATTAGCTCCCATGCCCGATTCACTGTGTATGCGCGGCTAAGATTACAATGATTTCCACTTGACTGCAACATACGCTCAACGAGCTGTACGAAGCCGCGATCGTCATCAACAACCAGAATATGATCCGCCTCGGGCAGGTCAGCCAGCAGCCTGGAGATATCAATAGAAGTGACCGGACGCGAAAGCAGATCCATCACTTGCAACTGTTCCTTGACCCACCAGGAGTCGGCAATCGAGCATCGAATCACCGGGATTGAGCGGTTCATGTTCACCCCGATTGTGGGGCTCGCGCTCGGGACAATGTTTTCAATTATGGCTATCGGATGAAACTGATCAATCATACCATTGAGTTTGCTGGCGTTAGCGCAGTGGATGAGATGGAATTCCTTGAGATGTTTCTGTAGCAAATCAGTTACCGCGCTACCAGGATCAACGACGATAATGGTATGTTGATGACGATTTGGTCCAACACTAGTCGGCATAGCCTCAGTAAAATGTACCGGCAAGGTGAAAGTGAAGGTCGATCCCAAGCCAAGTTCGCTATGCACTTGCAGCGTCCCACCATGGGATTCGACGAATTTCCTGCTTAATGCCAAACCCAAGCCGGTGCCCTCATAGTTGCGGTTGAACGAGTAATCGACTTGATAGAATTCCTCAAAGATTCTGTTCAGGTCCGACTCGGAAATCCCTTTGCCGGTATCTTCGACGCTAACCAAAATCTCATCGTTATTAAAATGCGCCGACAGTCGAACATACCCGGCCGTCGTAAAGCGATGGGCGTTGGTCAACAAATTGATAATAACTTGCCTGATGCGCGTGCGGTCCACAGATACAACCGGCAAGTCCGGATCAATGTGAGTTTCAAACTCCACCGTACCCGCTTTGAATAGCCCTCTGATCAGTTCCGCGCTGTCTTGGATCAATTCGCTAATCGGCGTCGGTTCCATCTGTAGCGAAAAGCTCGACAAATCAAATCGCGACAGATCCAGAATATCGTCAATCATTTCGAGCAAATGCCGACTATTGCGATAAATCTGATAAGTGTCCCGGCGCAACATCGCTGGAAACTCAAAAGTGCCGTATACGTTGGGGGTCAAATGCATAATCTCGGTAAAGCCGAGGATGAGATTGAGCGGCGTGCGCAATTCATGGCTGATGTTCGCCGCAAACTGTTCTTTTAACCGTCGCGCTTCTTCGGCATGCTTGTTAGCTAGTTCGAGTTCCTTCTGCGTTCGAAGCAACACTTGATTTGTCGTCTCGAGCGCGTGGTTATTCAATAACAACTCGCCACGGCTCTTGATGGTTTCTTCCAACAGGTCATTCGCCTGCTTTTGCGTAACATCAACCCAATGTAGTGCGGTGTAAAGCGTATCCATTGTTTTCCATATCAAGATACCCATTGCGATCAAGATCGCAAAGAATTGCCCGCTGTCATAAGAGCGTTGCGTACTTATATCTAACCAAAACACTATCAGCACCATCGGGAGAACATAGCGCCAACTCTTGCGGAATCGAAGAATGACGATGATAAACATAATCGGAATACCGATGTACATCCAAATTGCTTCTTCGTTTAATGTGAGGATCACCCAAAATAACGTCACTAAGGAGATAACCAAGATTTCTTTGCCCAGGAATCCGCTTTTGTTCTGATTAGAATACACATAAAAGCAAAGCAACATTTCACCAAGCAAAATTAGAAATGTCCCCGTATTGAATGTATTGTCAATAACGGTCATCCAACATCCAATGGCACAGGCGACGCCTACCAACAGTGACACATAATGTATCATCCGCACCTGCACGTACTCGATGTTATCGGTCATCATGTACTGAGTTTTGCTCATATGCATGATTCACACCAATGCTGTTTTTCTTAATACTTCTACAAGTTGATGTTTCTGTAGTGGTTTGGAAAGTACATGCTTGGCGCCTAAGGACATGGCAAGCTCGATATCCTTAAACACCGAACAGATTACAATCGGAATATCGCGCAAGAGAGGATCTACGCGAATACGCTGCAGCACTTCCCAACCATCCACTTCAGGGATCATTATATCAAGCAGCACGAGTTCAGGGCGGGTCTCCTTGATTAAGCGCATGCCTTCTTTACCATTTTGCGCAAAATATACCCGCACCGGATAAGGTGTCAGGTAGCGATTCACCAATTCATACATTCCTTGGTTATCATCAATGACGAGAATATGCGGCATGCCCGCCTGGAAGGTCAACTGTACCACCGACATGCCTCTGTCTTGGGATAGCGCCAACTGCCAACGCAAGCGTCTGATCAGCCGTTTGGTTATGTCATGTAGCTGAAATGTAGCGTTGGAACCGGCCGCTACGTATTTGAGCGTCAGCGACACAAGCTCATTTGTCTTCGTCAAATAGATTGAAATCGTCTGGTAGGAACATTGTTGCATTACACTGCTCAAAACATTGACGATAACCTGCCGTGCGATAAGCTTGTCGGTTGTCATGACAATGTCTGACGGCTCTACATGAGTTTCGATATCCACATCTCTATTTCGACCGAGGATAGCAACCGCCTCTTCCGCCTTAAAAAGTATCTCGCTCAAGTTGACACTTGCCAGCACTACAGTGATGTCATCCAATTCGTTGTTTAAGGAGTTCAGCTTTGTGTCAGATGGCTCGGTTTGCTGCAGCTTATGCCACAGCATGGCCGCGATACTCCGTTCTCCCCTTCGCAGATAACGGTACACTTGTCTTTCTGACACGCCCAATTCGTAAGCGGTTTCTTGGATAGTCAAACCCTCAACATAATGCAGATTTACGACATTGTATAATCTCGCATTAGGGGAATTGAAAGTTGCGCCGGGGCCCGGACTTAGCGCCTCGATGGCTTCAATCACCGATTGCCGCAGGCTTTCAGCAGTGAGTTCGGAATTCGTGAGCACCAGAAGATGTGACTGCAAATAAGCAAAATCATACAGATGCTCGACGATCTGTTTGATTTGCTCCTTAAATTCTTCTGTTGGAAGGGGAGATTCAGTTGCCATCTACGCTCTTCTTCGGTAGCTTGTACCTAGAGTAGCGCACAAGTCCAAATAGTTTGCAATGCTTTTGGAGAAAGAATGGCAAGCGGCCCAGTATGATCTAAGCACTGCGGTCGTCGCAGAGCAAAGTTCAAAGTGCGGGCAGGGTCCCCCAATTATGAGGATGAATTGGCAGGACCAAGTCAACCACTCGCCCGCGTGATCGCATCGCCCATCGTATTGATGATGATATCGATTTCGTCGGCGGTAATGCAGAGCGGAGGCGCAAAGGCGATCGCCGGACCAATCGGGCGGGCCCGCAAGCCCATCTCCAGGGCCGCGGCGCTGATCTTCTCCGCCGTATTCGTATCACCCTCGCGGCTCTCCTTGTTCAGAACCACATCAATCCCCGCCATCAAGCCCAGTCCGCGAGCGTTGTCGATATTCGGAAACTCATCAACCAGCGCACCCAAGCCCACCAGCAGCCGCTCACCCATGACCCGGCTGTTCTCCAGCAAGCCATCGCGCTCGATGATGTCGATATTGGCGATGCCGACGGCGCAAGCCGCCGCATGACCGGAATAAGTGTAGCCGTGCATCCAACTCTGGTCATCCGGCGCGCCATTGATCACATCGCGGATCTCATCGGTCACCTGAATGCCGCCGAGGGGCATATACCCGCTCGTCACACCTTTGGCGAATTGCATGATATCAGGATTGATGCCGAAGGCGTCGCAGCCGAACCAGTTGCCCGTGCGCCCGAACCCGCAGATCACCTCATCGGCGATGAACAAAACCTCATACTTCTTGCAGATTGCCTGTACTAAATCAAAGTAGCCGTCGTCGGCGATCATTACGCCGCCCGCGCCCTGAATAGGCTCGGAGATGAAGGCCGCTACCGTGTCGGGTCCTTCGCGCAGGATCGCCTCTTCCAATTCCCGCGCCGCAGCCTGCGCTGCAGTTTCACCGTCGCGAAGCTCGCCTTCATAGCGATACGGGTTCGGATTTTGCACATGAATGAAACCGTCCAAAACGCCGCCAAACATGGTGTGAAACTTGCTCATGCCCGTCGCGCTTGTAGCCGCCAGCGTCATTCCGTGATAACCGACCAGGCGTGAAATAATCTTGGTCTTCTTCACCTTGCCCAGCTGATACCAATAGAAACGCGCCGTCTTGAATGAGGTATCGCTGGATTCGGAACCGCCGGAGGTGAAATTGGTAAAATTCATATTTGGGCGGAAGAAGCCGGCCATCTTGTCCGCCAATTGCGCCGAGGGCGGATTCGTCATGCCGGCGAAGCCCGAGCTGTAGGCGATATCCAACATCTGCTCATAGGCGACCTGCGCCAACTCGCGGTTGCCATAGCCGATGTTCACATTCCACAGGCTGGCCATCGAATCAAGAATCTTGCGGCCATCGGTCGTATACAGCCAGACGCCATCGCCCTTCTCCACCATGACGGCGTTCTCAGTCCGCGAGGGATGGTACATCGGATGCAATTGCCGCCTGTCCTGCTCGATCAACAGCGCATAGTTCTCTTCGCTCATCTTTGTCCACTCTTTTCCAACTTGATCGTGGGCGAATCATAGCTGATTCTGCCTGCTTTTTCGATATCGCGCCTGCGCCTGTCACCTGCCTTTAATGACGTCCTTCAGCCAACGAGGCAGCAGGTCCGCGATGATGCCCAATACACGAATCCGCGCCCTTTTGATCCAAAGCGAAGGCATATCCGCCGCCATCACCAATGAACGCCCAACTCGGTAAATCGGCGAATTAAGCAGGGCCTCGATATCGTCGCGTCCCCGAGTTTCATAGCCGGAACCCGGCGCGGAGATGTCCCGCCACATCTCATCGACTTGTGGCGGGTGCGCGCCGCGATAACGGTACAAGCAGCCCGGATACTCGTAGACATTGTGCGGGTGATAAGGACGCCGCAGCGAGAGATAGGCCTCCTCCATCCAGGTCAAAGCGCCTTGCCGTTTCGCCCATTCCGCTTTGCTGTAATAGGCGCACTTCTCCCGCACTTGCTTCGGCAGCAGCAGGGAATAGTGGTACAGTCTGATGCCCCGCGCGGCCAGGTCAGCGCCGCGAATCCAATTGAGTCCGCGCAGGTCTTGTCCCTTTTCATCCACCACCGTCGGCGGCCGATGGCTGACGTAGCGGTAGCCCTCCCCCCACTTGAACAGCCGGTGGAATTGCCCGTCGCCGCGCCGCAAATACCAACTGTCAACGATATAGTCCGGCGCTCCCCAAAATGTGAGCGTATTGAAGGAAACAGTCGAAATACTTGGATCGGACTTCAGCATCCCGCAGACAGCTTCGATGTCAGCCGGCTGATAGAACTCGTCCACATCGACCTGCCACAGATAGTCGCCGGTCGCGCGCTCGGCGTATGCACCCGACATCTCGTCCTTTTCGCTCCAGAAGCCCTCACGCCTTACGATTGTCAGCTTGTTCGCCGGATCCTCTTGTTCTTTGAAGATGCGCAAAGTGTCCAGTGTGCCATCCAGCGAGTGGCCATCGGGCGTCGCGACAGCCTTCGCGCCCGGCGCCGCGCCTTCCACCACGATGATCTCATGCGCGTAGGGATACAGCGCCCGTAAGGTGTAGCGCAAAAACGGCTCGCCATTTAGGACGATGATGCCGAAACTGATACGTGGGAGTTCGCTCACGTTGATTGCCCGAGAAGCGACTGATAAAGTCCGATATACTGCTGCGCCACCTGTTCGGCGCCGTAACGCTCGATGATGTCGCTATGCAGCTTCTCGCGCGACCAGGATTGCGCCAGCGCCCACTCGATGCCGCGCAACAGATCGGCGCTGTCTCGCAGCCGCGCCACATACCCATTCTGCTCATGCCTGACGATGTCGACCGCGCCGGAGCCGTCAAATGTGACGCATGGCGTACCACTCGCGAGCGCCTCTATCAAAGTATTGCCGAAGGCCTCTTGCAACGTTGGCAGAACATAAACATCGCAAGCGCCATAGAGCAGGCTCAAGCTCAGCTCGTCCTGCAGCTTGCCAACTTGATGGACAGACAGCGGCAGTTCAAGTTCGACCGGATTCTCTCCGCCAAATATGACAAGTTCCCTGTCCTCGCCAGCTTCCAGTCCGCTTAGCGCCTCGTGCAAATAGGCGAAGCCCTTGCGCCGGTCGCTTGTGCCGCCGATAGCGCCAAAAAGTATCAGCTTCTTGTCGGGCGGCAAATTGAAGGCCTGCCGAGCGAGGGTCTTGTCCAGCGTTTTGAAGACCTTTGCATCGACTGAATTGCCGATGACTTCGATCTGACGGTCTTTCATCACGGTGCTGCTGTTCGCGCATTCCGCCAGCCATTGGCTCAGGCACACAACCGTAAGAGGCACATCGGACCAAGCCGCCAGCTTCTCTCGATACACCCGCGCGCTAATGTCGTTGAGCCGAGGGGACAGCAATTGGCAGCAATTGCCCGCGCCGGTGCGATAATTGCTTGACTCGCCGGCATAATGGCAGCCACCGGTAAAGGCCCACATATCCTGCAGCGTCCAGACGATCGGCGCCGCGATCTTCGCCACTTCCGCGATCGGCAGGGTGTTGTCGCCCACCCACTGCAAATGCACAATGTCCGCCTCAATCGAGTTGATGGCCTTTGCAATTGGGTAGCTGAATAGATTGAGACTCCAGTGCCCGCTTTCGGGATGACGAGGATTGGCCGCCAGCAGCCGATGATGGCGATACTGCGCCAGCCGGCGCCGCGCCCGTTCCCAACGAGATAGATGAGCAGATAGACGACGCACATAGGGATCGGCCGTCACCTTGCGCAGCACCAGCATTTCGCTCTCAATGCCGCTCTTTCGCAAGGCTTGATGCAAGCGATACGCGCCGATGGCCGCCCCGCCCGCGCGGTCGCTTGTCGCTACCTGGAGTATTTTCATAATGGTCGTGAAATGCCCCGATCTCTAGCGATTATACACTTTAGAAAGTCAATACATCGGCAGGCAGGGGTGAATGAGCCTGTTATCGCAGTTGCCAGGGCGTATACTTGTCGGCAGCGAGGTTCATGCGATGATTGATACTGAGCAGCAAAGCAAAGTCCGCGCCTGGTACAAAGCCCTGCGACCGCGCGTCTTCACCGCCACCTACGCGCCTATGGGCCTCGCTGGCATTATCGCGATTGACGACGGCGTCTTTGACGCGGCTGTTTTTCTGTTAGCCCTCATCGGCGCGCTTCTGCTCCAAAGCGCCGCCAACCTCATCAACGAATACGCCGATTACCGGCGCGGCGCAGACCGCCTCAAAGAGGCCGGCCAAGGCATGACGATCAAACAGAAAATCCTTAGCCCGCGCAGTGTGCTCTACGGCGCCCTCTTCACCACAGTATCAGGCTGTCTCATCGGCTTGTACCTGCTCTCCCAGAGCGGGCCATTGCTCTGGCTCATCGGCATCGGCGGCGTATTTGTGGCGATAAGCTACACCGCCGGTCCATTCCCTCTCGCTTACAATGGGCTGGGCGAAATCGCCGTCGCCATCTTCATGGGCCCGGCCATCATCGTCGGCGCCTACTACGTCATGGCGCCAGATGTCGGCGGGGGGCGCATCCTCGAACTCTGCCTGATTTCATTGCCCATCGCTTTCATGGTCGCCGCCATCCTGCACGCCAACAATATCCGCGACATGGAGGCCGACCGCGCCGTGAACAAACGCACGCTGGCGGTGATCTTCGGCATTCGCTTCGCCCGCGCCGAGTTCAGGTTCCTCGTCATCGGCTCCTACATCGCCCAGCTAATCGTCATCGCCCTCGGCGCCTTGCCCGCCGCCTCGTTGCTCACACTGATCACCCTGCCCGAAGCACTGCGTCTCATTCACATCTTCAACACCAGCCGAGCCGTGCCGCTGATGCACCAGGCGCAAGGCCGCACAGCCAAGTTGCACGGTCAGTTCGGCTTGATGCTCGTCGTCGGCTGGACACTATCGATGCTGTTGCCGTCGCTCTGAAGGTCGCGCGCTTACCAATGCCAGATCTGGTTCCAGGCGCTCATCCAGTCCGCCGCCCGGCTGGTCACCTGCTGCCGCTCCCGGTCCAGCTCGACGCCCGCCCGGCCCATAAAATCCGCCATCTTCTCCACTTTATCGACCTCGATGGTGATCGTCACCGGCGACGCCAGCGCGTAGGGGGAGACCGCTTCGAGGTTCTGCAGCGCCTGATAAGCCCCCTCTTCGATCATCTCGCGGGCTCGGCTCGGCGGGATCTGCCGGGCGGAATAGCGCGTCAAGCCCCGTTTGACCGCCACTGTCGTCAGCCCATCTCCCAGCAGCGCCTCGGCTTCGCGACAGACCGCTTCATCGCCCGTAACCAGCAAGACGGGGCAGCCATAATGCCCGCAGAGCGCCGCGTTCACCCCCACTTCGCCGACCAGGTCGTCATTGAACCACAAGTTATGCCACTTGACGGTCGAAATCGTATGGCAGAGGACGCCGTCTTCGGTATTGTTTCGCGCGTGCATGCCGACCAGCAGACAAGCGTCCGCGCCTTGTTCCAGCAGCTCGGTATAACGCGACCAGGGATGATGCGCCACCCAGGTGCAATCCGGCTCAAGCAGGTCCGGTATCAGCGAGTTGAAGCTCCAATCGCCGCCGGCGCCGTGGCAATCGACCACCACGATTTCCGCCGCGCCCGCCCGCTTCGCCCCGCGCACCGCCGCGTTGACCTCCTCGGTATAGAGCTTGCGCCCTTCTTCATACATCGGCGCCCCACCCGTCACCTGGTCCCATGCCACGATGCCGCTAACGCCTTCCATATCGGTCATGATCAGAATTTTCATGTTTATCCTCTCCGTCCGCCAAGAAAGCCCGCACTCAAGTGAGCCGCCCCAATATCGCCTGCATTTGGCTCAAGGCACCGCCGGCCGCGTCAAGCTCCATATAGCCATCAACGATAGGCGGCGCCAAAGTCAAATCGGCTTCCGTCTTCAAGTAGAAGCTGCATTCGCTGGCGCAATTGACCCGCTCATCCGCAGCGAAAAGCGCCGCGTGGGTGCAGCCCAGCAGCGAACTGGCCTGCGAGCCGATCATGACGCCCTTGCCCGCTTCCCTCACCAGGTCCAGCATCCGCCGTGATTCGGAGAAGCCCGTCCGCGCCGTCTTGATGTTGAGGATATCGAAGCTGTCAAACTCGATCTCACGTTCCAGATCGGCCAGCGTGAAGGCCGAATCATCAGCGATAATCGGCATCTTGCAGTTCCGCCGCAGTTCCCGCCGATTTCGCAGTTGATGGACAGGCAGCGCCTCTTCGCAATACAGCACGCCCAGCTCGAACAGTCCGTCCAGAATGTCGGCCGCCTCCGCGTTCGGCAAGGTCTCGTTGGCATCCACATAAAACTGCGCCGGCGGATAAGTCTCGATTAAGCGCCGAATCGTCTCGGTTTCGCACTCGATATCTCGGCCGATCTTCACCTTGAAGACGCGCAGACCAGCGCGATAAGCGGCTTCCACATCAGCCATGACAGCTTCCGCCGAGCCTGTGCTTACGATTGTACTGAGCTGAATTCGCTCGCGTGAAACGCCCAGATATGCGCCAAGATTCTCGCCGCGGCTGTCCGCAAGCGCCTGATGCAGCGCCATATCCAGCGCGCCTTTCGCCGTATTGTTGTTTTTGATATGGGCCATCTGCCCGCTTAGTGCCGCGATCGCCTCGAAGTCTTCAACAGTCCGCCCGGCCAACATGGGCGCTAGTTGCCACTCGATGATCGCCTTGATCGACGCCTGCGTCTCCCCATAGATGCTGGGGCGAGGCGTCGCTTCGGCGATGCCGACCGCGCCATCCGACAACTCAACCCGAATCAGCACATGGTCAAGCTGAGCTAGTTTATGCCGCCCGCCCCAGGTCAGGGCCGCTTTGAGTGGCACCGTGTACGGCGTCGTGCTTATTCGCGTAATCTTTGGCATCTCTCGCCCGTCACATGCGCTCAGCGCCTACATAAATCGCCGCGCGATATCCGCGACCGCATCCGCCACCGCCTCAGGCGAGCAGCCGTCAACATCCAGCCTGTGATAATTGGGATAGTCAGCCTCCATAACGAAGGGTTGCCGCCCATAATTCTGCGCCTCGGCGCTGGTGATCGAAATGGCTTTCGCGCTTATCTCCCCGGCACGAAGGAGGTCGCGCGCTTGCGACTGCAAGTCCAGGGGCAGAAATGACAGATCCTCCGATCCGCCGGCTTGGTCGAACCCGTCGTTCCGGCCGCTCAATCGGCGCAGGCGCGTCATGGGATGCAGCGTCAACTCGACGATTTGCCAGCGCGGGAAATGCCGAAGGGCATAAGCAACCTCGTTAGGTCCGCGAATCCCGTCGGAGAGCAGCAGCGCCCGCATCTCGTCAGCCAGGTACAGCCAGGAGAATATCGCCGCCATGCCGCCCTCGACCTGCCGCGCGAAACGCCGCGTCATGGCGAAGCGCTTCACCCGATCCGTCACCGGGGCGATTGGCTCATCCGCCAGCGCCTGAGCCAGCGGGAATAGAACCCAGTCGGTCAACTCGCGCCGCGACGGGATGACCTCCGCCGAAGCCAGGCCCAGCCGTCGCCGCAGCAACTCAAGCGCCGTCGTCTTGCCCGTGCCAGTCAGCGCCACCAGCATCAACAGCGGATGCTCCTCAAGCGGATGCCGCCCGGCGCCCTCGAACAGGCTCACCAGCGGATAGTTCTCCGCCAGCGGCAATGACAGTTTCGGGTAAACCTCACGCAGGAAAAAGTCGCGCGCTTGCATGGCTGCCCCCTATCAGCGACCAATCGCAATCATCATACCCGCTAGCGCCGTCGAGTCCAACACCGCGCGAGCGTTTGTCACAATTTGCCACCGAGGGCACCGAGTGTTAAAGAGTCATAGCTTTTCAGCATTACTCTGTGAACTCTTATCCCTCTGTGTACTCGGTGGCCAAATGCCTTGACTTCACTAGGCTCGTGTTAGCGCCCGCCGACAGGCGTTATAATCGTGCGCAAATGTGAAGCAATAATGGAGAGACGCCATGCCATTATTTGACATGCCCCTGGAAGAATTGCGCGCGTATCGCCCGCCACGCGAAGAGCCAGAGGACTTCGACGCCTTCTGGTCGGCTACGCTGTCCGAGGCGCGATCGCATGACCTAGACGCCGTCTTCGAGCCGGCCGACTTTGGGCTGGAGGCCTTCGCCGTCTACAATGTGACGTTTTCCGGCTTCGCTGGCGACCGCATCAAAGGCTGGTTCATTCATCCGCGCGACGCGTCTGAAGCGCTGCCCGGAGTCGTTGAATATATCGGCTATGGCGGAGGACGCGGCTATCCCCATGAATGGCTGGCTTTCCCGGCAGCCGGCTTCGCTTATCTGGTCATGGACACTCGCGGGCAGGGCTCGGTCTGGCGCCGAGGCGATACGCCCGATATTCCCAACGGCGCCAACCCGTCCTTCCCCGGCTTCATGACCCAGGGCATTCTGGACAAGGAAACCTACTATTACCGTCGCTTGTACACCGATGCCGTCCGCGCTGTCGAAGCGCTGCGGGAGCGCCCCGAGGTCGATGCTGAGCGCATCGCCGTCACCGGCGGCAGTCAAGGCGGCGGGCTTTCGATCGCCGCGGCCGGCTTGCTGCCCGAAGTCAAGGTCTGCCTGACGGACGTGCCTTTCCTCTCGCATTTCCGCCGAGCCGTCGATATCACCCCGCGCGACCCCTACCTGGAGATCGCCCGCTATCTGCAAACGCAGCGCGATAAAGTCGACGCGGTCTTCCGCACGCTCAGCTACTTCGATTGTCTGAACTTCGCCACTCGCATGTCCGCCCGCGCCCTCTTCTCCGTCGGCATCATGGATACCATCTGCCCGCCGTCCACCGTCTTCGCCGCTTACAATCATGTTCCCGGCGAAAAGGCCATCAAAGAGTACTACTACAACGACCACGAAGGCGGCGGCGGCGAGCACATGGTCGAGAAGATTCGCACCCTGCGCGCGCTCTGGAAGCCGCTCGGCGGCAGCGATATGGGCAGCCCTAGCGTCTCGGATTCAGATCCAGGCTTGGATGCCGCACAGCCTGGCTTGTGAAGTTTTCGATGAGCCGAACCCAAATCATCATCCTCGGCAGCGGCAGTCCCAACGCGGAAGCCGACCGCGTCAGTTCAGGCGTCGCCATCGCCGTCGATGATCAGCCTTATCTGGCCGACTGCGGGCATGGCGTGGTGCAGCGCGTGGTGCAGGCGCATGAGGCCGGTCTCATCACCTGGGATACAACTGACCTCACTCGCCTGTTCGTCACGCATTTGCATGCGGACCACACCGTCGGCTTGCCCGATCTGCTCTTCACGCCCTGGATTCACGGCCGCGAGGACCCGGTGCAGGCATACGGTCCCGTCGGTTTGGAGGCGATGCTGCGGCATATCCAACTGGCTTACGCCGAGAACATCCGCGAGCATCGCAGCGCCCATCCCAGCAGCGAATGCGGCTATCTAGCGGCAGTGAGTGAAGTGGCGGAGGGACTCTGCTATCAAGATGAAAAGCTGTCGGTCTACGCGCTGCCGGCGGATCATGGCGACCTGGCCGCCTTGAGCTACAAGTTCATCACGCCCGCCGGGACGGTTGTCATCTCCGGCGATACCAAACCCACGCCGGCCTTCGCCGAATGGGCGTGTGACTGTGACTTGCTGATCCATGAGGTGTATTCGGCGCGTCAGCTTCCCGACCGAAGCCCCGAATGGCGGGCCTATCACTCCCGCGTGCACACCTCGACGAGCGAGTTGGCGGCGCTGGCAAATATCATCCGCCCCGGACGCCTGCTGCTCTATCATCAACTCTGCTGGGGCCAGACAGCCGACGAACTTGTGGCCGAAATCACAGACGAATACGGTGGCCCGGTCCTTAGTACGAATGACCTGGATGTCTTTGAACTTTAGACTTGCGCAGGAGTTAATGTGACGATGCCAGACGAAGCACGATATCAAGCGCTGGAGTTTGAGCGGCTGAGCAAGCCGGAGCAAGTCCGCCGTTCTGACGAGTTCCTGGGGCGGATGCTCAAGCGGCGCAGCGTGCGCTATTTCTCGCCCGAGCCCGTACCCTTCGAACTGATCGCCAACGCCATCCGCGTCGCCGGGTCCGCCCCTTCCGGCGCCAATCAACAGCCCTGGACCTTCGTCGTCATCAGCGACCCGGGACTCAAGCGACGAATCCGGGGGGCCGCCGAAGCCGAGGAGAAAGAAAGCTACGAGCGGCGCATGAGTCCTGAATGGCTGGCCGCGCTGGCGCCCCTGGGGACGGACTGGCGCAAGCCGCATATCGAAGACGCGCCCTACGTTATCGTCGTCTTCCGCCAAGCTTATGGCATCGACCGCGACGAGGCGGGCGGCGAAAAGCGCATCATGCACTACTACAGCGAGGAATCCGTCGGCATCGCTGTCGGTTTCTTGCTTGCCGCCCTGCATATCGCTGGCCTCGCTACCCTGACTCATACACCCAGCCCGATGAAGTTCCTGACGCGGATTCTCGGTCGCCCGGCCAACGAACGCCCTTACGTCCTGATACCGGTCGGCTACCCGTCCGCCGACGCCCGCGTCCCGGCAATCAGCAAGAAATCGCTGGATGAGATCATGGTCTTGCACTGACCTCATTTGATATCTCTGTGCCCTCTGTGTCCTCTGTGGTTAAAATATCGTTATACGGCTTGCTCTGACTGGAATCGCCTATGACCCGATATGATTTACTGCTCAAAAACGGCCGCGTCATCGACCCGGCCAACCAAATTGACGGGCTGATGGATGTCGCGATCAAAGCCGACAGAATCGCCGCCGTCGCCACCGACATCCCGTCAGCTGAAGCGGCGCAGACGGTCGATGTAACAGGCCTGGTTGTCAGTCCCGGCCTGATCGACATCCACGTTCATGTCTACCATACGCGCGAGCCGGAAACCCTCAGCGTCATCGCCGACCATCACAGTTTCCACTCGGGCGTCACGACCGTGGTCGATACCGGCACGGCCGGCGCCAGGCATTTCCTGCACTTCAAACGCACCGTCATCGACCGCGCCAGGACGCGCATCTTCGCCTTCATCAACATCGTCAAATCGGGTATGCAGGGTCCTTTCGAGCAAGATGTCGACGAGATGGACCCCGAGCTGGCGGCTTCTATCGTGCTCGCCTATCCCGATGACTGCGTCGGCATCAAAACCGCGCACTATTGGGTTTCCGAGCCATTTGACGGGGCGCATCCACCCTGGGCCGCCGTTGACCGCGCGCTGGAAGCCTCGGCTATCTGCGGGAAACCGTTGATGGTTGACTTCTGGCACCGCGAAGGGCGTACGTATCAGGAACTCTTGCGCAAGATGCAGCCGGGCGATATCCATACCCACGTCTACGCCCAGCAATTTCCTATCCTGGACGCCGAGAACAAACCGGCCGATTTCATGTTTGAGGCGCGGGAACGCGGCATCATCTTCGACCTGGGGCATGGCGCCGGCAGCTTCTGGTTCCGGCTCGCCATTCCGGCGTACCGAGGCGGCTTCGGGCCCGATTCCATCAGCACCGATCTGCACATCGGCAATGTCAACGGCGTCGTGCATGACATGCTCAATACTATGTCCAAGCTGCTCTGCATGGGTATGCCCTTGCAGGAAGTCATCACCCGCTCGACCGCCACGCCGGCGCGGGAGATCGGCCATCCCGAGCTGGGCAGCCTCAGCATCGGCGCTGAAGCTGATATAGCCGTACTGCGTGTGGACATGGGCGACTTCGGCTATGTTGATTGCGGTGGCGCGCGCATGAACGGCGGCCGCAAGCTCGGCTGCGAAATGACCATCCGCGCCGGCGAAATCGTCTACGATCTCAACGGCCGCGCCGCGCCGGCGTGGGAAGACGCGCCGCCTTCTTACTGGAAACTCCGCTATCCGAAGGGCATCATCGAACCATGACCAACTATAAATCGCTCGGCGTCCGCCCGGTCATCAACGCCTACGCCACAGTGACCAAATTCGGCGGCTCGCTTATGCCGCCGGAAGTCCTCAGCGCCATGAATGAAGCGGCCGGCAGCTTCGTCGATCTGGCTGACTTGCAGCGCCGGGTCGGCGAGCGCATCGCCGAGCTCACGCGTAATGAAGCCGCTTATGTGACTTCTGGCGCCGCCGCCGGCATCGTGCTGGCTTCCGCCGCTGCCGTCCTCCACAAGCAGCCTGACGCGCTCAAACGCTTCCCGGATATCGCCGCATTCAACAACGAGGCGATCATTTTCCGCGGGCAGCGCAATCCCTACGACTACAGCATCCAGCAGACCGGCTTGACATACATCGAAATTGCAGGTTCCGCTGATGCGCTCCGCGCCGCCATCAGCGACCGCACAGCTTGCATCTTTTGGTTTCGGCGCGGTCAATGCAGCGCCGATGACCTGACACTCGCCGACGTCATCACCTTCGCTGAGGAGCGCGACATCCCGGTCATCGTCGATGCCGCGGCGCAGTTGCCGCCGGTCGAGAACCTCTGGCGCTTCACCGAAATGGGCGCAGCTCTGGTGCTCTTCAGCGGCGGCAAAGACCTGCGCGGACCTCAGCCCACCGGCTTGATGCTGGGACGCCGCGACCTCATCGATTCCATCCGCCCCATCAGCAATCCCAACCACGGCTTGGGACGTCCGCTCAAAGTGGGCAAGGAAGAGCTGCTGGGTTTGCTCGCCGCCGTCGAACGCTATCTCAAGCTCGACCATGCCGCCCGCGCCCAATACTGCGACGATGTGGTCGCCTTGTTCTGCGCCGCGCTCAATCCGCTGCCGGGCGTCCGCGCCGAGCGCGCCTTCCCCAATGAAGCCGGCCAGCCGCTGCCCCGCTGCGCTGTCACGATCGATGTTGGCCTGCTCGGCAAATCGGCTGACGATCTGGTGCAAGACTTTCTCGCGCATGAGCCGGCCATAGCCGTCGCGCCCGACAGCGACGCGAGCTTCTATCTCAATCCGATGACGCTGAATCCGGGCGAGGAGATCACCGTCCGTGATGCATGTTTGAACCTGCTCGCAAAGGCTTAGACAAGAATGGGAGCGTCTTCACAATGATGAATATCAAGCAAGCGGTTGTTTCATGTGTTTGTCTGTCTCTACCGTTGTTTTTCTTGTCGCCGGCGCAAACCGTATTTGCCGCGGACATCACGGTTGATTCAAATTGTTCCCTTGCCGACGCGATCACGTCCGCCAATGCAGACGCGGCCACTGGCTCCTGCCCGGCGGGCCAAGGCGCGGATACGATTCATCTGTCGGGCGATATCACACTCGCTGCCGAATTGCCGCAAATCGCCTCAGAAATCACGATTGAGGGCGGCCAAAATATGATAAGTGGGGATGACGCCTATCGCATCTTTGGCGTCGCCAATGGCCGGCTCAAACTGCATCAACTGATCGTGATGCACGGGGCCGCGGAGAGGGGCGGCGCAATAATCAACGATGGTGTGGTAATCATTATCGACAGCTCGTTTATAAGCAATACAGCGGAAAGGAATGGCGGCGCGATTGCCAACTTTGGCGAGCTTAACATTGTTGACAGCAGCTTTGTCAGCAACTCAGCAGGCCTCTTCGGTGGCGCGATATTCACCAGAAACGAGCTAACCATCAGCGACAGCAGTTTCTTTTACAACTCGACTTACGGCAACGGCGGCGCGATACACAATCATGTCGGTCAGCTCGGCGTCGCCGACAGCTCATTTTCGGGAAACTTAGCTGAAAAGAGCGGAGGCGCCATAGATAATCATGGAGAAAGAGACGTCGGCAACGCGCAGCTCAGTATCACTGGCAGCGCATTTTTTGGCAACATAGCTAAAATCAGCGGCGGCGCGATCAGCAGCAACAATTATGGCACGCTGGACATTTCAAACAGCAGTTTCGCCATCAATGGGGCAAATTTCTTCGGTGGCGCGGTTTCCAGCTTCGGTGACTTGAGCGTCGCCAACAGCACATTTGCCAGCAACTCGGCGAAACGCTACGCTGGCGCAGTACTTGTCTTCGGTACTGGCGCGTCCACCCTCGCGCACCTTACCGTGGCGAATAACCGGTCGAAGGAGGGGGGTGGCATTTTCGTCCTGCATAAGGATACGGCGCTGAATCTTTACAACAGCCTCATCGTTGGCAATGACGGCGGTGATTGCAACGGCGTGTTGAATCAAAGCAGCGCCAACCTGATCGCCGACGGCAGCTGCGAACCGGCTTTGAGCGGCGATCCACTACTTGGCGCGCTCGTTGTTCCGGAGGACGGCTCGCCAGCTTACCTGCCCCTTTTGCCCGACAGCCCGGCCATCGACGCCGCCCATCCCGAACACTGCACTGCGACCGACCAA
Source organism: Chloroflexota bacterium (assembly GCA_026706395.1). The sequence continues at coordinate 18,133 of JAPOYU010000042.1, forward strand.
ACCGGCGCCGCGCGGACCCAAGGCGCCGCCTGCGATATCGGCGCCGTCGAATTCAAGGGCGAATAGGCTTGCCTTCAGTCATGTTAGGATTGTTGCCATGAACCGCCCCTTTGAACTCTACGACCTGCGCGTCACTGTCGAACGCATCGAAGGCCGCTCCGTCTGCGGGCTGGAAGTCGGCGACTACTTCGAACTGACCGAGAGCGCCAAGCTGCGCATCCCCGCCGGCAAGCACTTCTGCATCTACGCCCTCTCCGCTGTCCTGCCCCTGCTGGCGGCGAAACAGCGCGAACTCAGCGAAAACGACTGGATGACCCGCGATACGGTCGCCGCCTGCCCCGATGTCGACGAGCGCCTCATCATGCGCATCGAGCGCATCAACAAACGTAGGCTGGACAGCGACGACCTGACCTGAAGCGCCGCCTGCGATCTACTTCATCGCTCATTTCCATCAAAAGCCATCCAACTGCTGGCAAAAGCTATCAGCCCCTTTCATCCATCGCTCATTTGCTTGTGAAATTTATCACAAGTTAGGTACCCTTTGTTTAACGTATCCTGATTTGGAGAACCCTCATGACCAACGACAGCGCCCCAACCCTTAAAGGGCACTGGCTTTGGGGCAACCTCAAGGACTTCAACGCGGACAACCTGGGCTTCATAGAAAGCGCGGCGCGGCAGGGCGACCTGGTGCGGATCCGCTTCGGTCCCATGCGCGGTTATTTCGTGAATCATCCCGACCACGTCTGCAAGGTCCTGGCGGCGCGCAGCAAATCCTTCCGCAAGCCGGCCGTGGTCAAGCGCGCGCTGAGCGACATCCTGGGCGAAAACATCTTCACCAGCAACGGCGCCGCCTGGAAGCGCAGCCGGCAAGCGCTGCAGCCCGCCTTCCACCTGCGCCATGTCGAGCGTTACACCCAGATCATGCAAGAGTGCATCGAGCGCGAATTGCAGGATTGGCGGGCCGGCGCAACCATCGACCTGGAAGCGGCGATGACCCGCGTCACCATGCATATCATCGTCAGGACGATGTTCGATGCCGACCTCGGCGACCGCGCCGATGAGTTAACCGCTGTATTCACACGGCTCTTCCATCTGGCCTACCGCCGCATGAAGTTCTATGCCCTCGTGCCGAACTGGCTGCCGACCCCCAGCAACCGCGAGGTCAAGCGCCTTAGCGCTGTCATCCGCGATCTGCTGCGAAGCTACATCGCCGACTGGCGCGCGGGCAAAGCCGGCGAAGCCTCCCTGCTGAACCTGGTCCTGGGACCCGAGGATGGTGCCAAGATGACCGACGAGCAGCTGATCAACGAAGCCATCACCATCATCGGCGCCGGCTACGAGACGACCGCCTATACGCTGGTCTTCACCTGGCTGGCGCTGATGCAAAATCCTGCCGTCTCTGAAAGGCTCTACAGCGAAGTCGATGCCGTTCTCGACGGACGCCGACTGCGCCTGGCCGATGTGAAAGCGCTGGATTATTCGACGCGCGTCGTCAAAGAAGCCTTGCGCCTCTACCCCAGCGCTTGGGGACTCTCCCGTTCGACGCTGGAACCGGTCGAGATCGCCGGTACCGTCCTGGCGCGCTACAGCACCGTGCTCGTCTCGCCCTGGACATTAGGGCGGGATCCGCGCTGGTTCCCCGATCCACTGCGCTTTGACCCCGACCGCCACACTAAAGAGAATGCTCGCGCCATCCCGCATTACGCCTATATTCCCTTCGGCGGCGGCGGACGCACCTGCCTGGGCAGCCACTTCGCCCTGATGGAAGCCGTCATCATCATCGCCGCCATCGCGCAGCGCTATCACCTGCTGCCTTTGCCAGGCGGCGCTACCGGAGCCAAGAGCGTCGCCTTCACCCTGCGGCCGAACGGCAACATGCGCGTCCAACTCCAACCCCGCGTCCCGGAACGCGCTCGCCGTCCCGGTTTCATCAGGGCGCGTCCGGCCCTTGTGCATTGTATCTAAGCGGCTCACCGCGATTGCGCACGTCGTGTAAGATATGGGTATGCCCGTCCCAGTAAAAGGAGGACACGATGGCAAAACAGCGCAAGCACATCAAGGTCACCTATTCCACCCTCGGCAGCCCCGACCCCTTGCTGCATGAGTACTTCGAGGAAGATGTCGCCGAGCTGAAGCAGAATCTCGGCAAAAGCTATCAATTGTACATAGACGGCGAGTGGGTCGATGGCGCCGGCAGATTCGAGAATCGCTCGCCCATCAACACCGACTGGCTGCTCGGCAACTTCGCGCGCGCTTCGGACGAGCACGTCGACCAGGCTGTCGCCGCGGCGAATGCGGCTTTCCCCGCCTGGCGCGATACCCCCTGGCAGGAGCGCTGTAATCTGGTGGAGCGCTTCGCCAACCTCATCAGCCAACGCCTCTTCGAAATCTCCGCCGTCGTCAGCATGGAAATCGGCAAGAACCGGCTGGAAGCCATCGGCGATGTCGAAGAATCCGCCGATCTCATCCGTTACTGCGTCGATGCCATGCGCGACAATCAGGGCTTCGACCGCCAGCTGCTCAGCGAAACCGACCAGCATTTCAACCGCAGCCTGCTCAAACCCTACGGCGTCTGGGGCGTCATCGGTCCCTTCAACTTCCCCGCCGCGCTCACCGGCGGACCGACGGGGGCCGCGCTGACCGCCGGAAACACGGTCGTGCTCAAACCGGCGGCTGAAGGCTCGCTGACCGCATCTATGATCGCCAAGTGCGTCGAGGACGCGGGCGTCCCGGCCGGCGTATTCAACATGGTGCTTGGCGGGGATGAGCCCGGCATAGCGCTGACCGCCAATCCCGACCTGGCCGGTTTGACCTTCACCGGCAGTTACGAAGTGGGCATGAGCCTCATCAAGACCTTCAGCACTACCGCCGGCTACTTCCGCCCTGTTATCGCCGAGATGGGCGGCAAGAACCCCACTATTGTCAGCGCCAAAGCCGATCTGGACAAAGCCGCCCTCGGCGTCATGCGCTCGGCCTTCGGCTTGACCGGGCAGAAATGCTCGGCTTGTTCCCGCGTCTACGTCGATGCCTCAGTCAAGGACGAGTTTCTGTCGAAGCTGGTTGATCTGGCCGCCGATGTCGCGGTCGGCGACCCCACCGATGCCGCTATCTACATGGGTCCCATCATCAACGAAAGCGCCTACGAAGCCTATCAGGGCTACGTCAATGAGTTGGGCAGCGGACGGATCCTCACCGGAGGCGAGACGCTGGACGTCGGCAAGGGCTACTTCGTCGCGCCAACGGTGGTGACGGACCTGCCTGATGACCACCGTCTCTGGCAGCACGAGATGTTCGCGCCCATTGTGGCAGTGCGCGGCGTGGACGGTCCCGACGAAGCGATTCGCCTGGCCAACGATGTCGCGCTGGGTTTGACTGCCGGTTTGTACAGCGAGGATGAGGCCGAGGTCGACTTGTTCTTGGACAATATCGAAGCGGGCGTACTCTACGTCAATCGCGCCACCGGATCGACCACCGGCGCCTGGCCCGGCTATCAGTCCTTCGGCGGCTGGAAAGGCAGCACCGGCAGCAACAAGGCCTCGGGCAGCTACTACTACTTGCAGCAATACATGCGCGAGCAGTCTCACACGATTGTGGGTTAGATTTCATCAACTCGCGAAATCCGTAGGGGCGACTGATGGGCTGTGTCTACGCGCCCACTGTGGATCGCCCACGCTTGCCCAACGATCTACTGTGACGACCAATCTGGTCGCCCACATTCATTTTAACCGCCCGGCAAAATCCGCCGTAAAATCACACGTTCGCGACTGGCGACTCTCCCCCTCTCCCCTTGTGATGCTCGCCATAGAGATGGCGAGAAAGGGGGCCGAGGGTGAGGCCCCAAGCCCTCGTAATTCACCACCCCCATAAGCCCGCAACTTGGTTTTCCCCCCGCCCTGCGCTATAGTCACTTCAGGCGCGGGCAACTCTCATGTTTGCCCTGCGTGCTTTGTACAACCATTTCCCAAAAGGAGAAATCCCATGAAACGCCTGGTTTTCCTAGTCGCCCTGCTCGCCCTGGTCATTCCAGCGGCGGCGCAAGACATGGGCGGCTGCATGATCGAACCGCCCGAATCAGCCGCGACGATCAACATGATCGGCTGGACCTACCCCATCATCGACTTCTACGCTGACGAACTCGAAGCTTGCAACGCGGTCGACAATATCGACGTCAACACGCAACTGCTGTCTTCCGGCGCGGCACAAGAACAGTTGAGCCTGGCGCTGGGCGCTGGTGGCACATCGCCCTATGACATCATCATGGTGACTCAGGGCACGGTGAACAGCTACACGGCGGAAGGCTGGATGATGCCGCTCAACGACTTGATCGACAAATATGAGGAAGCCTACAATATCTCCGATATTGGCGGGCTTGAAGACATGTCGATTGATGGCACTATCTACGCCTTGCCGATGGAGTTGAATACGCGACACCTGTTCTATCGCCCCGACATTCTTGAGGCGCATGGCGTCGCCGTTCCCGAGACTTGGGACGATGTGATTGATGCCTGTGGCGTTTTGCACGCTGAAGAGAGCACCGTACTTCCCTTTACCGTTCAGCTTCACGCCGGCTGGGCTTGGCGCCTCGAGTTCAGCGACATGCTGCTCGGCTTCGGCGGTCAAGCGCTCCATGAAGACAATACCCCCGCCTTCAATAGCGACGAAGGTGTGATGGCGCTGGAGAAGTTGGTCGAGATAGTTGATGCCTGCATGGGTGCGGAAGGCTTGACCTACAGCATCGATGACAGTCATATCGGTATCGCTACTGGTGAACTGGCGATGGTATTCACTTGGGCCAGCCGTGCCGCCGCTATGGACGATCCTGATTTCTCCGATTATGTCGGTGGCATCGAGTTTGCGCCGGCGCCTAGAGCACTCGCCGATGGACCCTACGCCGCAACTGGCGGCACGGGCGCCGGCTTGGGCATTCCAGCCAACATTGACGACGATCCCGATCTGGTCTTCCAGATTCTGATGGAAGCGCTGGATGTCGAAAGTCAGGTAGGCGCTTCCGCATATGGCGTCATTAGCCGCAACTCGGTCGCTGCTGAGGCCGATGCGCGCTATCTTCCCGCCGTCTTCGAGACCATCAATGGTGGAGTCGAAGGGTCGAGCGTAGCGGCAATCGGCGCAGTCTTGAACGGCGTGCTGGCTCAATGGCTGCCCCAGATTATGCTCGGCGAAATGTCCGCTGCGGACTTGCTGGACACTGCCGCTGAAGCCTACACAGCCGAAGCGACCACTCAGGGATTCATCGAGGGCTAAACCGACCAAGCATCTCTTTGACCCCTTCTCTCTGCGCGAGAGGAGGGGTCATTCGTCTAATGACCTTGCCACGCCAGTCTGACCGATGCAATCGCGTGTCCGCGTATCGCTCCCATAGAGATTCGGGTTGTCGCTTATGAAAAAAGGTACATTTACATTCTTTGTTGGTCCCAGCGTCTTCATTATGCTCGCGCTGATGACCGCGCCCTTGCTGGCTTCTATCGTATTGGGGCTGCACTACATCACCTTCCGCAATCTGGATGCGCCGGTGTGGGTGGGCCTTCAGAATTACGAGGAGGTCTTGAGCGATCCCGAATTCTGGGATTCTCTCGAATTTACGCTGCTTTTCATCGCCGTCGCTGTACCAGCGCGGATCGTCCTCGGCTTGATGTTCGCCCTGCTTCTGGATCAGGTCACGCGTTTTCGCGGGGTTTTCATCGCCGCCGCCCTCGTGCCTTTCGTCATGACGCCGGTCGTCGGCACGCTCATCTTCCGCGATATGTTCGACCGCGGCGGTCCCTACTGGTACTGGATGCAGCAACTCTTCGACTATCGCCTGTTCATGAACAGCACCACCGTGCCCCTGCTCATCATCTTCCACAGCATCTGGACCGCCACGCCCTTCGCCATGATCGTGCTATTCGCCGGCTTGCAGACGCTGCCGCAAGAATCGCTAGAGGCGGCCCGCGTCGATGGCGCCTCCTGGCTGCAACAGCTCTGGCATGTCGCCATCCCGCATCTGCGCTCGCTATTCATCTTCATCGGCTTGATCTCGATCATGGATTCCTATCGCGTCTTTGACAGCGTCTTCGTGCTGACATCGCAGAATCCTATCTATGATGCCGAAACGATATTGTATTACAACTTTCAGGTCGCGCTCACTTTTGGACGGCTCGGCAAAGCCAACGCTATGAGCGTACTCACCGTCCTCGGTATCTTTGTCGTATTGATTCCATTCCTCGTCATGACCTATCGCGAGCAGACGGAGGAAGACTAATGACACGGACAGACAACCCTATCGCGAGATTCCTTATCTATATCGCTCTGGCGCTGTTCACCCTTTATAACGTGCTGCCCTTCACCTGGACGATTATGAGTTCGATCAAACTGCCGAAGGACGCCAACGCCAGGATCCCCCGCTTCACCTTCACGCCCACTGGCGAGAACTATGCCGATCTCTGGCTGAATATGCCACTGGAAGACTTTGCGCCCTTTGGCTTGATAGTGATACTCATCATCTTCGTCCTGGTGGTGATCGGCCTCTCCGCCAACCGTATCCCGGCGCCCAATTCAGTGGTGTATATCGGCTGCATCTTCGCGGCTGTGGCGGTCGCGCTGGCTTTGCCGGAAGTCGTCAATACGGCCGAGTTCTACGATTACTTGATCAACAGCGTGATTGTGACAATTGGCACTTTGTGCGTCTCCTTGAGTATCGGCGCGCTGGCGGGTTACGGCTTGGCGCGTTTCCGACATGTGGTCTCGGTTTATATCCTGGTGATCGCTCTGGCCTTCCGTTCCTTGCCGAGCCTGGCGCTGGTGCTGCCATTCTACTACCTGGGCCAGTTATCGGGCTTGTACGATACGCACATCCTGCTGATACTCTGCCTTGTCGCTACCAATCAACCATTCACCATCTGGATGCTGCGCAGCTTCTTCATGGAGATACCGCGCGAAATCGAAGAGGCCGCCATGATTGACGGCGCCAGTCGGCTGAAATCCTTCCTCTCCGTGATCGTGCCCATCATGTGGCCCGGCATCATCACCACCGGCTTGTTCACCCTGCTCCTCGCTTACAACGACTTCCTGCTCGCCCGCATCCTGACGCAAATCAACTGGACCCTGCCGGTCGGCATCGCCCAATTCACCGGCGGCGAAGACCCCGGTCATGTCACCCTGGCGGCGGCCGCTTCAGTGTCCGTCACGCTGCCGATCCTGGTTGTGATCATCTTCTTCCAGAAATATCTGATCCGCGGCTTGGCATCCGGCGCCGTCAAGGGCTAGGACATAGTTGATGAAATTTGTAGGGGCGAGCGGCGGCCTAGTGGGTATCTACGCGAGCCAAGGCTCGCCCCTACAACGATTCTTTTGTGGTTGGGAAGAGAAGCGGGCAAGCCTTACAGATATTTTCGGTTTTTTGTCCGCCAGTTTATCTTGCCATATTTTCATTACTTTCCTTAAACTGCTGGGTTACACTCGGCGCAAGGTTTTGGATATGGCAGCTGGGAGGCGTGGGGCGATGAAGAGCAGCAGTGTTGGCGTGGGCGTCATTGGGACGGGCATGATCGGGACGGTACATGCGGGGAATCTGGCGCGGCGGACTATTGGCGCTCGGGTGGCGGCGGTGATGGATATCGACCAGGAGCGGGCCAAGGCGGTTGCGGCGGATCTGGGCGCGTCCGTTTACGCCAGCGCCGAAGACTTGATCGCCGATCCGTCGGTGGATGCGGTGCTCATCGCCTCGCCTGACGCCGCCCATGCTGACCAGACCATCGCCTGCATCGAAGCGGGCAAGCCTGCCCTCTGCGAAAAGCCCTTGGCGACGACCGCAGCTGATGGCGAGCGGGTCCTGCGGGCTGAGCTGGCGGCCGGGAGGCAGCTGGTTCAAGTGGGCTTCATGCGCGTTTATGACCGGGCGCACGCGGAAGTGTATGAGATGCTGCGGGGCAGGGAGCTGGGCAAGGTCGTCAATTGCCGCAGCGTGCATATCAATCCCTGGACGGGAGCAAAGACTATCGACAAGGCGCTGGTGAACTCGTTGATCCACGACATCCACTCGATACGCTGGCTGATGGGAGAGGAGATTGAGCGGGTCTTCACGCAGTGGGTGCGCGCAGAACCTGAGGAGCCGCGGAGCGCGCGTTTCGCCACGGTGCAATTGCAATTCGCTTCCGGCGCGATCGGCAGCATGGAATGGAACGGCGATTCGGGTTACGGCTATGAGGTGATGGTGGAAGTCGTGGGCGAGCGGGGCACAGCGCGGTCGGTAAGCCATAGCAGTCCGGTCTTGCGGCGGGGCTCGACCATTGCGCAAGAGGTCACGCCGAATTGGCCGGAGCGTTTCGGCCAGGCTTATATTGATGAGGCGCAGATCTGGGTCGATTCGGTCCGAAGCGGCGAGCCGACCGGTCCTTCAGCCTGGGACGGCTATATGTCGCTGGTCGCAGCGGAGGCTTGCCTGCGCTCGACGGAGACGGGTTTGCCGGAGGCCTCGGTCGGGATCGAGCGGCCAGCGCTCTACAATCCACGATAAGCGGCGTACCAGTCCCAGGCGCGGCGCAGGCCTTCGCGGACATCAACCGACGGCGCGAAGCCGAGCAGGTTACGCGCCTTCGTATTGTCGCAGAAGGTGATCGGCGGGTCGCTCAAGGGCGTCGGGACGGCGATGGTGTTAATGCTCGCGCCGGAATACTCTTCGATGAGCTGGACGAAGTCGCTCAGCGAGATGGGCGCGCCGCAGCCGAGGTTGATGATCTCGTAACCCAGCGGCCTATCCAGCGCTGCCAGCACACCGGCCACAGTGTCTTCGATATATGTCCAGTCGCGGTGAATGTCGCCACCGTTGAAGAGCTTGATTTGCTCGCCGGTTCGGGTCGCTTCCATCAGGCGCCAGGGCATCATGTCGGGGCGTCCGGCGGGACCGTATACGTTGAAGAAGCGCAGGCAAGTCACGTTCATGCCGACGAGGTTGTGGCAGGTATGGGCGAGCAGTTCGGCGGCGCGTTTGCTGGCGGGATAGGCGGCCAAGGGACGGTCGGCGGTATCGGTTTCGACAAAGGGCAGGGTCTTCGTCTTGCCGTAGACGGAAGAGGTCGAGGCGAGGACGAATTGCTCGATGCGGGCCGTTTTCGCCGCTTCAAGCAGATTCAGCGTGCCGGTCAGGTTGACATCGAGGTACAGGCGCGGTTGATCGACGCTGGCGCGGACGCCGGCCATGGCGGCCAGATGCGCGACATGGCTGATGCCATGTCCGGCGAAGAGGCGATCGACTAGCGGGACATCGCGGATATCGCCTTCGACCATGACGCAGTTGTCGTATTCGCTCAGTCGGGCAGCGTTGTGACGTTTGATGGCGGGGTCGTAGTAGTCGTTGAAGTTGTCGATAGCGACCACGCGCCCCCCGCGAGCGAGCAAGGCGGCGGCCAGGTGACTACCGATGAAGCCGGCGGCGCCGGTGATGAGAGTGGTCATGGTATTTTTCCTTCGCCGCTCGTTTCCCGCTATGTGACAGTCATTCAGGACAAGGCATGGCCGGCGCGCCAATCCAGTTTTTTCCCGACCACATAGAAGACACAGAGAGTAAAGCCGAAAACGATGGCTAAATCCAGCGCGATTTGCTGGTCGAGCGGACCGATCAAAGTTTGGCGCAGCGCGGATGAGGCCCGGGCCGCCGGATTGATCAGGCCGATCAGCCGCAGAAACTCCGGCAGGCGGTCCGGTGGGAAGAGGACGGGACCCAAGCCGCCGAAGAGGAAAGCCGTTAGGACGCTCAGCGAACTGCCTTGCTGGGGGCTGCTCACGCTGACGCCGATGAGCGCGCCGATAGCGGACATCGGCAGGACGCAAAGCGGCATGACCAGCAGCAGCAGGGGATGGGGAGCGAGGGCGATCCGCAAAAGAGCGGAGCCGATGACGAGCAGCGTGAGCAGGGCGGGCAGCGAGAGCAGAAAAAAGGCGATAATGATGGCCATCATCAGCGCATGTTTGTGGATGGGCAGGGTGGCGAAATACTCAAGCGTGCCTTGAAAACGCATGAATACGACGTGGGACTGAATGTTGCCGAGGTTGCCGAGCATCAGCGACATCACCAGGCTGCCGCTGAAGATGGCATTCAGAGCTTCGGGACCGAGATCGCGAGCGTAGATTGACAAGCCGATCATGCCAAAGAGCGGGACGCAGGCGCCCACCACCAGGATCGAGCGCCAGCTCCAGCGCCAGTTGCTCAACTCGATCAATACCAGGTCGATGAGCTGTATCGGGTAACTCTGGGACCTAGACGTCTTCGACATAATGAAAGTACAGATCCTCCAAAGTGGCTGAGCTCAGCTTCATATCGGTCAAACGGTCCATATCCAGAGCGGCTATCACATCGCCCAGTTGATGCTGCCCGAGATAGATCTGCCAGCGCGTCTCGGTCAAATGGCGGGGGGCGAGATCAGCCGGGAGCCGCGGCGCCTGGCCCGGCTCGAAGGCGATCTCCAAGCGCAGTTTATTCTTGAGATTCCGCTTCAGAGCATGGGGCGCGCCGGTGACGATCAGTTGGCCGCGATTCAATATACCCACGCGCTCGATAATCTTCTCAGCTTCGGCCGCGTCATGGGTGATGAAGATGATGGTCGTGCCGAGATCTCGGTTAAGCGCGCGCAGATTCTCCCAGACCAGACGCCGCTTCTGCGGATCGAGGTCATTCGTCGGTTCATCAAGAACCAGCACTTTTGATGAAGCGGCGGTGGCCACGGCCAGCCGCAGCAAACGCCGCTGCCCGCCGGAGAGGCGTGAGCTATAGCGGTCTCGCAGGCTTTCCATCTGCCAGATTTTGAGCAGGCGGTTTCGCTCGTCTATGGCGGCGCTCCGCTTCATGCCGCGCAGATGGGCGCTGTAGTAGAGCGCCTCGCCCACCGTCAACTGATTAAGGGCGTGGCTCTCCTGCGGCATATAGCCGACGAGCGAGGGCAGGTACAGGCCTTCATGGCTGAGGGGCTTGTCATAGAGCCGGATGTCGCCTGAGCTGCTAGCCAGCAGATTAACCATCTGCTTGATCAAGGTGGTCTTGCCAGCGCCGTTGTCGCCCAGAATGCCGAAGATCTCGCCTTCGCACACCTGGAAGCTGATGTCTTTGTTGGCGGGTTCGGTCGCGCCGGGGTAGGTCTTCACCAGGTCCCGCACATCGTAGACGATCATTCAGGCTCCGGTCTCAGCCATCGGAAGCGGAAGGGATTCCAATTCAGCATGAGATACAGTTCGCAGGGAGCGATTCCGCACTGAAGTGAGCCGGGCGGAGCCAACTTGCGCTTGCCAGCGGGGCCTTCAAGAGAGCAATTGCTCAGCCAGGAAGCGGAGGGTATCGACCGAGAAGGCGGTGATGTTCAGCGTGGTAATCGGGCAGTCGCGCCAGAGCGCCAGGCGGTCGCGGATGCGGGCTTTCGAGCCGACCAGGGCGACCGCGTCCACCAGGGCATCGGGCACCGCCATCACCGCTTCGCCTTTGCGCCCGCCCAGATAATGATCCTGAATCGCGTCGGCGGCGTCAGCGAAGCCGAAGCGGCAGGCCAGGTCATGATAGAAGTTCTTACCTCGCGCGCCCATGCCGCCGATGTAGAGGGCCAGGGCCGGCTTGATCTGATTGTAGGCTGCTTCCAGGTCGTCTTCGATGACAACGGTGACGGAGGGCGCGATGTCGAAGTCGGCGAGGCTTTTGCCGCCGTCCGCCGCAGCGAAGCCCGCTTCGACCGCCGCCTGGTAGGCCGATTCATAGTGGGCCGGCGAGAAGAAGATCGGCAGCCAACCGTCGGCGATCTCGGCGCTGAGGGCGACGTTTTTCGGGCCGATAGCGGCCAGGTAAATCGGCAGGTCGGCGCGGCCGTGGACGATGCTCTTGAGCGCCAGCCCCAAGCCGGCCGCATCGGGACCGCGGTAGGGAATCTGATAATGCTCGCCGTCGTGGACCAGCGGCGCTTCCCGCGCTAAGATCTGCCGGACGATGCTCACATATTCGCGGGTTTTTCCCAGGGGTTTGCCGTAGGGGCGGCCGTGCCAGCCTTCGACGACCTGGGGGCCGGACAGCCCCAGGCCGAGCAGGAAGCGCCCGCCGGAAAGCTGATCGAGGGTGATGGCGGTCATGGCGGTCATGGCGGGGCTGCGGGCCGGCATCTGCATGATGGCGGAGCCGAGCTTGATGTTCTTAGTCAAGGCGCCGATCCAGGCCAGGGGGCTGATGCAATCCGAGCCGTAGGCTTCGGCGGTCCAGACGGCGTAATAGCCGAGGCGATCGGCTTCGAGGATGAGGTCCAGCGGCAGTTCGATACGGGGGCCAGAGTAGCCGATGTTGAGTCCAAGTCGCATGTGTTGCCTCACTTTCCGCCGTCTGCGCCACGCTGCGCAAGCCGCCAGATCACTAAAAGAAGTCAGCAACGGCGTGACGAAACGCAAGTTATTCTAACGGTGATTTCAATTGCAATACAGATGTACGTCAAAGAGGAGTGGTGAATTTCAAGGACATGGAACGTATACCGAACTCTGCACAAAGGGATTCACCACAGAGGCAGAGAGGTAAGACCAAGCAAGCAGCAAGTATCAGGTTACGCGGGATTTCGCGATGGCGTATTGGCTTTTAGTTTATCGGGCTTATGCTTGTCATCGTTTGTCATTGTTGAGGTTCTCGAAGTTCCAGTCTTTGGGATCAAAGGTCGTTGGCGTGTATTCGATGCCCAAATGGTCAATAATGGCATCGAGTTTCCGATTTGCGTCTTGAATAAGATCGCGATTCAATTGGCTTGATTCACGATTGCGCTCGATGGCAAAGAGAATACCCAGTATGGCGTCGTCTAATTGGTCAGTAGTTTTTTTCTGCGCGCCGCGTATTTCGTTGCATTTGTCGAGTATCTTTTGCAAGCTAGATTCATTCATCAACATACTGGGGATTCTCCGAATTTTATGATATTACTTGGCGGTCAATCGGGGCTAGCCGCAGTCGCCGCTAGCTGTCACATAATGGGCGCTGATCCGGCCTTAGCCCGGCAAAAGGATCCGGGTGGCAAGAAGCGCTGGCAATTTTGTGAGACATTAGGCGTTGATGTGCCTAATATTAAACAGTATGAATGGATATGTATCATAATTACACTTTTCTTTTAGTAATAGTATATCAAAATAAGCGGAATGTCAAGCGCTGCGGGGGGTGGGGGAATCGCGGGGATACTGCTCGCTCAACGGCCGCGGCGGGCAAAACTCTCAGCCGAGGTCAGTGTCTGCGCCACCTACAGTTCCCTTGGAGGCCTAAACTGTCCGGCAGATTCCGCTGCATTTCAGGAGTTGCTTCTGTTGATTGTGAGCCTTCGCGGGTCAACTATTTTCGTCGGCGATGTTCCACCCAGCGCTGTAACCATCTCACAAGGCAACGCGCGCCGATTATCATGATGGCGGCGAGTGAATTAAAGGCGACATCGATCAGGTCAAAGACGCGATTGGGCAGCAGGGACTGGATGCCCTCATCGAGCCAGCCGAGGAGTATGGAGATGACAAGGGCGAGGAGGGCGGGAGCGGGAACTCGGCGACCGTTGTCCTTCCGTTCGAGCAGGGCTTCATGGACGAGGGCGGCGACCAGAGCGTACTCGAACAAGTGAGTGCGCTCCTCCCAGGAGCCGAGCCGCAGCCAAGTCAGCAGATATACCGCGAGGATGCCGATGCCGACGGCGATCTCAAGGCGGCCGAGTCGCTTGTCGATGAAAAAAATCGGGATCAGCACCAGCAGGACGAGGAGGGCGAAGACGAGGTTGGCTTCCGCGCTATCGATGATGTCCGTGCCCAAGGCCGCCACGATCGCCGGGGTTTGGCCCAGCGTGGCGTATATCGCTGTCAGCACGATGAGGAGCGCGAGCCAGAGCCGGCGCTCGCGTTTGGAGGTGAAGAGAGGCATCTAATTCACCAAGCAAGGGTGTAATTGGCAGGCATGTATTGAAATACGTCAAAAGGCGTGGATCGTTGCATCGCTCCCGCTTGCGAAGCGCGCTTTGACTTATGGCGCGGCTGGGGCTAATATCCTCTCTTGATTTGCCAATGCCGCTCGGCGGCAGCGATAAGGGCTACCGCGTTCACGCAAGAATCCAAGGACGCTCGGCAACCATAGTCTGCGATTTGACAAAAGAGGAAGAGAAGACGAAATGCAAGGAAAAGAACTGATACAAGCGCTGCGGGGCGGGCAGCGCGTTTATGGCACGGCGATCTATTCGCCTTCGCCCATTTGGCCGCGGGTGGTGACCAACCTCGGCCTCGATATGGTCTTCATCGACACCGAGCACACGCCGCAGGACCGCAACATGATCTCCTGGATGTGCAACGCTTTCGCCGCGCTTGACCTGGCGCCGGTGGTGCGCATCCCGGAGCCGGATCCCTATTTGGCGCAGATGACGGTGGATGGCGGCGCGCACGGCATCATCGCCCCCTATATTGAGCATCCGGACCAGGTTAAGGCGCTCGGCGGCGCGGTCAAGTTCGGTCCGCTGAAGGGGGAAAAGCTGCAAGCGGCGCTGGATGGCGAGGCGGCGCTGGAGCCGGAACTGGCGGATTATCTGGCGGCGCGCAACGCCAACAAGGCGCTCTTCATCAATATCGAGAGCGTGCCGGCGCTGGAGCGGCTGGATGAGATTCTGCAGTCGCCCTGGATCGACTGTGTGCTGGTCGGTCCGCATGATTTGTCTTGCAGCCTGGGGTTGCCGGAGCAATACGATCATCCGATCTTCGATGAGGCGATCCGCACGATCATCAGCAAATCGCGGGCGGCGGGGGTCGGCATCGGCATCCATCACAACTTGGCTCACCACGAGATTGAGTGGGTGAAAGCGGGAGCCAACCTGGTCATGCACAGCTCGGATATTTCCGCTTTCAATCGGGCGCTGACCGCCGAATTCAAGCATATCCGCGAAGCGACTGATGATGTGGGACAGATCGTCGACGAGAACGTCCATTTCTAATCTGGTTTATCCATAAGGGAAACACTGCCAAATGTACAAAATCTGGTTTGAATCCACGGTGCCGGAAGAATACCGATACATGTTTGAAGATATCGCCGACGGCATCTGCCCGGGCGGTCATGTGAGCAGCGATCCTTACCACGGGCTAGAGAGCGCGCACGCGGTGATCGGTGGCGGGCGCGTGTTTGACGCGGCGGTGCTGGATCGAGCGCCCAACCTGCTGATCATCGCGCGCACGGGCGTCGGCTATGACACACTGGATGTTGAGGCGGCCACCGCCCGCGGAATCGCCTGCGTCAACGCGCCGGAAGCGCCGACCGTCTCCACAGCCGAGCTTGCTGTCACCTTGATGATGACGGTGGCGCGCGCGGTCAAGAAGATCGAGAACGAGCTCATTTCAATGCTGGAAAGCGGCGAGAGGCGAAGCCTGGCGCGCGAGTATGTGGCCTGGGAAATGCAGCACACGCAGCTCGGCATCGTCGGCTTGGGGCGGATTGGCGGGCACGTCAGCGGCATCGCCAAAGCCATCGGCATGAAGGTGGTCGCCTATGATCCCCATATAGTTGATGAGCGCTTCGACTCACTCGGCGTACAAAAGGCAAATTCGCTGGAAGAGCTGCTGGCCGGCTCGGACTTTGTGTCGCTGCACCTGCCGCTCAATGACCAGACCTACAAGATCATGAACGCCTCGCGCTTCGCCCAGATGAAGCCGGGCGCGGTTTTCATCAATGTTTCGCGCGGCGGGCACGTCGACGAAGCGGCGCTGACGGAAGCGCTGGACAGCGGGCATCTCTTCGGCGCGGGCTTAGATGTGACCGATCCGGAACCGCCATCGGCGGGCAATCCCTTGTTGGGGCGCGATAACGTCGTGATCACGCCGCATATCGCCAGTTCGACAGTCGCGGGCCGGCCGCGGCTAACCACCCATGCGCTGGAGCAGGTTGTCCAGGTGCTGCGCGGGGAGCGACCGCCACATTTGCTCAATCCGGAAGTTTGGGATGTGGTTCGGGCGCGTTGGGAGGCGGGGAGTTAGCTTGCCTACCCCACCCCCAACCCCTCCCCGAAGCATCAGGGAGGGGAGCTATGGTCTAATGCAGTAGCGCAATATCGTGATAGGCAAGGCTGTAATGCCATCATTTGAAAGCAATCAAGTAGCCGATGACTATGATGTACTGGCTCCCGATAGTTCGGAGATCCGTTTGCTGCATCAGCTTGATGGCGTGAGTGTTGTGCATTGCGCGCTGCCGGTCGGCGCGGTGTCGATTCCGGTTCGTCATCGGACGGTCGAGGAGGTCTGGTTTTTCCTCGCTGGTCGCGGACAGGTCTGGCGTAGACAGGGCGATCAGGAGCAGGTGCTGGATGTGGGGCCGGGCATAAGTCTGACGATCACGCTGGGCACGGATTTTCAGTTTCGCAACACGGGCGATGGGCCGCTGGAGTTCGTGATTGCGACGGCGCC
Source organism: Chloroflexota bacterium (assembly GCA_026706395.1). The sequence goes on from JAPOYU010000042.1 coordinate 34,537, forward strand.
GCCCTGGCCGAGCGCGGATGAGGCGGTGGTGTTGGATGCGGGCTGCTGGGAGGTCTGAGCGGCTCGCCCAGAAAATGAAGAGCGCGGGGGCTTTCCCCCACGCTTCCAAAAGCTGAGAAGGCAAATTGCCTCGCGGATCTAGCCTGCGGGCTGCTCGTTGGCTGGCGCTCCCGACATAGCCCAGAAGCCGAAGAAAAAGCGCGGTCTCACGGGCCCGCGGCGCCCTCGACGCCAGCGGTCAGCCAAGTCGCTGTTGAAGATATCAGTGATGTTTTCTTCCAGGCTTTCAATCCGCTCGGCCGCGGCGGCATTGACCTCATCAGTGACAATGGCGACTATGTCGGCCGCGACGCTCTCGACATCGCCGCCGTTCGCCTCGATCAGTTCGGCGATGGTCGCACCGTCCCTCAGCGAGGAGCGCAGGTCAGCCGCGTCCAGCCCGGTCGCTTCCATAAGCGCATCGCCGGCGCCGGCGTAAGCGAAGAGGCGCGGGGCGCGATGCCAAATCCGTCTCCAGGGACCGCGCCGCGAATGGCTAGCGTTCAGCTCTTCGCTGACCTGTTCTTCGAGGCTTTCCACGATAGCGGTCGCGTTGGCATTGATGTCTTCCGTCATCCGCGCCGTCACGTCCGCGATCACGGCTGCGACATCGCCCTCATTCGCCTCAATGAGTTCGACGATGGTTGCGCCGTCCGCCAGAGCCGCGCGCAGGTCCACCGCCTCCAGCCCGGTCGCTTCCAGCACGATCTCATCCAGGACTGACAATCCAATTGCGCTTTTCCGCGGCGCATCCATCGAGTCGCTGTCATGGGCGCTGACGCCCGCCGTCAACAGCGCGAGCAGAACCAGTACGAGGGTGAATCGTTTGGCAGTCATTTTGGCAATTCTCCTTTGCGTTATGACCAGGGGCGAGAGATTTCGCCCGCAATTCACCCGCAGTCTAATGGAGAGGCGCGGGAAATGTTTCACGCGACTGCAAACTGTGTGTAAACAGACTGTAAAGCTGTGGGAAAGCGAAAATGTCGGGAGAGGCAACGGAACCGGGGGCCGCAATGAACGCCGCCAAATCACAGGCGCTTTCAAGGGCTGCGCAGATTGCGCGCCGGATTAGCTAATCGTCTCGGCTGCCTATCACCTCAATAAACTTGATGGTCGCTTGGATCCCGTTGCGGAAGTTTTGCAAGTAGATATTCTCGTTGGGGCCGTGGGCGCGGCCGCTCTTGAGGCCGTAGCTCATGATGACGACTTCGTCCGCCACCTTCATGCACTCGAAGCAGATCGGCACGCTGCCGCCGGAGCGTTCGAAGACCGGCTCGACGCCCCAGGCGAAGGTGTAGGCTTGGGCCGCCGCTTGCATCGCCAAGCCGTCGACATCCAGCAGCACCGCTTCCGCACCCGGCTCGCTGGGGCGGATGTCCAGGCTCACCGTATCCGGGGCGATGTTACAGATGTGATCGACCACACAATTGAGCACACGCTCCGGTTTTTGACGCGGCACGAGGCGGCAGGTGATCTTGGCGAAAGCGCGGGCGGGCAGAACGGTTTTCATGCCGGCGCCGGTGTAGCCGCCGTGGATGCCATTGATCTCCAGCGTGGGGCGGGCGCCCAGCCGCTCGGGCAAGATATACTCGGATTCGCCCCAGACCGCCGGCGCGGCCACGACATCGTCCCATTCGGCTTGCAGGAAGGGTTCGACGCGTTCCAGCAGGGCGCGGTCCGTCGCTGTCACGGGGACGACATCATCATAGAAGCCGGGCACGGTCACCATCCCGTTTTCGTCGTGGAGTTGAGCCAAGATCTCGCTCAGCGCTTGAATCGGATTATGCACCGAGCCGCCCCAGTGGCCGCTGTGCAGGTCGCTGACCGGCGCAGCCACATGCAATTCGAGGGCGGCGATGCCACGCAGGCCATAGGTCAGGCTGGGCTGTTCCGGCGCCAGGATCGCACCATCGGAGATCATGGCGATATCGGCCGCCAGCCGTTCGGGATGCCGCGCGATGAAGGCGTTGATATTCTCCGAGCCCGATTCTTCTTCGCCTTCCAGCACGACCTTGATGTTGACCTCCGGCTTATCGTCCGCCGCCAGCCAAGATTCGACCGCTTTGAGATTGGCCATGACGTGCAGCTTGCTGTCGACGGCGCCGCGGCAATAGAGCCTGCCATTCTTGATGGTCGGCTCGAAGGGTTCGGTCTCCCAGCCATCGGCGACTTCGGCCGGCTGCACATCGTAGTGGCAGTAGATCAGGATGTTGGGAGCGTCGACGCCGGCGCCATGCCATTCGCCCAGCACCAGCGGGCAGCGTCCTTCCGGCAGCAGAATCACTTCGGCGCTGTGCATGCCGATGCGCAGCATCATCGCCCGAAGCCATTCGGCGGCGGCGGCGACATCGTCGGCATGCTGCGGCTGCGTGCTGATGGTACGGATGCGCAGCAGTTCTTGATATTCCTCGAGGAAGCGATTCCAGTTGGCTTTCGCGTAGTCGTAAGGATTGCTCATGTTGCGTCTCGCTCCGGTGTAATTTGCGCTAATTGCCAGCATGATACATCAAGCGGAGGCGGATGCGTATGCAGTAGATTATCGCGCTGGCATTATCGGCAGAACTGTTAGACACTACATCGTTGCTTCAAAGAAGAACATCGATAGAACGCAAACCACAATGACATTCCATGATCTGCAACTCAACAGCGCCATGCTGCGCGCGGTGCAGCGAGCTGGCTATACCGAGCCGACACCAATACAAGTTCGCACTATTCCGCATATCTTGCAGGGCCGCGATATTGTCGGCTGCGCCCAAACCGGCAGCGGCAAGACAGCCGCCTTTGCTCTGCCCATCGTACAAATGCTTGAACCGGTCCGGAGCAAGAAGCCTATTCGCGTACTGGTGCTGGCGCCTACCCGCGAGCTTGCGGCGCAGATTGATGAAGAGTTCGGCAAATTCAGCCGCGGGAGCTCGCTAAAGCATGTAGCGATATTTGGCGGCGTGGGTCAGCAGCCCCAAGTCAGCGCGCTGAAGCGCGGCGTTGATATAGTGGTGGCGACGCCGGGACGCCTGCAAGATTTGATGAATCAAGGTTATATCCGGTTGAATCAAATTGAGTTTTTCGTGCTGGATGAAGCCGATCGCATGTTGGATATGGGCTTCATCAACGATGTCAAGCGCATCATCAAGCGCCTGCCAAAAGCGCGCCAGACCATGCTCTTTTCCGCGACGATGCCGCAGGCCATTCAAGACTTGAGCAGGAGCATATTGACAGATCCGGTCAAGGTGGACGCGAATCCACAAGCGACTACGGTGGAGAGTATCGCGCAGTCCATATATTTCGTGGAAGGCGGCGACAAGCGCGCGCTGTTAAAGTCAATTCTGCGCGATCCCGCTGCTGAGCGAGTGCTGGTATTTACCCGCACCAAGCATCGCGCAAATAACCTGGCGAAACAGTTGAACCGCGCGCGCATACCGGCTGAAGCGATTCACGGCAATAAATCGCAAACGGCGCGAATGCGAGCGCTGGCTCAATTCAAATCCGGGCGCACTGCTGTCCTGGTCGCTACAGATATCGCCGCGCGGGGATTGGATATCGATTCGGTGACACATGTCATTAATTTTGATTTGCCAAATCTGCCGGAAAGCTATGTGCATCGCATCGGGCGGACGGCGCGGGCGGGCGCAGCCGGCA
>JAPOYU010000147.1 GCA_026706395.1 Chloroflexota bacterium
TGCCCAGCGCTTCCATCAGCGAGTTCATGGTCGAGGCGGTGCCCATGACCATGCAGTGGCCCGCGCTGCGCACCAGGTTGGCTTCGACCTCGCGGTAAGTCTCGGCGCTGATCGCCCCGGCCTGGTACTCGGCGGTGTAGCGGCGGCAATCGGTGCAAGCGCCCAGAATCTCGCCCATGTAGTGCCCGTTGAGCATGGGACCGCCGCTGAGCATGATGGTCGGGATATCGGCGCTGGCGGCGCCCATGAGCGCGGCGGGCGTGGTCTTGTCGCAATTGGTCAGCAGAACGACGCCATCGAGCGGGTTGCCGCGGATCATCTCCTCGGTGTCCATAGCCGCCAGGTTGCGGTAGAGCATGGAAGTGGGACTGAGGTGGATCTCGCCGAGGGAGATGGTGGGGAATTCCAGCGGGGTGCCGCCGGCCTGCAGAACGCCGCGCTTGACCGCCTCGCTGATGCCTCGCAGGTGGCTGTTGCAGGGGTTGAGCTCGCTGTAGGTGTTGCAGATGCCGATGAGCGGGCGGTTCATGTCGGCGCTGTCGTAGCCCATAGCGGCGGTGAAGGCGCGGTGGGTCAAGCCGGAGACGCCGTCTTCACTGAAGAAGGTTTGGCTGCGGGAGGGGGTTTGGGTCATGGGAGAAGTTCTCGCTGTTTTCTTTCTTTTACCACAGAGGGCGCGTAGACACAGAGGGAGATCCGCGCGGATTTGCGCGGATTGGGCAATGGAAATTGGCGGTTGCGCAAAGGGGGAATGCCAGTGTTTCTGCGGGATTGGGGTGGATTTCGGCGCTCATTTGCGTTTGCGCGGGGGAATAAATATTGCGCAAATGTCGATCGTGGCGGCGGAAAAACTTTTTTTGGCCATCTGGCCATCTGGCGCGGGTCGTGCGGCAAGTGGGATGCGGTTGTTAAGGCGCGATGTGATTAGGATAGCAGAGATGGGGTTGTTATGCTAGACCAAATGTTCGCTCAGTGGGGGATTTCGGCACACAGGCGCGGAGGTCACTAAGAAGCGTTCGTGACAATTAGCGTTCATATATATTAGACTGAATGTGGAATAAATGTTAGCATTTAGATGAATTTACTGACTGCCGCATGCGGAATGCATGAATGCCTATTCCTCCAGATCTAGCAAAACAGGAGTTGCATTTTGCCTATTTCCGCGCTGTTGTTGCTGATGCAGGAGCAGTTGCGTATGTGCCAGAGGGACCTGACATAGGTATTGATTACATCGTGTCTGGTGCCCGCATTCGTAACGAAACCGAGTATGCACCGACCGGGTTATCATTTTTCTGTCAACTCAAATCGACCACAGATTGGAAGATTCGCGACGATCACTTCGTCTATGCAGTAGAGGCAGATGCTTACAACAAATTGGCGGAATTGGAGAAAGGTCTAGGAATACTCATCGTATATGCCCTTCCGACAGATGGGACGGAGCCACTCTCGGTCACGGAGGAAGTGTTCCAACTTCGCAAATGCTGCTATTGGTACCACATACCGCGCGAACCTACAGACAACACCAGTTCAAAAACCATTTACATTCCTAGGTCGCAAGTGTTTGATTACAACGCAGTAGCTCACTTGCTGGAGACAGATAGAATTGACGCATATAGTGGACAGGAACAAGAGAAATGAACGCCGCGTTGTATGCGCTACCAACCGACCATATTAAATCCTACCTTCTGCGCTCTGGCTGGAACATTGTCAATACCAATGACCGTTGCTATGTTTTCGAGGGCTACGCGGACATTGATGACAATCCGTTTGAGATTGTCTTGCCCTTAAGCTGCTCTGCCCCGGATTATCCTATCTATGTAGAGCATACGGTCCGGATTCTGTCGGCCTTGGCGGACAAGTCGCCTGAGACAATCGCCAACGAGATTTTGCTGTTTGACCGCGACTTGCTTATGATAAAAGTGGATGAAAGATCGGTTGATGATGCCGCCACGTATACTCCGCGCATTAAGGGCTTGATCGGACATGCGGCGAACTCGGAGAGCGATCTAAGACCGTATTTTGCCCGGTATAACAGCGCAGCCAAACGCATGCTAGATCACTTTGAGATTAGTCGAAAACACAATGGGGGGGCTAGCTATCTTGTCGAATCTCAGGTAGGGGAAGTAATGCCTTATCAAAGGGAACTAATCCCCAACAGGCCAGATCCAGGTCGGAAATTGCCACTGGAGAGACGGGTAATGGAGCGCATATCCACAGGCTTCATTACTGTCGAAAAGGCCAAAAGACAACACGACGTGCAGCCTCTAGTAAGCGGTTTCGCTGATGGTTTTAACGCCAACATGTGTGATGCTCTTTTGAAGATGTACGAACAGTCTGCGGCACCGATTCAATACAGTGTTCAGTGGTCAAAAAACCTGCCCATCTCGCGAGGTGTAAAAGTTGTCAAGAACTTCGTTATAGAACGGCAGCACATCGAATACTTGAGAATGGCCAGTGACTTCCTCAAGGAATGGACGCCTCAATTGCAGCGGATAAAAGGGCTCGTAATTGGTCTAAGTTCTCTAGTTGACCCGCAAAGTGATGAAGTTGATGACGATGATCGTTCAATAATTGTCTTGTGGGATCATGGCAGAGGGCGGCCGCGCAGACTTCGGATCAATCTCGGTAAGAAAGACTATCTCAAAGCAATCAAGGCGCACAGCGATTGGTCGACTATCTCCGTCGATGGTGAAGCTCTACAGAGGCGCTCGGGTTGGGAGCTTGTCGATCCTCATGATTTCAAAATCATCCGCTAAAATATTGCAACACGCTATCACCCATCCCCACTCAACCCCTACAGCGCATACACTAACGGATAGACAGGACAAAGCGCGGTCGTCCAGACCGAGAATATTCGGTTTGCGAGAATCACGTCTGCGACGGTTCTAGCCACCCAACTTATCAAAAGCCTCCCGCCGCGACTCCGCAGCCGCCAGCTGCTCGGCTTGCAGCACCCGCGCCAGGTCGGCCATATCCGCGGCGATGGGCTTCAAGTCGATGCGGTTGGCGCTGTTGATCTGCTCGACCCATTCGGGGCGCAGGGCGTCGATGCCGTGCAGGGCGCCGGCGATTGCCCCGCCCATACCGGCGATGGAGTCGTTGTCGCGGCCGTAGTTGGTCCCGCCCATGATCGTGCCTTCGAAGTCGCCGTCGGTCACGATCAGGAAGCCGAGGGCGATGGGCACTTCTTCGATGCTGTGTTCGCGGCTGGGCGTCCAATCATTGCTGCCGTTGCCGCGCTGCGTCTTGGCGTCGTCGGGCGAAGTGTCGTATTCGCGCATAATATCACGTAACTTGACAATGGCGGCGCGCCAGTCGGTCAGTGTGCTGGCTTTGTCGGCGATGGCGGCGATGCAATCGGCGGTGCCGTCTTTGGCGACGGTGAGGGCGGCGTCGATGATCGAAGCGACAGACGCGTCCGGCTTGAGCGCTTCCGCCACGCAGGTCGCTTGGACGGCGGCCGCTTCCAAACCGAAGCTGACCTGGTGCGCGCTGAAGACATCGACCGCTTCGGCATAGGCGCTTGCGGGGTCGCAGGCGTTGACGATGCCGACCGGGGCGGCGTACATAGCGGCGCCGCAATTGACCATGTTGCCGACGCCGGCGTTGCGCGGATCGGCATTGGCCAGCCAGCGATTGTAGAGCCATTTCTCGGGATAAAAGAGGCGCTCCACCAGCGGCATATAGCGGCCGCGCTCGGGAACCCAGCGGTCTTCCAGCGCCATCTTCGGCACGATGCGGCGGAAGAATTCGTGCGCGTCCAGGTGGCCGCCATGTTCGATATAACAGTGGCAGAGCAGCTGCACCATGTGGCTGTCATCGGTGTAGCGGCCATGTCCGCGACCGCGTGTATTGGCTTCGTCCCAGGCTTCGACCAGGTCGGTGATATAACCGTAGCGGGCCTGAATCTCGTCCGGCATACGCCATTCGGCCGGCGCGCCCATGGCATCGCCGATCGCGCCACCGTATAGGCAGCCCTGTATTTTTTTCAAGAGCAGATCTGGTGAATCCGTCATCAGTTTTCCCTCATTTCCTGCGCTTGCGATTAAAAGCTATTTCCAGGTTAGTCTAGCAAAATCAGCATATTTCCCGCCATTAAGGAGGGGCAGAATCTCTATGAAGTCCCTCCCTCTGCATGGGAGAGGGATTCAGGGTGGGGGTCACATAAAGCGCACCGAGTAGACGACCGCCAGGTTATTCGTCAGACAGCGCCAATTGTCGCCGCGATCATCGGAGACGTAGAAGTTGCCGGCCGTCGTGCCGAAAGCCAGCGTGTCGCCGTCGTTGTCCAGGGCGTGGCGGAAGATGAGATCGTAGCAATGCCGCTGGGGCAAGCCGCCGCGCAGGTCCTGCCAGGTTTCGCCGCCGTCTTCCGTGCGGCTGATGACCAGGGCGCGCTCGACCGGCACGCGATACTCGGCGCTGACCGCCGGCGCCACCCAGGCGACGCGCTCGTCTTCTTCGTCCACCGCCAGGGCGAAGCCGAAGCCGGCCGGTCCGCCATTTTTGTCGCAGATGTCCCGCCACTGCCGGCCGCGGTCAACGCTGCGGTAGATGCCGCAGTGATTTTGCTGCCAGAGCACATCGGGATTCGACGGGCTGGCGAGGATGATATGCGGGTCGT
>JAPOYU010000092.1 GCA_026706395.1 Chloroflexota bacterium
CTACGACCTGTCGAAAGTGACTTTCATCACCACCGCCAACGACCTGTATTCGATACCCGAAGCCTTGGAAGACCGCCTTGAAGTCATCGAATTCAAGGGCTATTCCGAAGAACAGAAACTGCAGATCGCGCGCCGATTCCTGATACCCAAGCAGCTCGAAGCCAACGGCATCGAAGCCGCCGGCCTGCGCTTCACGACGCCTTCGCTCACCCACATCATCCGGCACTACACCTACGAAAGCGGCGTCCGCAACCTGGAACGGGAAATCGCCAATGTCTGCCGAAAAGTCGCGCGGCAAGTCGCCGCCGAACGCAAGGCCCCGCGACGCGTCGCGCCCGCCACCGTTGAGAAACTTCTCGGGCCGCCACAACTGCTCGGGGCGAAAGTCAACCGCGCCGACGCTGTCGGCATAGTCAGCGGCTTGGTATGGACGCCGAACGGCGGCGAAATCCAGACCGTCGAAGTTACGCTCCTGCCCGGCAAAGGCAACCTGATGCTCACCGGTCAGCTTGGCGATGTCCTGCAGGAATCCGCCCACATCGCCTTGAGCTACCTGCGGGCCCGCGCCCATCAGTTCGATCTGCCGCCCGATGATTTCGAGAATTACGATATCCACATCCACATGCCCGAAGGCGCCGTGCCCAAGGACGGACCATCAGCCGGGATCACGCTGGCTACCGCTCTAATCTCCGCTTTCACCGAATGCCCCGCGGACGCCGATTGCGCCATGTCCGGCGAAATCACCCTGCGCGGTCAGATACTCCCCGTCGGCGGCGTCGTCGAAAAAGTGCTGGCCGCCCGCCGCCGCAAGATCCCCCGCATAATCCTTCCAAAAGACAACCAAAAGGACATGCGCGAGCTTCCGCGCGCGGTTATGCGGGATGTATCCGTCGCCTACGTCGAAGATATGCAAGCGGTATTGGACCTGGTCCTCCAGGCTCCACCCCCCAAACGGCAGCGCGATATCGACGCGGGACAGCGGGTGCGCGATAATGATGGCAATTCAGACGCCGCCGAATGAATCATAGGGTCATCACCCGCCTGCGCCAGCGTCATTCTAATACTCGCATGATAATATTATGTATCGCAGATTCGACGATTTGACATGTCAGCCGATCTGTCCCTTCTTCATCATCTAAGCATTTACCACAGAACGAAACAAATGCGAAATCTGGTATTTCACACCCTGTGTCTCAGAATTGCCAAGTCAGTCCTGCAAAATATAGAGTTGCTTGGCGACTCAGCCCCCCTCCCTAAAGCTTTGGGGAGGGGCCGGGGGAGGGGTTGGAAAAGCGACAATCCGCCTTTCTCATTTCCTTCTGCATACTACCTCTGTGCCTCTGTGGTGAAAAAAGGCGTATTAGCCGTCTCGATTGTTGCTCTGCTTGGCGCCTGCAGCGCGCTAAGCCGGCCGACTCCCACCGCCACGCCTTCGCCGACCGCTACAGCAACACCTACGCCCATCCCAACCGATACCGCCACGCCCCTGCCGACCGATACCCTGACACCAACGGCGACGCCCACCGCCAGCGATACGCCGACCATCACGCCGACGCCCTCCCCAACCTTGACGCCATCGATTACGCCTTGGCCGGAAACCAGCTATGTCTTTGACAATTGGGATGTCGTCGATCTGCCGGCCGAAATCAGTGACGGCATCGACAATCAGATGATCGCCTTCCTCAGCGCCAATCGGCAGGAAACGATCGCCAACATCGCCACCGCTCAGCCTTTCACCGGCGTGCAGACGGTCTACTTCGCCTCGCCGCTTAGCGCTCGCAGTCGAATACCCGTGCTGGAACTGGAATCGACCGCCGGCCTGGACGTATTCACGGCCAAACCCGGCAACGCCCTGGCTTTTGTGCAGACGAACGGCGACGTGCGCACTGACGGACTCTACATTCTCGATCTCTCAACCGGCTTCAGCGCGCGGATTCTGGCCGGCGAGAATCCGCTAGTCCAGCGCGGCCGCTACATGCCGCCCTCCTGGTCGCCCGATGGCGAGCAACTGGCTCTGGCTCTCGCGACCGGCTACCACATGGATATCTTTCTCTACGCCAAAGACGGCTCAGGAAGACAGAACATCACTGACCACGGCAGCTACGACTTCTGGCCAAGCTTTTCGCCCGACGGCAAAACCATCGCCTTCGTTTCCGACCGCGCCGATTGCCCGAGTTGGAACCCCGGCGATCCCGGCTTCTGCGATGGGCTGACCCTCCCTCCCCCGGCCGGCGGTATGGTCTACCTCTACGAAGTGGCGAGCGGAAGCGTCAGCCTCGTCTCCGACTTGACCGTGACTGAACCGCCCTACTGGATAAACTCGTCCATGCTCGCCTTGGCTACCGGCGCCCCATTCGACCTGCTGAATCCCCAGCGGCGGATCTGGCGCGCCGATATCAGCAGCGGCGAAGTCCTCGAAATACGCCTGCCCGACGGCCCCGCAAGCGCCAGTTACCTCTCCGAGAGCTGGTCGCCGCGCGGCAGCGCCGTTCTTGTGCACATTGCCGACAGCACAAATCAGCTTGTCCTCCTGAGCGCTGAGAGCGCGATCCTCGGGGCTGACGACAACCTGGATTTCCCCCGCTACAGCCTGTCGTCTGCCTGGGCGCCTGACGGGCAGCGCATCGCCATCGGCGGAACCGCCGGCCACTGCCCCTATGGCGTCCGCGTGAAAGACAGCCGCTTCCGCAACGTGGCCACCGCTGGTCTGCCGCCGACCATGTGCGATCCGCGATACTCCTTTGACGGGCGGTTCATCGCATTCGCCGGCGTCAATCCGCGCGTCGACGGCCGCAACGACATCTATGTCGCCAGCGCCAACGGCTTCGGCGCCAGCAGCATCACTCTCGACCTGCGCGGCCACGTCGAACTAATCGGCTGGGTCGGCGGCTCATCCTAACCCCTCACGGTTTACGCCCGCAATCCGTACGGGCGAACCGGCGCTCATCCTTCGTTTGAATTTTCCAATACGAGAACAAATGTTCGCCTTTGAATGGAATATTTGTGCTAGAATGAAGCCGGGTCGATAGAGATTCCCATACCCGGACGGATGACAAAGCCGGGACCGCCATCAGCCCTGCGGCCAGCGGGACATCTCTCATTCGTCCCCCGGGCGCGCCAGCCGGCCCGGCGTCAAATCTGACCGCAAGGGCAAAACGCAAAAGAACGCAAAAAGATGCAAAAAGACGCAAAAAGGTCCAAACGGGGCTATTCACTCGATGCAAAAGCTGAAGCTCTTAATGAGCTCGGCCTTCACGACGGCAACATCAACAAGACCTCGACAGAACACGGACAATGGCAAAATATTTCCGGCCGCGCTCGCCGGGATCCGCAGGCGCGACGGGCGAAGCTATGACTATCGGCGGTGGCTGGCGCGGCTGCAATTACTGGCGCTCTATGGAATACGGAACGAGCCTTGCAACGACTCTTTCCTGGTTCGGGCAGGTCGCCCTCAATACGGACAGATTCGTACGGGCCGCGAGAATCACTCTGTGCCAGCGCAGAACTCGGTGGTTAAAATGGTCTCAAGCTCATCCTCTAAGACATGCGGAAAGGACAGCGCATGACCCGATTCGAAGGCAAAGTGGCGCTCGTCACCGGAGGCGGTCGCGGCATCGGACGCGCAATCTGCCTGGAACTGGCGGCTCAAGGCGCGGCCCTGATCGTCAATTACGTCAACAATTCGCAATCGGCCGAAGATACCGCAGCGGCGATAAGGGCAAGCGGCGGCCAGGCGCTCTCGCTGCAAGCCGATGTAAGCGACGCGGGCCAGGTGTCGTCGCTGTTCAAGGAAGCGAAATCTGTACATGGCGCCGTGGACATACTGGTGAACAACGCCGGCATCACCCGCGACAACATCATCATGATGATGAAACCGGATGACTTCGATATCGTACAGGCGACAAACCTGCGCAGTTGCTGGCTCTGCTGCAAGGAGGCGGCGCGAATCATGATGCGCAAGCGCGCCGGCAGCATCATCAACATCACCAGCGTCGTCGGCATCGCCGGCAATGGAGGGCAGACCAACTACGCCGCCAGCAAAGCCGGCATCATCGGGCTGACCAAGTCGCTGGCGAAGGAGCTGGCGCCGCGCGGTGTGCGCGTCAACGCGGTCGCGCCGGGCTTCGTCGAGACGGACATGACCGCCGATCTCGCCGATGATCTCAAAGGCGCCGCGCTGGAAGCGATTCCCCTGGGACGCATGGGCGACCCGGAAGATATCGCCAAGGCGGTCGCCTTCCTGGCCTCAGCCGACGCGTCTTACATCACCGGGCAGACCTTGGTAGTCGACGGCGGCATGGTAATGTAGGCTGCGAAAATCTGATGGTAAATTGATGACAAGTGGCGAACAGAAGACAGTTTCTTGATGATATCCGTCGAACTGTGGCCATATGGAGCGAGCCGAATGAGCACAATATTTTCCAAAATCATCGCCAAAGAGATTCCAGCCGACATCGTCTACGAAGATGAGCTGGCGCTGGCCTTCCGCGATATCGCGCCGCAAGCCCCAACCCACATCCTGATCATTCCCAAGCGCGAAATCGCCACCGCCAACGATGTAACCGCCGGAGACGAAGCCGCGCTGGGCCGGCTCTTCACTGTTGCGGCGAAGATCGCGGCGGACGAAGGCATCGCGGAAGACGGCTACCGCCTGATCGTGAACTGCAACGCGCACGGCGGGCAGGAAGTCTTTCATCTGCATATGCACTTGCTGGGCGGGCGCTCGCTTGGGCCCATGCTGGCGCGAAAGTGACTTTGAGCGCGATGCGGCTCGGCTCCCGCAAAGTTCCTGCTAAAGCCGGGCATTAACCGTCGCTTGCCGCAGTTCCTGTCGCTGCAATTCGCGTGGGCGTTTGAGCGACATCAGTAGCAACGGCCTGGCTCGTAGCCTCTGCGGTGGGAGGCGCCAGTGTCTCCGTAGCGACTTGCACGGTGGGCGTCAGGGTTGCGGTCGCGGGCAGGCCCCAATCGGCCGGCGTGGCGTCGTCAATGGCTTGCAAGATCGTCGCGGTCGACGGGATGGTCCCGCCGGCTTCCAGCGTGACGCCGTTGACGCGGAGGGTCGGCGTGCTGGCGACGTTCTCGTTCTGCGCGGCCGCCAGGGTCCTGCTGATGGCGGCGGAGTTGAAGCAGTCGGTAAAGGCGCCGCTGCCGAGGCCCAGCTTTTCGATGCCGGCGAGGAGGCGATTCTGCGAGAAGGCGGTGTTGCCGTAGCGCGTCTGCCAATCGAAAAGGACATCGTGCAGCTCCCAGAACATGCCTTGCCGGCCGGCGCAGAGGGCAGCGCGGGAGGCGCCCTCGGCATTGGGCACGGCGCCCGTGTTCAGTGGCACGTAGGTGAAGCGGACTTGCCCGTCGCGGACGCGCTCCAGCAGCGCGTCAAAGCTGTCTTTGTGCAGGGATTCGCAGCCGGGGCAGGCAAAGCTGGCGTATTCCTCGACCGTCACAGGCGCATCGGCGTCCCCCAGGCGCGGGTAGCCTGCGGGCGAGAAGGAGCGCTTGATGCCCTCATAGCGCGCCGAGAGGTCGGCGGAGACTTGCGCTTCGACCGGTTGATTGGAGACGATGACGACAGCGATGGCAACCACCGCGACAACAACGATGCCGATGAGCAGGTAGAAGCGTTGGCTTTGACGGCGTTGCTTTTGGCGGCGCTGTCGGGCTTCGCGCGTGCGGCTCTGTCGTTTTGCCATAATTTCGCAACCTGTTGAACTGCATCAATTCTTGCGGTCAGCAAATGCCGCAAGTCTACTTGACGGCTTTGATTTTGTAAAACGACAAGTTGAGTGGTGGAGGGTATCGGTTCAAAGATAAGCTCAGGGGCAGGTACTAGCGCAATGGGCGTGTTAAGTTATGCGGAAGATGCAGCGTCAGTCGTTTTCGAGAACAATAGTATTCAGTCGCTGATAAACTCCTCGTCCCGATCCAAGTAAATTGAGCTTGTCCATCTCGCTGCCATTTGGGTTCTTCTCCTTTTCTTTATAGACTCCTGAATTTGTAGGGAATTTCCTCGAACAAGAGCAGCCTATCCTCAGTCCAGAATGGGTCCTCTAAGAGCGTGAGCTCACCGTCGTGACGAATCAAGACATCCCGTTCAGGATTGTCGAGAAACAACGCTATGCTGTCATCGGATGTCGCAATCAGGCCGACCACACCTTTGAGTATGACGTCACGCAGCGGCGGAATATCCCATTCTCCATTGTTCTTGATCCAGATCGCTTCGCTCCTACTATAGAAGATCGGCATCAAGAGATTCGGAATGAAACCATACTGTTCCATCCTCATGCGCCTCATACGTTCTGAGGCGTTAGACTGTTTCGCATCAATTGAGAATGGGCTCTTGTTGACTGTTGTTCGCCTGTTACCGCTGGTTCCAACTACCTGTAAAACGAAGTCGTCAAAGGCATGATGGCAAAAGTTTGCCATTATCTCCGGTCCCACACGTGTTGACTTGATGTAAATCGCATCGTTATATGACACAGTTAGCTCCGTACCGCGCCGATTTACCCATCTGCTGCTAAGTTTACCCCGTTCGGCGCTTGAATCGTAAAGCATCAATTTCTCTGGGCGGCGAGGCAATTGACGATCTCACCGCCGCGGTAACAGCGAGGTCGATTCTCTGATAGAATACAGGGTCATTATCATATTCTCAAAATGGCACATTGTAGACGCCACAAGTAACGTAGGCGGACTTGCGCGCGTCGAGAAAAGGGAAACTTCATGAACAATAGTTTCGACACACGAGGCACAATCGACAGCGGTGGAACGCGAGCCGGCATCTACCGACTGAGCAAGCTGGCGCAGGACGGCATCGGCGATATCGACCGCTTGCCATTCAGCATCAAAGTGCTGCTGGAGAACGCCTTGCGCAACGAGGATGGGCGGCTCTTCCAAGCCGAGGATGTGGTCAATCTGGCGTCCTGGGACGCGGAGAATTATCAGCCGGTGGAGATTCCTTTCAGTCCGGCGCGGGTGATATTGCAGGATTTTACCGGTGTGCCCTCGCTGGTTGATTTGGCGGCGCTACGCAGCGCGATGGCGCGGATGGGTGGCGATCCACAGAAGATCAATCCGGTGGTGCCGGTCGACCTGGTGATTGACCATTCGGTACAGGTAGATGTATTCGGTCGCGCGGACGCGATCCAGCGCAATGCCGAGATGGAATTCGTGCGCAATCGCGAGCGTTATGAGTTCCTGCATTGGGGGCAGAAAGCTTTTGAGAATCTCAAGGTTGTGCCGCCGGCGACCGGCATCGTGCATCAGGTCAATCTGGAATTTCTGGCGAAGGTGGTGCAGCTCTACGATGGTCCCCAGGGCGATGGCCTGGTGGCGCTGCCGGATTCGCTGGTGGGGACGGACAGCCATACGACGATGATCAATGGCTTGGGCGTGCTCGGCTGGGGCGTGGGCGGTATCGAGGCGGAAGCGGCGATGCTGGGTCAGCCGATTTACATGCTAATGCCGGAGGTGGTTGGCTTCAAGCTGATGGGTCAACTGCCGGAAGGCGCGACCGCGACCGATCTGGTGCTGGTGGTGACGCAGATGCTGCGCGAGAAAGGCGTGGTGGGCAAGTTCGTCGAGTTCTATGGGCCGGGCTTGAGCAGCATGACCCTGCCCGACCGCGCGACCATCGCCAATATGGCGCCGGAATATGGCGCGACGATGGGCTTCTTCCCGGTTGATGACGAGGTGCTGAGTTACCTGCGGCGCACAGGGCGAGACGAAGACCTCGCGCAGTTGGTGGAGATCTACTGCAAGGAGCAGGGACTCTTCCGCGGCGATGCGACGCCCGATCCGGCTTTCAATGACACGCTGGAACTGGACTTGAGCGCGGTCGAGCCGAGTGTGGCCGGACCGCTGCGTCCGCAAGATCGCATTCTGGTGAGCGAGCTGAAGCCGCGCTTCAATCAAGTCTTGACGGCGCCGCTGGGTCCGCAGGGTTTTGCCTTGTCCGGCGAGCAGCTGAGCGCGATGGGCAAGGTGCGGGCGAATGGCGACAGCGCTGAATTGACGCATGGCTCGGTGGTCATCGCGGCGATCACGTCTTGCACGAATACAAGCAATCCGTCGGTGATGGTGGCGGCCGGTTTGCTGGCGAAGAAAGCCAATGAGCGAGGCTTGACGCGCAAGTCCTATGTCAAGACGAGCCTGGCGCCCGGCTCCAAGGTGGTGACCGAGTATCTGGACAAAGCCGGCTTGACGCCGCATTTGGAGGCGCTGGGTTTCCACACGGTCGGCTATGGCTGCACGACTTGCATCGGCAACAGCGGTCCGCTGCCGGAGCCGGTGCGGGAGGCGATACACGAAGCCGACATCGTGGCGGCGTCCGTGCTCAGCGGCAATCGCAATTTCGGCGGGCGGATCGGGCCGGATGTGCGGGCGAATTTCCTGGCGTCGCCGCCGCTGGTCGTGGCTTATGCGCTGGCGGGCACGGTCGATATCGACTTGAACAGCGAGCCGATTGGATTCGACGAGAGCGGCGCGGAGGTGTATCTGAGCGATATCTGGCCGAGCCAGGAGGAGATACTCCGCACGGTGCAGGAAAGCCTCGATGCGGGCATGTACCTGGAACAGTACGGCAATGTCTACGATGGCAACGAAGAATGGAACGAGATACCCAGCACCGATGAGCCGGTCTATGAATGGAGCGACGACAGCACCTATATTCAAGAGCCGCCGTTTTTCGTCGACCTGCCGCGTGAAGCGCCGCCGATAGAGCCGATAATGGGCGCGCGCGTCATGGTCAAAGGCGGCGATTCGGTGACGACCGACCATATATCGCCGGCGGGCGCAATCGCCATCAATGGGCCGGCGGGGCAGTATCTGCTTGAGCGGGATGTCAGCCCGCAGTATTTCAACAGCTTCGGCTCGCGGCGCGGCAACGACCGGGTGATGACACGCGGCACCTTCGCCAATGTGCGGCTGCGGAATCTGCTGGTGCCGGGCAGCGAAGGCGGGGTGACCTATTACCTGCCGACGATGGAAGAGATGCCGATCTATGACGCCGCGCTGCGGTACCAAGAGAATGGCAGTCCCTTGATCGTATTGGCGGGCAAAGACTATGGCATGGGTTCGTCGCGGGATTGGGCGGCCAAGGGCACCCTCCTGCTGGGCATCAAAGCGGCGATCGCCGAGAGCATCGAGCGGATCCATCGCAGCAATTTGGCGATGATGGGCGTCCTGCCGCTGACCTTCGCCGACGGGCAGTCCTACAAGTCGCTGGGCTTGAGCGGGCATGAGACCTACGACATCCCGGTGAGCGACGAAGTCGAGCCGATGCAGCGGCTGACGGTCACGGCGACGGATGAATCCGGCGGGCAGAAGCAGTTCGAAGTTATCGTGCGGCTGGATACGCCGGTCGAGGTCGACTATTACCGCAATGGCGGGATTCTGCACACGGTGCTGCGGAATTTCCTGGCGGAATAAGCGCTTCCAGTGACTATGCCTGCAGCGCGTCCCAAGAGGGCGCGTCTGCCATTTTGGGGTAGAATGACCTTTTGATTTCTGTCCTTGCGCCGAGAATCGCTTGTCGCCAATTGGAGCGTCCATGAAGTATCCCTTGCGGGTGAGCCATCGGCTTTTGATCACGATGTTTGTCGCGCAGAGTTTGTTCTCGGCGGCGCAGATATCGATTATCACCTTGCATTCGATCGCGGCGGGGATCCTGGGCGGTTCGGACGCGGCGGCGGGTTTGCCGACCACGATGGTCACGTTCGCGCATTCTATTATGGCCTACTTCATGGGCTTGATCATGGGGCGCTATGGGCGGCGCAACGGGCTGTGCACCGCCTATGGCATCGGTTTGGCCGGGGCGATTATCGGCATCTACGCCGTTATCAACGGGATTTTCTGGCTGCTGCTGCTGAGCTCCGCCACGATGGGTATGTCGCGCTCCGGCGTGCAGATGAGCCGCTTCGTGGTCGGCGAGATCTTTCCGATAGACAGACGGGCGCAAATGATCGGTCGTATCGTGTTCGCTGGCACGATCGGCGCGATATTCGGACCGGGCCTGGTCGAGCCGAGCAGCCAATTGGCGAAGTTTCTGGCGCTTGACATCGTGTATGGTCCAGCATTGGCACAGACGCAGTTTCTTCAATCCGTATTGCCGATAACATCGTCTGGGGACGAACTGACCACTGGACCCTGGGTGATCGCCTGCTTTATGTACGCGATTTCTTTTTTGATCACGTTTTTCTTGCTGCGGCCGGAGCCGGCGCTGGTGGCCGAGCAGTACTCCGAGCCGATTGTAGACCCGACGAAACCGGAGCAGGGACATAAGTTGGCCGAATTGCTGCGGCTGCCGAATGTGCAGTTGGCGATTCTTTCAATGCTGATCTGCCAGATGGTAATGGCCACATTGATGACGATCACGCCTTGGCACATGCACCTGACTGATCATTCCAACGCGCAGGTGTCGCTGGTGATCGCGGCGCATGTGCTGGGCATGTTTGGCCTGTCGCCGCTGACGGGCTATCTGATAGACCGTTACGGCCGCGTGACCATGATGGTTATTGCGGCGCTCGTCTTGGTCGCGTCGACGATTATCTCGCCGCTGTCGACGCAGATGCCGTACCTGATTGCCGGACTGTTCTTGCTGGGTTTGGGCTGGAATTTCGGCTACGTGGCGGGCTCGTCGATGCTGGCTGACGCGCTTAGCGGCGCTGATCGCACGCGGGTGGCGGGATTCAACGACATGCTGGTGGCTTTTTTCGCCGGCTTGGGCACCTTGAGCTCGGGCTTTCTCTTCAGCCTGGGCGGTTTCCTGTTTGTCAGCGCGGGGGGCGGCCTGCTGGCGCTGTTGCTGCTGGCGCTGATTCGCTCGCTGACGAGCCGGCAGATTGCCTTGCAGGGCGCTTAAGACGCGCTTGAGTGACGGGTCAACGAGCTGGCGAAATGCAGATAACGATCTACACCGATGGAGCCTGTGATATCCACGCGGAGAACCAGCCCGGCGGCTGGGCGGCGATTTTGCGCGCAGTGGATGAGAATGGCGAACTCGTCAAAGAGACGGTACTCAGCGGCGGCGCCGAATCGACGACGAACAATCAGATGGAATTGACGGCGGTCATCGAAGGCTTGAAGGCGCTGAAGCGTCCCTCTGCTGTAGCGATCGTGACCGATTCGCGCTACGTAATCGATGTGGCCAGCGGAACGAAGAAACCGGTGAAGAACAAGGGCTTGTGGAAGGGCTTTGAGAGAATTGCCGAAAAGCATCAAATCGACTGGAAATATGTCGCCGGGCACTCGGGCAATGAGTTGAACGAGCGCTGCGATCGGCTGGCGGTGGCGGAACGAGGCAAGTTCGCGCGGGCCGTTTCAAACATGCCGCGGCAAGAGTCTGGCATTGAGACCGATATACGCATTTACCTTTCGACAAGATACGATGGCAAGGACAAGGTCACAGCCTGGGCGGGGGTGATCCTTCGAGGTGGAATCGCCCGCGACCTGAGCGGGAAACTGGCGAACACAACGGAGTTGGAAGGCACGCTCATCGCTGCGATTGAAAGCCTTGAAGCCCTGCCCCCGGGCAAGAGCGCGACAGTGTACACGGCGCAGGAGTACCTGTCGAAAGGGATGAACAACTGGCTGCATGCTTGGCAGGCGCGGGGCTGGAAGACCAGAAACGGCGAGCCGGTGAAATACCAGGCGCACTGGCAGAAGCTGCAGGAATTAACTGCAGGGCGGGACCTGCAGTTTCGTTTTGTCAAAACGCGCGGCGAACATCCCCATTTTCAACGTGGCAAGGAAATCGCGGGGGAACTTCTAAATCGCGACTGAGCTTGCCGCCTGTGATATATTTAGCGGATAAAGTTTCGACAGGAACCTGGACATGCCAACTTATGCAAATCGGGTAGCGCCCTTTGGCACGACGATATTCACGGAAATCAACCAGTTGGCGGCGCAGCACAACGCGGTCAACCTGGGGCAGGGCCGTCCCGATTTTGACGGTCCGCAAGAGATCATTGACGCGGCGATCACGGCGCTCAACAGCGAGGGCGCCAATCAGTACGCGCCGAGCCCGGGACTGCCGGAATTGCGAGAAGGCGTTGCCCGGCACGCCGGCGTCTTTTATGGCATGGTTGTCGATCCTGAGCGCGGCGTCATCATCACGGCTGGCGCGACGCAAGGTGTATACAGCGCGATCATGGGTTTGGTGGACCCGGGCGACGAGGTCATCGTCATCGAGCCCTACTACGACAGCTACGTGCCCGGGGTGATTATGGCGGGCGGGTTGCCGGTTTACGTGCCGATGCACCCGCCGAATTGGACATTTGACGAAGTGGAGTTGCGCGCCGCTTTCAGCGACCGCACGCGCGCAATCATTCTCAATACGCCGAACAATCCTTCGGGCCGGGTGTATACGCGCGCCGAATTGCAGCTATTCGCCGAACTCTGCATCGAGCACGATGTGATCGTCATTTCCGACGAGGTCTATGAGCATCTTTATTTTGAGGGGCATCAGCACGTCGCGATCGCGTCGCTGCCGGGCATGTTCGAGCGGACGGTGACGATCGGCAGCGCCGGCAAAACCTTTGGCATGACGGGTTGGAAGATCGGCTGGGTTTATGGTCCGCCGGAACTGATAACCGGCGTGTGGCGCTCGCATCAATTCATCACCTTCGCCACCAATCATCCGACGCAGGCGGCGACGGCCTACGCCTTCACGCTGGGCAGCAGCTACTATGAAGAGTATCAAGCGCTGTATTCCCACAAGCGCGACCTGGTCATGCAGGTGATTGAGGCGGCGGGCATGACGGCGATTCAACCCGAGGGCACCTACTTCATCATGGGCGATTTTTCGGCGGTGTTTGATGGGAACGATGTCGAGTTTTGCCGACATCTGATCGAGACGATTGGCGTGGCGACGATCCCGCCGTCAGCATTTTTTAGCGCCAAGCACCGCCATCACGCGGAGAACCATGTGCGCTTCGCCTTCTGCAAGAGCGACGAGACGCTGGAACAGGCGGCCGAACGGATGCGCTTGCTGCGCAGCTAGATCGGCCAGCGTTCCGAGCGCGATCACAACCGCCGAAAACGAAAGATATTCGATAAATTGTCCGGCGAAAGTATGGACAGATTTGCCCATTAATGATAGAATTGATTGTAATGGTCTATTTATTGCATTCATCTGACGAATGACCGACATCAATCTCAATTCCGACTTTCTCAACTACATCATCCGGCAGGGCTATAAGCCCGGCGATCGCCTGCCATCGATCCAGGAGCTGACCAAAGACGCTCACCTGGATATGAGCGCGAACAAGGTGCGAGAGCAACTGGAAGTGGCGCGGACGATGGGCTGGGTCGAGGTCCGTTCAAAGCGCGGCACGCGGATAACCGAGTACGCCTTCACTCCGGCGGTGCGTTTGAGCGCGCTGTACGCGCTGGCTTGCGGGGAGCGCTTCGAGTCCTTTGCCTCGCTGCGCAATCATGTGGAAGCGGCGTATTGGAATGAAGCCTGCGCTTTGCTCACGGAAGCGGACATGGATGCCATGCAGGATTGCCTGGACCGCGCCTATCGGAAGCTGGATTCGCGGCCGATACATATTCCCAATCCGGAACATCGGGAATTCCACCTGACGGTATTCAGGCATCTTGAGAACAAGTTTGTCCTGGGCATCCTGGAAGCGTATTGGGATCTCTATGAAGAGGTCGGCGTCAATCGCTATGAGGACTACAGTTATCTGCGCAAAGTCTGGGATTATCATTCGCGGATTCTGCGCTTGATACGCACCGGCGACTTTGATGAGGCGCAGCAAGCCTTTATCGAGCATACAAGTTTGTTGCGATACGAGCCGGATAACGGCTCCTGGGAAATGGAACGAGGCGGATGAGCAGCGGAAGTTTGACTGTATTCAATCCTTGCGAAAGGAGTAAAACGCAAATAACTGCGTAATTTCTTATGGCAATTGACGCACGAACTCAACAAAAGGTCAGCACGAGCGAGCCGGTCATCAATGACTTCGCATTTTCGGTGGCGACCAAGAATGGCTCGGGCAGCCAGACCTCCAACAATGTGCTGGTGATGTCTCTTTTCCGGATGGGCATCCCGGTCAACGGCAAAAACCTTTTCCCATCCAACATCAAGGGCTTGCCGACCTGGTATACGATCCGCGCGAGCAAAGACGGCTACACGGCGCGCAAGGCGGTGACCGAGATCGTTGTCGCCTACAACGATGCGACGGCGACTGAAGATGTGTCCAACTTGCCGCCGGGCGGCGTCTGTATTACGACGGACAAGATCGCCAAGGTGATCAATCAGCGCGATGATATCTCGTACTATGAGATTCCGGTCACCAAGTTGATGCGCCAAACCAAAGTGCCTTCGGCATTTCGCAAGTTGGTCGAGAATATGACCTATGTCGGCGCGGTGGCCCAACTCTTCGATATTCCGCTGGACCTCATCTATCAGGTGCTGCTTGATAATTTCAAGGGGCGGGAGAAGCCGGCGCGGATGAACCAGGACATCGTCGAGCTGGCTTATCACTGGACGGCGGAGAATATCGTCAAGACCGATCCGTATCGCTTCGAGAACATGGATGGCACGCGCGGCAAGATCATTATGACGGGCAATGAAGCGGGGGCCTTGGGCGCGGTCTTCGGCGGCGTCAATGTGGTCGCCTGGTATCCCATCACGCCGTCCACCAGCTTTGTCGATGGCGTCATCGGCTATCGTCATCTGCGCCAGAACGAAGACAAAGAAAACACAATCGCCATCGTGCAGGCGGAGGATGAATTGGCGGCGGCTGGCATCGTGGTCGGCGCAGGTTGGGCCGGCGCGCGTTCTCTGACATCGACGAGCGGACCTGGCGTCAGCTTGATGGCGGAATTCGCCGGGCTGGCGTACTTCGCCGAGATCCCGGCTGTGTTCTGGAATATCACGCGAATGGGCCCGAGCACTGGACTGCCGACGCGCACCAGCCAGGGCGACTTGCTTTTCACTCACTTCCTGGGCCATGGCGATGGGCGGCAGATCTGCCTGATGCCGGGCAATTTGAAAGAGGCTTTCGAGTTCGGCTGGAAATCTTTTGATATCGCTGAAGCCTTGCAGACACCGGTCTTCGTCATCAGCGACCTGGATCTGGGCATGAATAACTGGCTGTCGGACCCCTTCGATTATCCTGATCAGCCGATGAATCGCGGCAAGGTGCTTAGCGCGGAGGAACTGCAAGAATTCATCGACGAGCACGGCAAATGGGGACGCTATATGGATGTCGATGGCGATGGCATCCCCTACCGGACGGTGCCGGGTACGCATCATCGCTTCGCCGGTTACTTCACGCGCGGCACCGGCCACGACGAGATGGCGACCTACAGCGAGCGCAGTGATGACTGGATCGAGAATATGACGCGCCTGCGGACTAAGATGAACACAGCGCGCGGCCTGCTGCCACAGCCGGTTGTGGATGCGGACAGCGAGGCGGACATCGGCATCATCACGTTCGGCACGAATGATGAAGCGATCCGTGAAGCGCGGGATTGGCTGGCCAATGACGGCATCAAGACCAATTACCTGCGCGTGAGGGCGCTGCCGATGGCCTCGTCAATCACCGACTTCATCGACCAGCACAAAAGCGTCTTCGTCATCGAGAACAATTTTGACGGACAGCTGACTCAGCTGATCCGGCTGGAACATCCGGAGAATATCTCACACGTCCGGTCGCTGGCGCTCGGCGATGGCTTGCCGATGACGCCCACCTGGATCTATGAGAACCTGAAACTACAGGAGGGCTAGCGATGCCACCACGGACGAATCACCTGGGCTTGAGCCGCAACGAATACAAAGGGCGCCCGAGCACGCTTTGCCCCGGCTGCGGGCACGATTCGATCTCGAATCAAATCATCAGCATGGCCTATGAGCTTGGCTTGGAGCAGCACAAGATCATCAAGGTCAGCGGCATCGGCTGTTCGAGCAAGACGCCGGCTTACTTCCTCGGCGGCTCTCACGGTTTCAACGCCCTGCATGGGCGCATGCCCTCGGTCGTGACCGGCGCTCTGCTGGCCAACACGGAGCTTGAGTGCATCGCGGTCAGCGGCGACGGCGACAGCGGCTCGATCGGCATGGGACAGTTCAAGCATGTCATTCGCCGAAATGTGCCCTTCGTTTACATTATCGAGAACAACGGGGTATATGGGCTGACCAAGGGGCAGTTTTCCGCAACGGCCGACGAAGGCCAGTTTCTCAAGTATTACGGGACAAATCACATGCCGCCGATAGATCTCGCCTTGGAGGCGGTAATCGCCGGCGCCACCTTTGTCGCGCGCAGTTTCAGCGGCGACGCCAAGCAGGTTCAGGCGCTGCTGCAAGCGGCCGTGCGCCATAACGGCACGGCTGTGCTGGATATCATCAGCCCTTGCGTCACCTTCAACAATGCCGAGTCATCGACTAAAAGCTATCCCTATGGCCGGGATCACGAGATCCCGCTGCACGAGATACAGATCCTGGCGCCGGATTATGTCGATGCCAAAGAAGAGATCGAAATCGACGACTACGCGGCGGGCGACATCATTGATGTGGAGATGCACGACGGCAGCTTCGTGCGCCTGAAGAAGTTGGACAATGACCACGATCCGCGCAACAAACGTATGGCGCTGGATGTGCTGGAGCGCTCGATGCGCGAGCAGATCTTCTCGACCGGCTTGATTTATTACGAAGAGCCGCGGCCGACTCTAGCCGACACGGAAGAACTGGTTGGGACGCCGCTGGCGCAGCTGGACGAGACGCAATTGCGGCCGTCTAAGGCGGCGCTGGATGGTGTGATGAGGCAGCTGATGGCGGGGTAGAGGCAACACTCGAATCCCAGGAAAGAAAAGCCCCGGTAGTTCGCGGGGCTTATTGCTCATTTATGGCTGCAAGGCTTCACGACAATAAGCAGTCAGACGGCCTTCCCATCTATCTAGGTTCCTGGACCAGCTTTTCAATTTTGACCACGTGAGTGGGTTTAATTCTTGCACATCGGCGCGGATGTAATAGTCCGAGCTTTCAGCCCCTTCGTCCCAGTAAACGCTCCACTCGTCCTTTCCGACGAGCGTATATTGTCCGCTTTCATTTATCGCATCGACGGTATCCCACTCCCTTGCGGAATAGAAGAGCAGCCTGCCTACCGCATCATCGGTACCCCACGACGTCCAATAGCCTTGCGGCATTCGTATACAAGTTAGCGCATGAACACCCCATTTTGTTGACAGAAAGGCGATAGGTTCATTCAATGGGCTTATCGGCAAATAGGATTCCAGTTGCCTCTTGGCATCGAGCAATTCCGCTTCAGTTTCTTGCAATTTGGTCTCCGTCTCTGCGAAGCTGGTTTCCGTTTCCTGCAAGCGATCTTCCGTCTCGGTCAAAACTGTTTCTGTTTCATGTAGGCGAGCTTCTGTTGCACGCATCTGCTTTTGCCAGCGCTGGATTTCCTGAATGCCGAATGTTGCGGCAATCACCCCAATCGAAAGCAAAATGACGAGTGTGGCGAAAGAGTGCCGTGGCTGTCTGAAGGATATAGTCACATATGGCTTTCTCTTTTCTTCCACTTGCCAATCCTTTCACAGTATATGTTGTGATTGCCTTTTGCAGTGTGGCGTGTTTCAACAGTCTGCTAATACTTCGGCATCGCCGGATCAATCTCGTCCGCCCATGCCAGTATCCCGCCTTCGACATTGTACATTTTGTCCAACTCGTAGCCGATCTCGGACAAGTAGGCGATGCTGTCGGCGCTGCGTTTGCCGGAGCGGCAGTGCACATACAGGGTCTTGTCTTTGGGGATCTCGTTGAGAACGGTCTCTTCCCAGAGCTTGCGGCCGGCCTGGATGCCATTCTTCGCCAGTTGGATATCCGGCTTGGGGATGCGAAGTGTGCCGTCGATGGCGCTGATATCCCATTCGTGCGGATCGCGGACGTCTATGACGACCACATCATCACCGTTTTCCAGCGCCGATTTCATATCGTGCACGGTGACGGTTTTGATGTCGATATCGGCGGCGTCCTCGACCGAGCTGAACTCGCTGTGGTCGTGCGCGGGCATGCCACAGAACTGCTCATAGTCGATCAACACGATGTCTTCTTTGGCGATGGCGCAGACCGGGCAATCGGTGTCCTTGTGGATCTTGATCGTGTGAAAGCTCATCTCCAGCGCGTCGTAGAGCATCATGCGCCCGATCATCGGGTCGCCGATGCCGAGCAGCAATTTGATCGCTTCCGTAGCTTGCATCGTGCCGATCGTGCCGGGCAGGATACCCAAGACGCCGCCTTCGGCGCAGCTGGGTACCAGGCCGGGCGGCGGCGGCTCGGGGAACATGCAGCGATAGCATGGTCCCTGCTCGCCATAAAAGACGCTGAGCTGACCTTCGAAGCGGAAGATGCTGCCATAGACGTTTGGAATGCCGAGCTTGACGCAGGCATCGTTGACGAGATAACGCGTCGGGAAGTTGTCGGTGCCATCGATGACGATGTCCCAATCTTCGCCGAAAATGCGAAGGGCATTCTCCGATGTCAGCGGCTCGTTGTATTTGACCACGGCGATATCTGGATTGAGGTCGAGCATGCGGGTCGCGGCGCTATCCAGTTTGGAGACGCCGACGGTACTGACGCCGTGGATGACCTGCCGTTGCAAGTTGGTGAAGTCAACCACATCGTAGTCAACCAGGCCGATGCGCCCGATGCCGGCGGCGGCGAGATACAAGGCGAGCGGGCTGCCCAAGCCGCCGGTGCCGATCAATAAGACCGACGATGCCTTCAAGCGGCGCTGCCCTTCCATCCCGACTTCAGGCATGATCACATGGCGGCTGTAGCGCTTCACCTCGTCGTTGCTGAGGTCAGCCAGGCGCTGATGCAATTCAGTCATTTCAGATTCTCCAAACTCTAGCGGCGTCCACCGGCGATACTGGGGATAATGCGCAGGCTTTCATCGGCGGCGATCTCGGTATCCAGGCCCTGCAGGAAGCGAATATCTTCATCGCCGATGAAAATATTGACGAAACTGCGCAATTCATCGTCGTTGATCAAGTGGTCGCGCAATTCAGGATGCTGCTCGACCAGGTTCACAAGCGCCTCGCCGACGGTTGCACCGGCGACATCGACATTCGCCGCGCCATCGGTAAAGGCTCGCAGTGGCGTCGGTATCCGGATCTTTGCCATATCATACTCTCCTGTGACCGCTTAAAGCTGCTTTATGTCATAAACGAGTTGAGGCGCCTGTATCTTACTTAGGACCTGCAGTAAAGCTATGTCACTTTCAACGCGGCGGCATCGAACGCGCTGCGAT
The DNA here is from genome assembly GCA_026706395.1 of Chloroflexota bacterium. The sequence continues at coordinate 19,257 of JAPOYU010000092.1, forward strand.
CGGCGCGGAGCAGCCAAACACGCATATCGGCGGCGCGCGCCATCATGACCGATGTAATGATGTAGACAAAATTCGGCAAGGCGTGATCACGATCATACTCGGACGGAATCGCGGGCGAATCAGGATGGCTGTGATAATAGCCGACCAGGCTCAGCCCTTGTTCCTCCGCTTCATCTTCCAGGCGCATCCAATCTTGCGGGGTCATGGCGTAGCGATGGTGCTGCTCTTCTACAGCGAATACGTTTTCCACCTGGATTATGTCATCAATCGCGACAACATCCTCGTCAACCTGCCCCAGCAGAAAGCCGCCGCCCTCATTGGGATAAGTGGCTTCCATCTGATCAAAGATACGGCGCTGCAGGACGCTGCTTAGCGTGACACGCATCTCTATTTTTTGCCCTCACCATCAACTAAAGAGAGCCGACCGCGCGGGCTGGCTCTTGTCTTGTTCCGCAGTGCATTTCCTGCAATCGATTCAGACAGCCGATACCGCGACGCGGCAGCGCATCATTTCATTCCAACAGAGACAACAGCAAATCTGCTGCGCTGAGCGATCGTGTAGACAAACGGCTATCATGCGGCGCAGAGTAGCATACATGGGAGAAAGTCGCAACGGCAACTTTCGGGGCGGTTTGCAGGTTTCGTTGCGTATAAGCCGTCGCCTTGCCAATAGTTTGACCATACTGCATTTATCCAGCTTGAAGGCGAAAATGGCGAGTGCTATACTAGCGCGCATTATTTTCGCGGTCGAAGCCAACGCTGTGGCGAGCGTAGGCGTCATGAAGGAGAACCGGTACATGACTGACAGGGGTGGACTTGACGAAGCCGTCGTCGCCGATATCAATACCAGCTTCATTGATGGCAGCCGGGGGAAGCTGGTATATTCCGGCTACGCGATTGAAGATCTCGCCGAAACCACCTCATTTGAAGAGATTCTCTTTCTGCTATTCAACACCCGTTTGCCCAAAAGAAGCGAATACGAAAGCTTGCGCGCGACAATCGCAGCGAACGCGTCAATCCCCGGCGCTGTCATAGACATGATGAAGTCTCTGCCGGCGGAGACGCCCGCGATGGCCGTGTTGCGCACCGCGGTGTCCATGCTATCGGCATATGATCCGGATGCCGAGAACCGTACTGATAAGGATGTAGCGAAAGCGAAGGCCTTCCGGCTAACCGGCCAAATCACGACAATTTGCGCCGCGTGGATGCGCATTGCCAAGGGAGGGGAGCCGATCGCGCCGCGCGAGGATTTGAGCGTCGCGGAAAACTTCGTCTATATGATGTCTGGCGATGAGCCGGACGCGACGGCTTGCGCCGCCTTGAATGTCTACCTGGTTCTGCTGGCGGAACATGGCATGAATGCAAGCACCTTCGCCACACGCGTGGTTACCGCTACCGGCGCGGACTTGCACAGCGCGATCGTCGCCGGCATCAGCGCGCTCAAGGGTCCGTCTCATGGCGGCGCAAATTCCGAAGCGATGAAGATGTTTCTCGAAATCGGCGATGTGGACAACGTGGCGCCTTGGTTCGAGAAAAACATCAAATCGGGCGAGCGGCGCATCATGGGCATCGGTCACCGCGTTTACAAATCGAACGATCCGCGCGCGGGCATTCTGCGAAGGCATGCCGAAGCGCTGGCGGAAAGCTCCGGCAAGCGGAAGTGGCTGGACATTGCCGTCAAACTGGCGGAGACGGCGCGCGCCGACGACTACTTCGTGCAGCGCAATCTCTACCCCAATGTCGACTATTACAGCGCCATAGTGCTATACATGCTGGGCCTGGACATTGATATGTTCACGCCGCTCTTTGCCATGTCCCGGATATCCGGCTGGTCGGCGCATGTGATCGCGCAAATGGGCGGGCGATTGATACGGCCCAAGGCGAATTACGTGGGTCCGCACGGCCTGACCTTTGTGCCGATGGACGAGAGATAGACCTCAACCAGCAGGCATTTTGCGCGCCTGTCGTCGCCGACGGGCGCTTTTGCGTCGAGGCGCCTGTTTGCCAGGCCGCCGTCAATTGTGCTAGTCTGTAAGCGCAGTTGCACGCGGATGCGGCTTAATGATCCCATACAAGATCGTCGGTACGACGAATTACCGTCCCTACGTGGCTTTCTTCGTCACGGTCACAAACATATTGTTCTTTGCCTATGTCTTGACTTTCGCCTTCCTGGGCGGGTTGCCGCTGGAAGAAGTCTACCGAAACTACGCGCTTAACATCTGCGCCGTGCGCGTACAGCCGCTGAGCGAAACGCTGCTGGATGGCACGCGAAGCATCTTCCTCCACATGAGCTTCGTGCATTTGACGTCCAACATCATCATCTTTTATGTCTTCGGTTCACGCATTGAAGAACATCTGGGACATCTGCGCTTCTTAGCCTTTTATCTGATCGTCGGATTCGGCGGGCACTTGGGTCATTTGCTTTTCGATGGCGGCAGTTGCGCTGAACCGCTCTATATGGTCGGCTCCAGCGGCGCGATATCGGGTATTATCGGCGCTTTTCTCTTTCTGTTCCCCACCGATCGCATCAAGTCGAAGATTGTCATCCTGAATGTATTCAACTACGACGTAAATGTGCCTGCTTGGGTCTATCTGATTTACTGGTTTTTCCTGCAGTTCTTCTACCAGGTTGGTTCGGTCGCGCCGCGTATAAATGTTCACTGGGGCCATGTTGGCGGATTCATCAGCGGCCTGGCCTTGATCTTCTTTCTATCCTTTTTCATCGCGCCGCCAAGGATACCGCGCGTCTAGGCGGGCCCGGCGCAGGCTTGCGCGAAACCAAATCCCTGTGCTAACGTAATATATGCTGAGGATAGTGAGGCTATCTTTATGTTTCCTATAAATGTGGTCGGGCGGGACCGAAAGATCCCGAAAGCGACTATCGTTATCATCGCCGTCAACCTTCTTGTGTTTCTTTGGGAACTGTCGGTTGATGCCAAGGGCGATGGCTTCCTCAAGGCAGCGCTACAGTATTATGGCCTGGAAGTTTGCAAGATCGGCGAACAGTCGATCGCGACAACTGGGCTAGACACCTTCCGCAGCATGTTCCTGCATGCCAGCGCTGCGCATGTGCTGGGCAACATGTGGTTCCTCTTCCTCTTCGGCAGTTTGGTTGAGCGCTATCTGGGAAGCACCAGATACGTGATGGCCTATCTCGGCTTTGGAGCGGTGGCCACCCTGGCTCATGTCGTGTTCGGGAACACGGTCTGCACGGTCACCGATACGGGTGTGGTCATTGGCGCAAGCGGGGCGATCGCCGGTATCATGGGTGGATTCCTGGTGCTGAAGCCAAAAGCCAAAGTACGCACGATGCTCGGTTTCTTCCGTCCCTTTGTCTGGACGCTCAAGATTCCGGCGGTGGTATTCCTGGGCTATTGGCTGCTGATGGATGTCTTGCAGCAGGTTGGCTGGATCGGCGTGGAAACTGACGTGGCGCATTGGGCGCATATCGGCGGCTTCCTTGCCGGCGTGCTGACGGTCTTTGTCGCCGGCTTCTTCAAGCCGATGCCGAAGCCTGATCCGCTGGAGCACTTGGCCGAATAAGGATCGGCCCGCTTGCCTTGGTCTACGAGCCACGACAAATCGGTCGCGGCTTTTTATTTGGTCGTGAGTCGGCGCCCTACTGCAGAAACGGAATGTACAGGATGATCAGATTGGCGATGATCTGACAGATCCAACTCGCTGCCAAACCATTCCGCTTGCGGACGTAGACATAGAGCAGATTCATCGTCAGAAGGAGTATAACGAGCACAACTGTAACTGCTGGCAAGTCCGTGACCGATTGCCACATAACGGGGAAAAACAGCACGATATTCCAGAGCGTCGCCAGCAGGCCGACCAGCCAGAATGCAAGCTGGCTCTGTAGCAAGCCGCGGAAAAAAAGTGTCTCGGCGATGGGCATGACAAAGACCAGAAAAGCGAGCAGGCTGCCGGCGGTCATGCCGGGAAAGAGCCGGTCCGCCGCCGGGTCAAGCACCTGCTGGCTGAGGAATACCAGAAGCGGAATTCCCAACATTACCGCGTAGAGAATGCCCCAGCCGAGATCGTCCGGCCGTTCCTGACCGATGCGCTCCATATTGCCGAGCAGCCAGGAAAGCACGCTGACGCCGGCGAGCGCGCCCCAAGCCAAGGTGTATCGCAACTCTACATTGTCCGGCAGCAACGGGGTTAAGCCGACGCTAAGCGCGGCGGCGATGATGAATCCAAAAAGCGGGTCGCTGACGCCGCGATACCGTGGCCCCGTGGCGGCGCTCCGCTGTTCGTCGTTATTTTCCGAGGTATCTAGGGCTTCGGGCTGGGACGGCTGATTCGGCGAGCGGACATCGGATTTCTCCAAAGGATTGAAGGGCGCATCGGGCATCATGATGAAATTTCGCTCACCGCCGAGACAACTTTGGCAATCGCGGCACGATCAATCCAATAGTGCGTGCGCAAGCGAATCAGACCTCTTTCGCCACTGTATGGTGACATGAAAATATTATAGTCGCGGCGCAATCTGTGAACAAACTCTTCAGGCGGCAGGCCCAGATCTTCGGCGAGTGAGAAAAAGACGAAATTCGTGTTCTGGCTCCCGAGGACGACGCCCGGTATCTCGCTTAAGCCCTCGGCCAGAAGCTGCGCATTCTGATGATCTTCAATCAGACGATCGCGCATCTTATGCAGCGCGACCAAGCCGGCAGCGGCCAGGATTCCAGCTTGCCTCAAGCTGCCGCCGAGCACTTTCCGCGCCCGCCGAGCCCGGCGGATGAAGTCCTGCCCGCCCACGAGGACCGAGCCAACCGGCGCGCAGAGGCCCTTCGACAAGCAGAATGTCACCGAATCGGCGCCGGCGACCAGCGTCTTAACATCAACATCGAATGCAGCGGCGGCATTAAAGATGCGCGCGCCGTCAATATGGAGGAGCAAGTTGTTCCAGCGAGCGAAGTCGGCGACTTCATCGGTGTATCCTGCCGATATCGGTACGCCACCGGCCATGTTGTGCGTGTTTTCCAGCGCGACCAGGCGGGTCACAGGCTTGTGCTCATCGTCCGGATTGATGGCTCGCTCCAAATCATCGAGTCGCAGCGTCGCGTCTGCTTGCACCGGAACGGTATGCGGAATGATGCCGCCGAGCTGCGCCATGCCGCCCTGTTCATAGCGGAAGATATGCGAAGTATCGCCGATGATGATGGATTCTCCGCGCTGGCAATGCGCCAGCAATGCGCAGAGATTGCCCTGTGTGCCGCTGGTGACAAATACGGCCGCTTCCTTGCCGAGCAAAGCGGCGGCATCGGCTTCGAGCTGGTTCACGGTCGGGTCATCGTGATATACATCATCACCGACTTCCGCGGCCGCCATGGCTTCCCGCATCTCCGCCGTTGGGTGACTTACGGTGTCGCTTCTCAAATCGATAGTCTTCATTCGATGTGCCCGCTGTGTGCGCGTTCGCCAATGCCAAGCGATACTAGACAGAAACGCTTGGCTTGACAATAGCAAAGGCTCACTTCGCAAGCGCTTGTATCAGCCCCGACAAGCATCACACCTATAGCCTGCTGATTTCTGCGATAAAATCTGCCAGATCGCAAGAGCGACCAAATCGGCTTATGTCTCGGCGGATGTATAGTAAAGTTACATTATACGGAAAGGGTGCGGCGTCAGCAGAGGATTCTCAAATGGTGGAAGCGTTCCGCAAAGACATTCATGATGTAGCGGCCGTGCTAGGTGTTGATCCGGCGCAGGGTTTGAGCGACGCCGAGGCCCTTTCACGTCAAGGCGAGTATGGCAAGAATACCTTGCCGACTGACGAAGGCACGAACTGGGCGCGGCTTATCCTCGGGCAGTTCACCGATGTTATGGTCATCGTCTTGATCGTCGCCGCGGCCATTTCGGCGCTTCTGGGGGAAGCGACCGATGTGATCGTCATCCTCGCCATCGTCGCCTTGAATGCCCTGCTCGGCATCTACCAGGAATACCAGGCGGAACAGGCGCTGGCCGCCCTGAGCCGCTTGCAAGTGCCGCAGGTACGCGTTCGCCGCAGCGGCCATATCCACGAGATCAGCGCTGAGGATCTGGTACCGGGCGATATCGTGCTGGTCGGCGAAGGCGACCGCATTCCAGCTGATGGTCGCTTGACTGAATCGATCAATCTGCAGATAGAAGAAGCCGCGCTCACCGGTGAATCGGTGCCGGTGGAAAAGTCGACTTTGGTCATCGAGACCGCGGGCGATGTGCCGCTTGGCGATCGAATGAACATGGCCTACATGGGTACGGCGGTCAATTACGGCCGCGGCGAGATGGTCGTTACGCAGACCGGATTGCAGACCGAAATCGGCAATATCGCCACTATGCTGCTGCAAGTTGAAGAAGGCACGACGCCCTTGCAACGTCGGCTGAATCACCTGGGCCATATCCTGGCCACAGCTGCATTGGTCGTTGTCGCCATTGTCTTTTTCGTCGGCTTCCTGATACAAGGCATACCGGCCGAGCAAATGTTCCTGATCGCGATAAGCCTGGCGGTGGCGGCTGTGCCGGAGGGACTGCCGGCGCTGGTTACGATCGGTCTGTCATTGGGCGCCAACCGCATGGTCAAGCGCAATGTGTTGATTCGGCGCTTGCCCGCTGTCGAGACCTTGGGCTCGGTGAATGTCATTTGTTCGGACAAAACGGGAACCTTGACCAAGAACGAAATGACCGCGACCTACCTCGTCCTGCCGCAGCACGACGATATTCGCGTCGAGGGCACCGGTTATGTCGCCGAAGGCGGTCTGTTCTCGCTAGGCACACATGATCCGGCGAACTTAGGCAAGCCGGTAAATGCGGAAAGCGATTTTGCAGCCCAACGCATGTTGAAGGCGATGGCGCTTTCCACCAATGTCTACCTGGAAACGCAAGACAGCGGCGACCAGGTCAAAGTGGTGGGCGACAGCACGGAAGCGGCCTTGCTGGTCGCGGCGCAGAAAATCGGCTTCACGCGGGAGCGGCTGGAGCGGGACATGCCGCGCGTGGCCGAGTTGCCCTTCAGCAGCGAGCGCAAAGCGATGACCACCGTGCACGAAGTCATGGGCGAAACGGCGCGCAGTCTCTTCCCGGATGCCAACTATGTCGTCATCACAAAAGGCGCGCCCGATCGCCTCATAGAATGGTCGACAAGCGAGCAAACGCCGGACGAAGTCATTGACCTGAGCGAGGGAAGACGGGAGGATTGGCAGCAGCGTGTTGACGCGATGGCGAACGATGGCTTGCGCGTATTGGGCATCGCCTGGCGGCCGCTAGACGAGTTGCCGGCGCAGATCACGCCGGAGATCGAGAGAGGACTGGAACTTATCGGCTTGATAGGCATTCTCGATCCGGCCCGCCCGGAGGCGAAAGTAGCGGTGCAACGCGCCCGTGAAGCCGGGATACGCACGATCATGATAACCGGCGACCACGCTCTGACGGCGGAAGCCATCGCCCGTGACCTCGGCATCATCGATTCCGAACAACATGCAATTAGCGGCAGTGATCTGGATGCGATGTCGGACGGCGAGTTGGACGAGGTTGTGCAGACGGCATCATGTTTCGCCCGCGTCTCGCCCGCGCATAAACTCCGGCTGGTTCAAGTGCTGCAAGAGCGCGACAACATCGTGGCGATGACCGGCGACGGCGTCAACGACGCGCCGGCGCTGAAACAAGCTGATATCGGCGTCGCGATGGGCATAACCGGCGCCGATGTCAGCAAAGGCGCTTCCGAGATGATCCTGACGGATGACAACTTTCGTTCGATTGTCGCGGCGATTGAAGAAGGCCGCGCCATCTACGACAACATCAAGAAGTTCATTAAGTACATGCTCAGCTCGAATGTGGGCGAAATCCTGGTGATGTTCGTCGCCCTTCTGATTAACCTGCCGATACCGCTGCTGGCGATCCAGATTCTGTGGATCAACCTGGTCACTGATGGATTGCCGGCCATTGCGCTTGGCTTCGAACCGGCGGAGGAAGGCGTCATGCGCCGGAAGCCGCGGCCCACCAACGAGAGCATCTTCGCCCAAGGCACGGGCATCCATATCGTGCTGGTCGGTGTTCTAATTGCGATTCTGACTCTAGCGAGCTACGCCTGGGGTTACACCACGATCAATCTGGATGCCTCCAGTCCCTCGCTGGGCTTGGAGATGCTTGACCGCGATGCGGTGGTCGAATTGGCTGGCGCCGAGGCGGTGCCGGAGGCCTGGAATGAATGGACGGCGGATGAGCGAGTCGCCTTCCTCGGCTCAGCCGAAGCCGGATCCCAGTTTATGGAGGGGCATGGCGAAGGCAGCAAGGATCCGGGCCGACATCTATTGAGCCAGGTGGAGAGAATCCCGCGCACGATCGCCTTTACCGTGTTGGCGTTTACTCAGATGTTTCAGGTCATGGCGATCCACGCCGGCGATCAAACGACCTTCTGGCGCGCCGGAGTCAAAGGCAATCCGCTGATGTTTTGGGCGGTACTCTCTACATTCTTGCTGCAGCTTATCGTAGTCTATGTGCCGTTCTTCCAGGAACTATTCGATACGCGAGCGCTTGACCTGACACATGTCATCGTCAGCGTGGTGGCGGGCATCGCAGTGTTATTTTTTGTGGAATTGGAGAAGGTCGTATTCCGGCATACGCTGCTGGCTGATCGGGAACGGCAAATGGCGACGGCTTGAAATCGCAGTACTGCCACCGTGAGGACAAGGGCCGCTAGTCGGGACGGACGTAACCCAGCTCAGCAAGCCTGTCCACGATCAGCCGAGCGTTCTCCTCGGGCCGGGTGTTTTCAGCTGTCAAAGTGAAATCGGGGTTCAAAGGCGGCTCATAGGGATCGTCAATGCCGGTGAAGCCCTTGATTTCCCCGCGGCGCGCCTTGGCATACAGTCCCTTCACATCGTGCGCTTCGACGAACTCAAGCGGCGTCGCCATATGAATCTCGATGAAGCCATTGCCCACCAGGTTGCGCACATCCTGACGAGTTGCGCGGTAAGGACTGATAGCGGCGCAGATCACCATGCCGCCGTGGCGCACAATCTCCCCCGCGACATAACCGATACGGCGGATGTTGGTGTCGCGATCCGCCTTGCTGAACCCCAGACCTTTTGAGAGATGCGTGCGCACGACATCGCCGTCGAGCACGGTAACGTTGCGCCCCTTCTCCAGCAAGAGATTTACGATATGCTCGGCCGTGGTCGACTTGCCGGAGCCGCTCAACCCCGTGAACCAAAGGCACACACCGCGCTGGTGCCGCGGCGGATAACTGTCCGCGAGGATCCCCGCTACCTCAGGGCGTGAGAACCAGGGCGGCAGCGGAACACCCTTGCCAAGATAATCCTCGCGAACTTGCGTTCCGGAAATTTTGCGAGTCTTGGCGCCGGGCGGCAACTTGGCGCTTTCTTCGTAGCGGTCATCCTCTTCGAGGTAGACCATTTCGGTAAAGGGCACCGGCTGCACACCCACCTCATCGGCGCATTCCATCACCAGGTCCTGGGCATCATAAGGACCGTAAAAGGGCTGGCCCTTCGAGTCCGGCCCCGGCCCGGCGTGATCACGCCCTACGATAAGATGATTGGCGCCGTAATTGCGGCGGATGATTGCGTGCCAAACTGCCTCGCGCGGGCCAGCCATTCGCATGGCTAATGGCAAGAGCGATAGCAGGCTGCGGTCCGTCTCATAGTAATTGTCGATCAAAGTCTTGTAGACGCGAACGCGAGTGTAATGGTCGACATCGCCCGGCTGCGTCATGCCCACCACCGGATGCAGCAGCAGCACACCGTCAATATTGGTGGCTGCGCGCTTGGTCAAGGCCTCGTGCACACGGTGCAGCGGGTTGCGCGTTTGAAAGGCGACAACATTGTCATGGCCATAGCTTTCGAGGACTTCGCGAGTCGCCGCCGGCGTCCGCCGCAGTTCGGCGAAATCCAAGTGTGGCGGGAGCTGCAGCACTTCAAGCGGGCCGGCAATGTTCACTTTGCCCCAGCGGTGCATCTCGGCGATGATGGGATGGCGCGTATCGTATTTGCCGAAGACCTTCTTCGCCATCTCTTCCAAGTCCCACTCATATACCTCTTCGATGGTTTGGATGGCCAGGATATTGTTTCTGTTATCGCGCAAGGCGATTTCACGGCCTGCCGCTATGTCCGGGCCGGGCTCAAGCGGAAGCGTGATCGGTATCGGGAACAAGGCGCCGTCGGCCAGGCGCATTGTCTCCAGGACGCTCTGATAATCCGCGGCACTCATGAAGCCGCGCAGTGGCGAGAAGGCGCCAACCGCCAGAAGTTCGAGATCACAAACAACTCGGGGGCTGACCTGCACATAGGGCAGCGAATTAGCATAATTCGCTTTTTTCACCAGTTCTTCCCGCGGCGTCAGCAAGTCAACCAGTTCGCCGCCGTATGGTCTGATCAGTCGCGCTTTTTCGATGATCATGCAGGTCTCCGATATACGAACACTAAGGTCTGCGAGTTTTCGCAACGACGGCGGTATTGTAGCACAGCAAGAGGTGTGACGTCAGCGGAATCTCAGTCTTTGCGGTCGACGCCGGAGAGCTTGCGCCCGAAGTAGACCAGCACGATGCTCAGAGAGTAAAGCGTGAGCAGGGGCGCCATGACGAGGAACATGTTCACCGGGTCGATGGTGGGGGTGATCAAGGCGGCGGCGATTGACGCGCCGACGATGGCGATGCGCCACTGACGGATCAGGGTGCCCGCGCTGACCATGCCGAGCAAAGAGATGAGGAAGAATATGAGCGGCGTTTGAAAAGCGACGCCCATCCAGAAGAGCAGCGATGTGACGAAACTGATGTAGCCGTCCGCCGTCCACTCCGGTTCGAAAATTTGCGCCTGAAACTCGCTGAGGAAGCCCAGGGCCGGCGGCATAAGAATGCGCCAGGCGAAAAACACGCCGATGATGAAGAGCACGGTCGTCGCCGGTATGGAAAGCAGGACGTAGCGCCTTTCCTTGCGCGTCAAGCCGGGCAAGATGAACATGAGCAGTTGATAAGTCACCATCGGTATCGACAGGATGCCGCCCACCATCAAGGCGACTTTGAAGTAGATGAGGATGTTGCCGGTCGGGTCGAGGATGACGAGTTCGCAATTATCGACGCTGGGGATTTGGCAGTAAGGTTCTTGCAGCAGCATCAAAACCCGGTCGGTGAAGAAGACCCCGATTACAGTCCCGACCACCAATGAAAAGACGGCGCGGGTCATCCGCTGGCGGAGTTCGTCGAGATGCTCAAAGAACCCCATGCGGAGTTCGTGACCGTCTTCGAGTTCCTCCTGAACTGCCAAGTCCGTCATGACTTGGCGCCGTCGCGGCCGACAGCCCGGGACCAGGCGCCCAGGTCAGCGGTCTTGCCGTTTGTCCTGGCGGCTGAATCAGGATCGCTCCAAGTGCCCAATGGTACGGGCTCGGGCGCGCTTGCCGGCTTTGCAGCCGGTTTCGGTTTGGAAGGTTGCGGCAGCAGAGGCTTGCTGTCCTTTTTCGCCGCGTTGGACGCAGTGGCCTTTGTCTTGTTGTTCAGCGTATTGCTGACCTCTTTGACCGCGTCCATATCTTTCTTCACTTCGTCCAGCGAGTCTTGTACCGGCTTCGTCATTGGCTTGACGGCGTCGGTAACCGCGCTATTGAGGCTCTTGCGCGTTGGCGGCTCCTTAGGCAGCTTGATATCGACCCCGGCCTCGTCGAATTCCTTTTGCACCATATCAACGGTTTCGGACCAGATCTTGCGAAACTTGGCGACGTGCTGGCCCAAGACGTATGACCAATGAATCATGCGCTTCGGCCCGGCGAATACCAGCATGATAAGCAGTATCGCCACCAATTCCCATGCGCCGACGCCCAGGATATTCATGGACTTTCCGCCTCTTCGGACGATCGTTCCGGTTGTGGCGCCAATTCTGATGTGATCGCGCCAAGCACACCGTGTACGAAACCATGCGCGTGCTCGGCGCCAAATACCTGCGCCAGGTGAACCGCCTCGTTGATGATGACGGGGACAGGCGTCTTGCGCTTTTGCAGCAGGTACTCATAGATCGCGATTCGCAGAATATTCCGGTCGATGACCGCCACTTGCTCAACGGGCCATTCAGGCGCGTACTCTTGCAGAATGTCGTCGATAATCCCTCGATTCGCGATCACCCCTTGGACGAAACGACGGATATGCTGCCTGACAGCGTAGGCTTCGGGACGCTCGGCCAGATGAGCTTCCAAGGTGTCCGCGAGCGGATGATCGGTCGTATCCAATTCGTAAAGGATTTGCAGACTGGCGCGCCGCGCGACCGAACGATCCGCCGCGCTCGGCCCGGGGTCGAGGACCTCGGAAGTGATCGAGTCAACAGCCGGGTCGAAGTCGCTCAATTCGAATGGATAGCTGTCCAGCGTCGAGGAGTCGTTCATGCCTCGCGTTCCAAGCACCGGTTCCGCACGACGCTAGTGTAACGTACCCAATGTGAATTATCCACGCTTAAAAGGCTTGCCCGCTGCTGAGGGACTGATTGGCTGTCGCCCGCTTCAAACTTGTCCTGCCCCGCCCAAACCGCCGCATCAGATCTCATGGACCAGTTTCATCAATGCGCGAACATTTGTTCACCTATACATTCGCCATCTGTGCTACACTGATTCCACCTGCGCCTTAACATCCGAATAATCCGGCAAATCAGACCGCGCCAACGGAGACGCGACCAGGGTTTTGTTGGACAAAAAAATATTCGCTTTCCAACAAAACGCTCACAAAACCCCGATATGTCCCCCAGATTACGCGGCAATCGCGCGCCGCCTCTTTGCAACAACCATTACATCGTCCGGCATTCGCCCGCGTTTACGATAAAGACCCGGCGATATTCCATCTTCTATCGTATCGAAGACTTTAAGGCGCGCTGCAAGTCGACATGCCTTTTCGCTGGCCCAATCGAATACTACAATGGCAACCCTTGCTCGCTCTGGCCGAGCCAATCCAAGTCGGATTTCCGGAAGCAGGAGCAGTCCATGCTGGCAAAGAAGCCGTTGGACCCGCGGCAGGCGCTGGTCGTAACGGACATCACGAAGTATTTTCACTTGCCCAAGCCGCCGCTTTGGAGGCGCCTCCTCGGCGAAAAGCAGACACTGCCCTTAGCTGGCGACTTGCCTTCGGCTTTAAACGGCGGCAAAGAGCCGGTTATCGCTGTCGATCATGTCAGCTTTACGGTCGCTCGCGGCGAAATCTTCGGCATCCTGGGGCCAAATGGCTCGGGCAAGTCGACGCTTGTCCGATTGATATCGACGCTATTGAAGGCGGACGCAGGCAGTGCGAAAGTGTTTGGCATTGATATCGCCGAAGACGAAATGGGCGTCAAGCAACTTATCAGCCGCGTCTCGGTCGATGCCGCCTTCTTCAAGAAACTCAGCCCGTTGGAGAACCTGCTCTACGGCGCGCGGCTCTATGGCGTCACCGGACCGGAAGCAACCGTCAAAGCCTACGAAATCATGGGGCGGCTGGGTTTGAAGCGCTCAACCTACACCGAGCCGATGGAAGAGATGAGCCGCGGCATGCAGCAGAAAGTCGCCATCGCCCGCGCCTTCCTGACTTCGCCCATCCTCCTGCTGCTCGATGAACCGACGACCGGGCTTGATCCGCGCTCGAAGCGCGATGTTCGCGCCTTCATCGAGGAGCTGCGCGATTCGCACGACGCGACGATTCTGATCACCACACACGACATGGAAGAAGCCGATCTCTTGTGTGGCCGGGTGGCGGTGATACACAATGGCAAGCTGGTGGCGACCGGGACGCCCGAGGAACTCAAACGGAGCATCTCGCACCCTGGCAGCGCGCCAACACTGGAGGATGTCTTCATGGTTTTGACCGGCGAGCAACTGAGCGATGCCGACGGCGCCGATGCCGCTCTATCCGGTTAATTGGGAGACAGCATGCAAAACAACATGATTCGGGGACTGAGTTCGATCCGGTTGCATGCCTTGCAGACTTATGCTTTCCTGGCGCGGAACTGGCATTTGACCCGGCGCTATTGGGGCTGGGAGGTGGTCTGGTTCTTCTACTCGCTGACCAGCGGTCTATCCGTCGTTTTCATCGCCCAGGGCGCGGAAGCGCTCACGGGCCAGTCAGTCGATTTCGATGTGCAATACCTGACTATGTATCTGATTATCGGCACGCTGGTCTGGCGCTACTTGTCCGCCATTTTCATTCTGACCAGCGAAGTTATCGCTTGGGAACGATGGGAAGGCACGATTGAATACACGCTGATGGCGCCGGTTCGCCGCTGGGTCCACTTGGTCGGCCAGACGGCGTATTCATTGACCTACGGTTTGATATCGACCCTGCTTATCGGCATCGCCATGGCGCTTTTCTTCGAGTTGGATTTATCCAATGCCAACCTGCTCGGCGCTGGCGCGGTGATCCTGGCTGGCAGCCTTTCTTTGGTCGGCATAGGCATACTGGCGAGCATTCTGCCCCTGCTGTATCCAGAACGAGGCGCGCAAATGACCAACGTCGTAGAGGCCTCCTTTCTCTTGATCTCGGGCGTATATTATCCAATCAGCGTTTTGCCGGATTGGATGGAAGCTATCGCGCGATTCTCACCCGTGACTTACGTCCTTGATGGCACACGCGCTGCTATCCTCGACGGCGCGCCAACTGTCGAAATGCAAGAGTATATCGTGCCACTGCTGCTGCTCGGCGTTGTGACCCTGCCGATCGGCTTGCGCGCATTTAAGGCGGCGGAAGATTACGCCAAGCGGACGGGCAAACTCAAGCGCGTCGGCTAAAGCAGAGGGGAATCGAACCGGTCGCCATCGTTTACGCGCGCCTCAATCTGCCCGGCAACGCCCGGCTCAGGCAGGCGCACTTGAATCTGACCGTCGCGTATGGCGATGCTGACGGAGGGGTGCGGCGCTGCGTCAGGGTTCTGCCTGGTCATGATCCACTCGTTGAGCTGGGCGCAAAACTCGGCGCTGAAGAGAAAGATCGCGGCAATCAGAAAAGCCCAAAACAGGAAGACGATGACCGTAGCGATGCCGCCATAGACGAATTGAAAACCGGCGACGCTGTTCATGTACAGGCCGAAGCCGCCTTTGGCCAGTTCCCAACCTACCGCGCCAAGCAAGGCCGCCGGCAGCACGGCATCCCAATGCACGTAGCGAGCCGGCACAAAGCGAAACAAGAGACCAAAGATTACGACATCCAGGCCATAGGGCAGGAAACGGATGCCGATACTGAGCCATAGACTGGGCTGATCGAGCTGGAATACCGAGAGCAGCCGCAGCACGCCCGACGTAAGGAATGACGCGATTACCAGGACGACCAGCGCCAGACTTATGCCAATCGCCTGCAGGCGCAGCTTCCAGATGTTGCGCCCTTTGGGGACGCGGAAGATCTCGTCAAGCGATGCGGTCAGGTTCGAGAAAAGGCTTAGCGACGACCAGACGATCGTCATGATCGCCACGATACCAAAGGAGTTTGACTGCTCCAGCGACTCGTCGAAAATGTCCCGTACAAACTCCACAATCACTTCGTCTTCCGGCAAAAAGACACGCAGACCGTTGGCGATCTGTTCCTGGGCCGCGGCCGGTTCGAGCAAGCCACCGATGAAAACCGCCAGAAGCAGCATCAGCGGGAAGAGAGAAAAAAGAGCGAAGAAAGCCAGCGCCGCTGACTGCCTGGAACTGTAACGCCCGAAGCTGCGCAGCGTACTTGCCAGAATGCGCGGCAGAGCGCGCGTCGTATCGCTGCGGCTTGCCCACCAGTTTCGTCGGATGCGGCGCGGTAAATCGAGCAATGGGCTCATAGACAGCAGTCTGCAAGATCGGACAGATGCTTTAGCTCATTATACATGCTTGAACTGCCAGGGATTCGTAGACGCGTCGTCGATCTTAGCTCTTCAAAGACTGTCGCAGCAGCGGGGCGTAATTGGCTCCTGGAGTGATCTGGCCAAGCACGGTCGGATTGCGCGCGCCCGTGAAAGCCGGCAGCGCCCCCGGCCGACCATGCCAAGTTTCATAGGCCAATACAGCAAAGACGAGCGCTTCCTTGAAGTCGCTGTCCATGCCAATGTCCTCGTGCGCCAGAACGCGCGCCGGCGCGAGCAGCTGCCGCAGCATACCAACGATAACAGGATTGTGACGGCCGCCTCCGCCCAATATGACCTCATGGACAGGCGCGGGCGCAAACCGCTTGTATGCATCGGCGATGTTCGTGGCGGTGAGCGCGGTTAAAGTGGCGATGATCTCGCTCTGGCCCAGCCCTCGTTCACGCGCCTCCGCAATCAACTGGAGCGCTGCGGCTGTGCCGAAGGTCTCGCGTCCGGTCGTCTTGGGATAGCCACGCGAATAATAGGGATGGTCCAGCAGGTCGTCTAGCCACTCCTCGTTCACTCTGCCCTGCCGCGCCAGTTGACCATCGCGGTCGTAGGTCCAGGCGCCATCAGTAAGCTCGGCCGCAGCGATATCCAGCAGGGCGTTGCCCGGCCCGGTGTCAAAGGCGATGGGATCGGATCTGTCGTCGGCGAGGGGCGGCAGGAAAGTCACATTGCCCATGCCGCCGATGTTCTGCACCGCGCGCCAATGCTCCGGGTGGCGCAGCAGCAGCCAGTCAATGTAGCTCGTCAGCGGCGCGCCCTGGCCGCCGGCGGCGATATCCCGCGCGCGGAAATTGCTGACGGTTGTGATGTCGGTTCGCTCGGCGAGGACGGAAGCTTCGACAACTTGAAACGAAGCGCTGACCTCTCCGCTCGGCGTGACATTGTGCCAGAGCGTCTGCCCGTGTGAGCCGATCAAGTCAACTTGCTCGCCCGTCATGCCAGCCCGCTGGATAGCCTCCAAAGCCGAGTCCGCGAAGGCCTCGGCGAGATCGACATTCAGCGCGGCGATCTCATTCACGCGGCTATTCTGCGGGTCGCAGCATTCCAGGATGCGCTGGCGCATGGCCGGGTCATATTGGAAGGTGGCGCCATGAAGCAAGTCAGCGGTCAAGCCGCCGGGTGCGCCCACGATCTCGCAGATCGCGACATCGACGCCGTCGGCGGAAGTGCCTGACATTAGGCCGATTATTATCATTTTGCGTGCCTTGGTCTTTTCGACAAACGGTCGGCTATTATGGAGTTGCGAAGTTTTCGCGTTTCCTTTGAGACATGCCGTGCTGCCAGGCTCTAAACGGACTCGGCGTATTTCTTGAAATTGTCAAGGATCGCTTGCCACCCGGCCCGTTGCATCTCAGCCGGGTTCTCTGTTTCAGCTTCAAAAGTTGTTGCAATCTTAGTGCTGTCTCCCAAATCTTCAAAGCTGGTCTCGACTTGTCGCCCGTCCGTCATGGTGTAGAAGAGTTTGGCCTCATGCGCTACCTCGTCATAGATAGCTTCAAAGTCAAAACCAAAGCTGCCGTCTTTGGCTTCCATCCGGGAGCGAAGGCGCCCACCAACGCGAAGGTCGTTCTCGGCGCTAGGACAACACCAGTCATCAGACGCGAAATTCCACATAGTAATATGCTCTGGCTCCGTCCAAAGCAGCCAGGCTTTTGGTCTGGGCACGTCAACTGTCGCTTGTATATCTATCTTCTGGCTCATACGGGCGCTCCTTGTTTCCAATATGCGCGCCGGCAATGACATTCTATTGCTTGCCGCAAGCTACTCACAACGAAGGTATCGCGAGGAAACTGACCGGCCTGCACCAAGGTGGAGACCCGAAGCATAATTCTTTAAGACAGCGGAGAGGACAGGATTCGAACCTGCGGTACCCTTAACAGGTACAACCGCTTA
>JAPOYU010000083.1 GCA_026706395.1 Chloroflexota bacterium
TCGAATGGATCCCCGATACCTGGATGTGGTCCAATTATGGCGAGGTCTTCAACCAGGTCCCCTTCTGGACCTATACAGTCAACACAGCCGTCATCACTGTGCTCGGCGTCATGGGCACGCTGATCGGCAGTTCGCTGGCCGCTTATGGTTTCGCCCGTTTTCGCTTTCCCGGCAAAGACGCCCTCTTCGTCCTCATGCTGTCGACGATGATGGTGCCGATCTGGGTGACGCTCATCCCCTCGTTTTTGATGTTCCGCTGGTTCGGCTGGCTGAATTCTTATCTGCCGATTTTGGTGCCGGCTTTCTTCGCCCAGCCCTTCTACACCTTCCTCCTGCGGCAGTTTTTCATGACGGTGCCGATAGATCTGGAAGACGCCGCGCGGATTGACGGCGCCAATCGCCTGCAGATCTTCCTCAATATCATGCTGCCGCTTTCGCGCCCGGCGCTGGCGACGGTGGCTATCTTCGCTTTCTTCTTCTACTGGAACGAGTTCCTGCTGCCGCTGATCTACATTCAGGACCAGAGCAAATTCCCCATTTCGGTCGGCATTTCGGCTTTCGTCTCCGAATATCGCTCCGACTTCGCCTTGATGATGGCGGCTTCGGGCATGGCGCTGGCGCCGCCGATGATCGTATTCTTCCTGGCGCAACGCTACTTCATCCAAGGCTTCGTCTTGAGCGGCGTCAAAGGATGAGCGGCAAGTCGCCCCTACATCGATTTTGATCCGGCGGGCAATCGCCTTTCTCTGCGCTCTCTGCGTCCTCTATGTTCAAAAAAACATGCGCTGTCTGCGCAAATGGGGCGCATACCGGCGATCTGCGCGGCGCAACTCTCTTCCCTTGATTGCAGCGCGCGGCGCTTTTCGTTATAATCCTTCTGCTTTAACTCTATTCGTTCTATTAGGTTCTGAAGGAGCATCAAAATGAACCGTATGAAGTATGTCCTTGCGCTGGTCGCGTTGCTGGCACTGCTGCTCGGCGCTTTCACTGGCTTGGCGCAGGACGAAAAAGTCCTGGTGATCGGACACGCCGAATCCACCGATTCCTTAGACCCCGCCAACGGCTTCACTGGCACGGGACACATGATCAACCATGTCGTCTATGACCAACTGGTCACCTTCCCCGACGAGGACGCCAGCCAGATCCTGCCGCGCCTGGCGGATAGCTGGCAGATCAGTGAAGACGGTCTGACCTATACTTTCTCGTTGAATCCGGACGCCGTCTTCGCCAATGGCGATGATGTGACTGCCGATGATGTCGTCTTCTCGTTCAACCGCCTGAAGTACCGCGATGGCAACCCGTCCTTCCTCGCCGACCCGATTGAGTCGCTGGAAGCGATTGACGATGACACCGTCGCCATCACTGTGGTTGAACCCCGTCCCTCGTTCTTGTCCGAGATCACCAGCGCGGTCTTCAGCGTCAGCAATGCCGATGTCGTGCGCGCCAATGGCGGCACCGATGCCATGGACGCGGCTGAAACCGATGCAGCCGGCGCTTACCTCGACAGCCAATCAGCGGGGTCGGGACCCTATATGCTTGCGCTGTGGGAGCCACAAGCCCGCACCGAGCTGGTCCGCAACGAGAATTACTGGGGCGAGCAACCCTATTTCGACCGCGTGATCATCATCAACATGCCCGAAGCCGCCACCCAAAAAGCCGCCCTGGAAGCCGGCGAAATTGACATCGCCCTCGACCTCTCCAGCGATAATGTCGCCTCCCTGGTCGGCAACGAAAGCATCGAAATCTACCGCGGCCTCAGCAACTGGACGCACTTCATCATCATGAACACTGATGAAGAAAAGAGCGGTCCCTTCGCCAATCCCTCCGTCCAGCTAGCCGTCCGCTATGCCTTGGACTACGAAGGCTACAAGACCCTCTGGGGCGGCGTCACCCCGGGCAGCAATATGTGGGTCGGCTTGTTCACCGCCTTTGGCGAAGACCGCGCCTTCAGCCGCGACCTGGATAAAGCCCGCGAATTGCTGGCGGAAGCCGGCTACCCCGATGGCTTGGATATGACCCTGGAATACCCCGACTGGGCTCTCGGCGGCGTCAGCTTCAATACCAATGCCCAGAAAATCCAAGCCGATCTCGCCGAAGCCGGCATCAATGTCACCCTCTCCCCGGGCGAAATGCAGGTCGAGCTAGCGAAATATCGCAGTGGCGAACACAGCGTCGGCTATTGGCTCTGGGGTCCGGACATCCTCGATCCAATTGACTTCACCAGCTTCTTGCCCGGCGGCAAGGTCGCCACCGAGCGCAACAACTGGCAATTGGAAGATGTGCCGGCCGATATTCAAGAATTGATCGCCCGCGCGAGAACCGCCAGCGACCCCGATGAGCGCATGGAGGTCTATACCGCGCTGCAAGAATTTAACCAGCAGCACGGTCCCTTCGCGCCCTTTGTCGTGCCAGAGCAGCCCTCCGCTTACCTGGCAAACCTGCAGGGCTTTATCTTCCACCCGCATTGGACGCTGGATGTGACCCTGCTTAGCCGCGCTGATATGTAATCGCGCCAAAGCGGCATTCATCAGTAATGCCAAGGGCGGGCATAGTGCTCGCCCTTTTTCGTTCCTAGCCTGGATAACAAATCGATCAGCGCGATTTTTTTGAGACCATGGTGGCTGTGGTAAACTTAGGCTTGTCCACAAGCGAGCTGGCAATCCGAGCCGATGAACTTCTTCCAATACTTCATACGCCGCGCCCTCTTGGTGACTCCGCTTCTGCTGGGCATCACCGTGATGGCTTTCCTCATCGCCAACCTCATCCCGGCCGACCCCACCATCGCCAACCTGCCGCCCAACGCCCTCAACGACGAAGACACCATCGCCGCCTTCCGCAAAAAATGGGGCTTGGATAAACCCCTGCACGAGCAGTACTTGACCTACCTCGGCAACCTGCTGCAGGGCGACCTGGGCACTTCCATCAAAACCCGCAAGCCGGTCGGCGAAGACATTGCCCGGCGCTTGCCCGCCACCATTGAACTGGCGACCTTGGGCATCATCTTTGGAATCTTCTTGGGGGTCGGGCTGGGATTGACCTCGGCAATTTGGAAAGATACCTGGGCGGATTACATCGCGCGGGTCATCGCCTTCATTGGCATCAGCTTCCCGGTGTTTCTACTGGCTCTTGTCTTCTTAACAGTGTTCTACGCCCAACTGCGCATCGCGGCTGGTCCCGGTCGCCTCGACATCATCATGCGCCCTCCCCCGACTGTCACTGGCATGTTCACCATCGACGCCCTGCTCGCCAGCGATCTCAAAACTTTCAAAAACGCCTTCGACCATCTGGTTCTGCCCGCGTCCACACTCGCGCTTTATATCAGCGCCATCATCTCGCGCATCACCCGCTCTTCCTTGCTCGAAGTCCTGAATCAAGATTATATGCGCACCGCCCGCGCCAAAGGCTTGCGCGAGCGTTATGTCATCGGCTTCCACGGCATGCGCAATTCGTTGATTCCTGTGGTGACGGTCATCGGTTTGTCGTATGGGAATCTGCTCGTCGGCTCGATTCTGATCGAGTCGATCTTCGCCTATCCTGGCATCGGCTTTTATATGTTCCGCGCCAGCACCTCGCAAGATTTCCCAGCGATCATGGGCGTCAGCCTGCTATTCGCCTTCATTTATGTCGGAGTGAACTTTGTCGTCGATATCCTCTACTTCTTCCTTGACCCACGAATTCGAGTCGCCTAGCCGCAGCGCGCTGGCGCTCTATCATCTGCGCCGCAATCCGCTGGTTGCCCTCGGGCTCGTCATCGCCGCGCTGTGGATCCTGATCGCCTTCATCGCGCCGGCAATCGCCCCCTTCGAGC
The DNA here is from genome assembly GCA_026706395.1 of Chloroflexota bacterium. The sequence continues at coordinate 3,809 of JAPOYU010000083.1, forward strand.
CATTGAAGCAGGATCTGGTCAACCGCCTGCAGCCGCCCGGCGAGAAATTCTTCATGGGTTCGGACGAACTGGGGCGCGATATTTTCAGCCGCGTCCTTTGGGGTTCGCGCATAACGATTCCCGCTGGCTTGGCGGTCATCATCATTGGCAGCACGCTTGGGGTCGTCATCGGCGCGGTCGCCGGTTATGCCGGCCATTTGATCGACGAAGGGCTCATGCGCCTGACCGAGCTCTTCATGGCTTTTCCCTTCATCATCCTGGCGATGGCGGTCACGGCCGCGCTGGGTCCTGATATCAGAAACGCAGTGATTGCGCTGGCTGTCGTCTGGTGGCCCCGCTATGCCCGCATCTTGCGCGGGCTGGTGCTGGAGGTCAAGGTGCAAGAATATGTCGAGGCGGCGCATAGCGCTGGCGCCGGCGGCCTCTATATCCTATTCCGCACCATCGTGCCCAATTGCATCGCCCCGGCTGTCATCCTCGCCACCCTCGATATCGGCACCGCCGTTATCGCGTTCGCCGCCCTCAGCTTCATCGGCTTGGGTCCGGAGCCATCGTCGCCCGAATGGGGGCGCATGGTCAGCATCGGCATCGACTTCTTCGACCAGTGGTGGATG
>JAPOYU010000078.1 GCA_026706395.1 Chloroflexota bacterium
CTGTGGGGTAATCTGGTCGGAATTGCGCGTTACTCTGCCAGCGGAGAGAGTTCATTGATTTATCGGCGACGGGAAAATATGCGAATCGCGCTTAGGAATCTAATGGACACCGTTCTGTTGACTTTGTCGGTTATCGCGTTAGGTATATTCAGCATCGCGGCTATTGTTGAAGTGGCTGGCTTGCTATTTGAACTGCAAATCTCAGACCTTCTCGTTGAGGCTGCTCTTGGTTCTTTCGCCTTTTTCTTCATACTGCTGTGCTTTTGCTTGCTCTGTACTCGCCTTTTCGCCGGATATGCTAAACGGATCGCCCGCTGCGACAATCGCAAGCCCGGCGCGGAACTCGGCTAAGGGCGTTGTATTGTGCTGTTGGCTCGCCTGAGGTCGTGTTAAACTAGCTGACGAGAAAATCGAAAGAGAGCAAACTATGAACTTCTCAAGTGCTTTTAGGTATCCATTACAAAACCTCGCCAAGGTGCTCAGCATCGTATTGGTCTTGACGATCGCCTTGTCGATTTGCCTGGGTCTAATCGTAAACAGCTACGACTGGTCGCCTCTCGTGGCAATGCTCTATGGCATCGACCTGGGCGCGGGCTATTCAAACGAGTTTCAGCCATTCAGCTGGTCCACCTTGTTCGGGGTGTTGGGGCTGCTTGTCGTGGCGGTCATCTCCGGTTTCTGGCTCTCCGGCTACAGCGTGGAAGTCGTCCGCTCGGTGATGAATGGCATGGAGACCATGCCCGCCATCCAATTCGGGCGGAACCTGAAAGACGGCTTCTACCTCTTCATTGCGGCCCTGGCCTATGGGCTTCTCTTCGCCGGCTTGATGTTGATCGCATTTACATTTCTCGGTTTGACCGGCTCGCCTGACGGCATGAACATCATCGTTGTGTTGGCATCGGCGATTGTGGCAATCGTCGCCTTTGCCTTCATGGGCTGGGCCTACCTGATCGGCATGGCCCGCTTCGCCGCCGAAGGCGATTACAAAGCCTCCTGGGAGGTGTTCCGCAATATACGGCTGGCGCGAGAAAACTGGCGCAGCGGTTTAATGCTGCTGCTGTACATGATCGCCTTGACGCTTATCTACGGCGTCGTGCGCAGCCTGGTCGATGCCGCCCTGGGCGGGCTCACCGGCGGCTTTGACATAGTCAGCATCGCTTTGTGGATCATTGTCTATCACATCTTCAACCTGATGCAGCACTTCTCGACGCAGCACTTAATCGCCCAGTTCGGGACGGAAATCGGCATCCGCAGCGATTACTACGATCTTGAGAAGGAAAAGCACGATTAGGCCTGATTTGAGTAGGTTGGGGGCGGACTTAAGGTCGCCTAGCGCATCAAGCCGTTTATAGCTGGGTTCCCGCGCGAATTAGTGATATCGACCTTCTCCCGTTCCAAAGTGTCGGCTTAGCGTATGAACGAATCTAAGAAGCCAATGTCACCATATTAACTGGTACCGCGAGGCAAACAAATGAGCTTTTCAAAGGCATTTAAGTATCCCCTGAACAGTTTCGGCGATGTCTTCTCCCTGGTGCTAGTATTGACAATCGCCGTCGCCGTATTCCTCGGCGTCGCGCTCAATTCTTACGATTGGACGCCGATCCTGGCGGAGATCTATGATCTGGATCCGAACGAATACTATATCGGCGAGCCGGAACCGCTGAATGGCATGGCGGTATTCGGACTGTTGGGCGCTCTGGTTGTCTTCATCGTTGAGGGCTTCTGGCTCTCCGGTTACAGCATAGAGGTCATCCGCTCCGTGATGAGCGAAGTGGAATTAATGCCCAAAATTGACTTCGGACGGAATCTGAAAGACGGCATTTACTTGTTCGCTTCGAGCCTGGTCTACTGGATCATCTTCATCGTAATAATTGTCGTCAGTATGCTCGCGCACAAGCTGACGCAGGCGAACGCCATCGTGACAGTGGTATCGGTCGTAGTCACCGTGGTTGCTGTGGCGCTCATGGGTTGGGCTTACCTGATCGGCATGGCGCGCTTCGCAGTCGACCACGATTACAGATCCGCCTGGCAGATTCGGGAGAATCTGCTGCGTGCGCGCAAACATTGGCCAGAGGGCGCGGGTCTGCTCTTTTACATGGTGGCGCTTACCTTCGTCTACGGCATTTTCCGCGGCATAGTTGAGGGCATTTTTGGCGGCGTCACCGGTATGGTTGGCCTCACGCTGTCCATCGTCATCTACTACTTTTTCAACCTGTTTCAGCACTTCTCGACGCAGCACTTAATCGCCCATTTCGCGATCGAAATCGGCCTCAGTACCGATCATTTGATTCAGGATAAAGCGAAGGTGGGTTACGCCTGAGGCGGGTAGGTGATTCCGGATGCGCTGGTGCCACTCTGCGAATCCAGCACCTGCTTGAGCTGCTCCAATTCGCGGCGCAGCACGCCCTTCAGCGTCAGATTGAAGAATATTCCAAACCAGAAGAACCAGCGCGTGCGGATGAACAGCGACTCCCTGACGTTGGTCTGCTGCCCGCGGTGCTCGAATGTCATCGTACTTACGAAGGGGAAACCCCAGTAAGAGCCCTTCAGCTCGATTTTCCTGTTGCGCTCGTAATCCGTCACATCACAGTTGACGAAGCCGCCGCGCCCCATGATCCGCCGCGTCATCGCCACCATCGTCCCGGCGCGGATCGGGTCGCCGTTGGTCATGCCGATGTTCTGCACGTTTCGCCAGTGAACATCATTGTTGAAATCGCCAACATAGCGAAAGACTTGAAAGACCGGACGGTTTATCAGCACCTGTGTCTCGAACCTCGGCATTGATCCCCTGCTTTCGCTCTTCTGGCCATTACCAGGCGCGGTCTAATTCGCCACGTACCGCCAGCCTGCAATCGACTTGATTGTAGCGCAATCATCAGCGGGGCACAAAGGCGTGCCAACAAGGCCGGGGTAAAACGCTGAGGATCGATCGTCTCGCGGCAATCAAGGATTTAATCTCGGCGTGTTATGTGTCTCTATGGTGAATTCGGTCATTTCTTCCACCGTCGCCGGGCGGCCTAAACCAGCCGCGCCTTACAGAACACCGGAAAGCGACAAGTAGAGGAAGACCCAGCTCGTCACCCAGACCAGCGCGTCGATGCGGTCGAGCACGCCGCCGTGCCCGGGGAAGACATTGAATCCGGCGACATAGCTGTCCTTGACGCGAAAGAAGCGTTTCATGGCTGACTCGAATAAATCGCCGCCCACCGCCAGCAAGGGACCCGCCACAATCATCGGTATCAGCCAGGGCTCAAGCGCGCCGGTAAACTGCAGCAGCAAAAATGTGGGAATCCAGGCGCCTAGTATCCCGCCGATCGCGCCTTCAATTGTCTTATTCGGCGAAATCTTCGGCGCCAGCTTCTTCTTGCCAAATACCCGCCCGAAGACATAACCGAAGGTATCCGTTCCCCAAGTGATGGCGAATACCACAAAGGTCCAGATCAAGCCGTCCTCCGGCGCATTGCGTATGCTAACCATGAAGGCTGCCGGAAAAGCGACATAGAATACGCCGGACAGCGTGGTGCCGACTTGCGCCAGCGCCCGCGCCACTTGCTTGGGATGGCGGGTGAACTCCAATATGAATGTCAATACGACGCACAGCGCCAGCGCTTGCTGCCACAACCCGTCCTCACCCAAGTAGAATGCCGTGACCACGGCGATGCCGGTGGGGATCCCGGTCAGCGAACTGCCTTGCGTCGGCGTATCCTTCTCCATGACAAAGAATTCCAGCATGCCGATAGCCATCACCGGCAGAATCAAGCCGAAGAATAGCCCGCCGCCCGCAAAGGACACCAGGATCGCAATGGGCAGCAATACGCTCGCCGTAATAAGCCGGATGCGCAGTTCAGAGGGTTCCGCGGAGTCGGTGACGCGACTCTCCCGCATGCCACCAGCCTCCATAGGCTATATGGGACTCGCCTATCAATTTTCATTCCAGGCGCAGATTCTGTCAAGTTTACCGCGCCAATTAGATTGCAGCCTGGCGCTGCCCTGCCTGTTTGCTGTTTTGACGCCAGTCTGGCATGGCATATAATCGCTTTGCGTTTAGGCGCGATCGTCCGCGCATTTCGGTCGCTGTGGCCGTCATGACTTCGGTAATCAGCATGTCTTCAGCTCTCATCGGCAAATTGGTCAACGGTTATGAAATCCTCAGCCAGGTCGGGCAGGGCGGCATGGCGACCGTCTTCCTCGCCCGCCAACAGTCGATGAATCGCAACGTTGCGCTCAAGTTCCTGCCCAGCGCCTATCTGAACGATGAATCATATTTGCAGCGCTTCGAACGCGAAGTGAGGATCGTCACTCGGCTCGAGCACCGCAACATCGTGCCCGTCTACGATTTCGGTGAATACGAGGGCCAGCCCTACATCGCCATGCGTTATATGCCGTCCGGTTCGGTGGAGGAGTTGCTCGCGGCCGGCAAGATAGCCCTGCCCCGCGTCCTCAGCATCGTTGAGCAAGTCGCTTCCGCCCTCGATTACGCGCATCAGAACGGCATCCTGCATCGTGACCTCAAGCCGAGCAACATCCTGCTCGACGACGGCGGCGGCGTTTTCATCACCGACTTTGGCATCGCGCGCATCCTGAGCGAGAGCGGCAGCAACATCACCACCCAAGGCGTTGTCGGCACGCCCAGCTACATGTCGCCGGAGCAAGCGCAAGGCGAGCCGCTAGACGGCCGCAGCGATGTATACGCCCTGGGCGTTATGCTCTTCGAGTTGATCACCGGGCGCCGCCCATTCGAGAGCGACACACCCTACAGCATCGCCGTCTTGCATGTCACTGCGCCGCCGCCTTCACCGCGGGACTTTGAGCCGAGCTTGTCTCTACGGGTCGAGCAAGTGATCATGCGCGCCTTGCAAAAGGCGCCCCAAGACAGATACGCCAACGCCGGTGAATTGGCTGAGGCGCTGCGACTGGCGATCGAAGCGGAAACAGGATCGGCCGGCCTCGACGCTACCGCCAGCGGACCGGATCAGCAGGTTCCCGGACGCGGGACAGGCCCCTCGGCGCCCACAACCAATAATTTGCCGATCTCCGCTGAAAGTCCGCCAAGAGTTGCCAGAGCTCCGTCAGTTCCCCGCCAGTTGCTGTCACCCAAGCGCGGGCGCATGTGGCTGGGAATGGCTGCCGGGGGCGCTCTTGGCTGCGGGCTCTTGCTGGTCTTGCTGGGGGTGGCGGCCTCGCTTCTCGGCATCCTCCCCAGCGACAGCGCGGCCGCAAGCACGGCCACGCAGAACTCGATGACGGTTGTGGAACCGTCGGCGGCGCTGACCGCGTCTGATCAACCGGCTCCCACAGCAACGGCAACTCTTGTCCGCGCCACTGATCTGATTCAGTCGACGCTGGCTTCGCTGAACGCCTTCGCTGATGCCACATTTACTGCGGAAGCGCTTCGGCCGACGGCCAGGCCGGCCGACATTCAACCGGTTGGCGTCCGAGAGCGACCGGTCCTCAACCAAGCGCTGCAAGACGCTGACGGAGAACTCGTCTACTTCGGCGCAGCTGAGAACGACGGAGAAACTGAGCCGGTCTTTGAGATCGTCACGCTGAATCTGGGTACCTGGGAGACGCGCGGTTTTGGCGCCCCCGGCGGCAGCAGCAGCTACCCCCAGGCATCGCCGGACGGGCGCTGGATCGCCTTTCAGTCAAATCGTGACGGCGATTTCGACATCTACGTGGCGAATCGTCTGGGCGGTCAAATACGGCAACTCACGCAGAACGATGTTTGGGATCGCTTGCCGGCTTGGTCGCCGGATGGCAGCTGGATCGTCTATTCATCCGATGTCCGCGGCGACGAGACCTTCGATCTGTATCGCGTACGGCCGGATGGCGCGGCGCCGCAGCCGCTCTACAGCGATGGCTGGCGCAACAGCCACGCGCGTTACAGCCCGGATGGCCGCTCAATGGTTTTCACAGCCGGGCAGAACATGCGGGATGCGCGGAGCTGGGAGCTGCGTCTGCTTGATCTGGCCAGTGGGGAGAGCCGCCTGCTCACACAGAATGATGGGCGCGACGCCTCGCCGGTCTTCAGCCCGAATGGTCAGCGCATCACCTACGTGGCAACGACAGGCGGCGCTCGCTCGCTCGTCAGCATGAATGTGAATGGGGCTGATCGAATCGTGCTGTATTCGGGACCGGGCAGCGTTTGGGCAGCGAGTTACAGCCCGGACGGCCGCTACATCATCGTCACGGCAACGCTCAATGGCGTGGATCAACTGTTCCTGATGGAGGCGGATGGCGGCAATGTGCAACAGATCACGACAACTGGCGGCGCTTATGCCTCGTGGATTCCGCCCATTCGATGAGCAATCCGACAGCGATGCCGGCGAGACCGCCGACCAGCAAGCCGAGGCGATTGGGTAAGCTGGCGGTCGCCAATGACGCCGCGGCGGCGACCAAGGCGCAGGCGAGCATCGGCCGGCTCTTGACCAGCGGCACGACGATGCCGATGAATGTCACTGTCATGGCGAATTCCAGGCCCCAGGCGGCCGCGTCGCCCAGTTGAGAACCGGCGACGATGCCGACTAATGTGCACAGTTGCCAGTTGCAATAAAAAGGCAGGGCGGAGCCGAGGTAATACCATTGGCCGCGGGGAGTCTGGCCTTCAGCGTGAAAGCGGCGGATGACCACGGCGTAGGTTTCGTCCGTGAGCATGAAGCCAAGCGGCGCCAGCCAGCGCTGCCCGAGATGTCGCATAAACGGGGCGAGGGAGGCGGCGTAGAGCGCGTGGCGGAGGTTAACTATGAATGTTGTGAAAACAATGAAAGGCAGCCCGATGCCCTGGGCGTACAGGCCGAGCGCGATGAATTGAGCCGAACCGGCGAAGACAATCAGTGACATGCCCATGGCGGCGGACGGCGTCAGCGCGCGTTCCCCGCTAATCGCCAGCGCGCCGAAGATGATGCCGAAGGGCGCAGCGCCGATCATCATCGGGATGGTGTCTTTGGCGCCGCTTGAGAACTCACGTATAGCTGTGGACTTTGGTGGCATCTGTGTCGTGACGCTAATTTCGGGGACAGAATGTCAGATTTTCGCGGACGGAAGACGCGGCGTTGCGCAGTTACGCTGCTGGGCAAATGGCGATATAATAGGGTTATTCGGCCGCATTGGCAACTGTTGCGTAACGCTGCGGGCCGTTCACATCATCGGCATTTAACATAGGCAGTGATTGAAGCCAGGGCGTGCGCTGGAGTAGGCCTGATGTTTGCTTGCTGGAAAGAAGGAAGTGCACCATGATTGAAGAGATTCTTGATGAAGCCAGGAGCAAGATGAAATCGACCTTGTCGGTTTTCCGCGACGAGTTGAGCCGCATGCGCAGCGGGCGCGCGAGTACAGCGCTGGTCGACCGCATGATGATTGAATATTACGGCCAAGATACCGAGCTTCGTCAGCTGGCTAGCATCTCCACGCCTGAAGCGATGCAAATACTGATTCGACCGTACGATAAGAGCGCAGTACGAAACATCGAGAAGGCGATACAAATGTCGGACATTGGCGTGAACCCCAATGTTGATGGCGAGAATATCCGTTTGAACATGCCGGCCTTGACGCGTGAACGCCGGCTGGAACTGGTGAAGTTCCTTAATCGGCGGATGGAAGACAACCGCGTGGCGATACGCAATATTCGGCGTTCAGCCAATAGCGACTTGCAGGATTTTGAGAAGGAAAAGTTGATCTCGGAAGATGATCGCAAACGGGGTGAAGCGGAAGTACAAAAGCTGACGGACCAGTTTGTGGCGGAGATTGGCGAGCTAGGCGCGCTGAAAGAAAAGGACATTATGGAGGTTTAGCCATCTGGCTCTGGACCGCGCTTCGACGTCGCCTTGAGCGGCAAGCCAGATTTTGATGCGGGCGACTGGCTCTACCCCTGAAGCTGTTGGTGAGACACCTGCCAAGCCGCAGTGTAAACGTAAGATGATAATCGGGATGACGAATCGGAATAGGCAGTTCGGATAGGATTTATGGCCTTATTGACACGAGAGAACGGGCACGCGCGGGCCGAATTGGCACCGCTGGAGAAAGTTCCGACACATGTCGCCATCATCATGGATGGCAACGGACGTTGGGCGCGGCAGCGTGGATTGCCGCGTTCCGAAGGGCACAGGCAGGGCACGGACAATCTGCGTCAGATCATTCGCGCCGCGGTTGAATTTGGCGTTTCGATCATGACGATATATGCCTTCTCGACCGAGAATTGGTCGCGGCCGAGACGCGAAGTCATGCTCTTGATGCGGATCCTGGAGATGGTGATCGACCGCGAATTGCAGGAACTGCACGAAGAAGGCGTGCAAATCCGCCATATCGGCGAGCTGGACGGCATTGCGAATCGGCTGGCGCGCAAGGTCCAAGACGCCTGCGAGTATACGCGACACAATCAGCGCTTGATCTTGAATGTCGCATTCAATTACGGGGGACGCGACGAGATTGTGCACGCGGTGCAGAATATCGTGCGGGACGGCATTCCGGCGCAGGAGATCTCCGAAGCGACTATCAGCGACTATATCTACACGAGCGACTTGCCCGATCCCGACTTGATCATTCGGACCAGCGGCGAGTTCCGCCTGAGCAATTTCCTCATTTGGCAAGGCGCTTATAGCGAGATCTACACGACGGAGACATATTGGCCCGCTTTTGATCGGGCGGAGTTCCACAAGGCCCTGGCCGAATACGGCAACCGTCGACGGCGTTTCGGGCGCACAGATGAGCAAATCGACGCCGAATATCGGTTGCTCAAGAGCGCAAAGCGGAGCCGGCTTTGATGCGTACCAAGCGATTTGGACGGACCGAACTGCAACTGCCGATCGTCGGCATAGGCACCGCCTTCACTGGCATCCCAACTCAAAACGAGACCGTTAGCGAATCCGAAGATGCCCCAAATCCGGTCGACTTTGAGTTGGGCGTCGAGACGTTGGTGGCGGCGATAGACGCGGGCTGCGCGTTCTTTGATACGGCTGTGCTCTATAACCGCAGCGTCAGCGAAACCATGATCGGCGAGGCGCTGCGCCGGCGGCCGAAGGCCAGAGACAAGATCACGATTTCGACCAAGGCCGGCCGCAGTCACGAGGGTTACGATTTCAGCTTTGACGCGAACGTCCGCAGCGTGCATGACAGTCTCGAGCGCATGGGTCTTGAGAGCATTGATATTGTCTATGTACATGACGCCATGGGGCAGCCGATGGAGCGTGTGCTGGCCGATGACGGCGCGCTCGGCGCTTTGCGGCATTTGCAGGCGCAGGGGCTGCTGCGTCACATCGGAACCGCCTCGAATGACCCGGCGACCAATTTGGGATACATCAAGACCGGCGAGTTCGACGCGGCGGTGATGGCGGATTCTTGGAGTTTGATCAACCAAATAGCTGAGCGAGAGATTTTTGCTGCGGCCGCCGAGCACGATGTCGGCCTGGTGGCGGCGACGCCGCTCGAACGCGGTTTGCTGGCGACCGGACCGCTATCGGATACAGCTTACTTGAATCGGCGCTTCAGCCAGGCTTGTCTTGATCACGTTGCCAAGATTCAGCAGCTGTGCGCTCGCTTCTCAGTGTCCATGTTGGCGGTGGCGCTGCAGTGGTGTACGCAGCACCCGCAAGTGGCGTCGACGATTCCCGGCGCTCGTGTGCCTGAGGAAGCGGAGAGCAGTTTGGCGGCGGCGGAGCTTCAAATTCCGGAAGACTTCTGGCTGGAGTTGGATCCCCTGATCAAGCATTTTGACACGGCGATCGCTGTTTAGGGCGAGGATAAACTAGACATCGTTTGCCAGCGGCGCCGGCGACTCCGATTCGCCTGCGGAGCGAATATCCGACCAGCCCATTCCCATACGCAAGAGCAGTGTGAAACCCAGGATCGTCGGCGGCAGCCATATGACAAGATGGGTGACGACGGCGTAGGCGCTGGCGCTGGCCGTGGGAAGGCCCAAAGCGGTCAATATCGTGATGACTACAAATTCATTGACGCCGACCTGACCCGGCGACGCTGGAATGAGACCGGCGAGGTTGACCGCGCCGACCAAAAGCAGCGCTACCGCGTAGTTCAGTTCCAAGCCGAAGGCGAAGATCACGATCCAGTAGGCGCCGGCTTCGACGCCCCAGGTTACAAACGAACTGACGACTGCGCCGAGAAGATTCACGGGGCTGCGCAAGCCTTCGAGACCGGCGATGACGTCTTCGCTCAAGCGAGCTATCGCGCTGCCGGCGCGTTGGGGCAGCGCCTTGATCACGAGATCAACGATGCCTCGCAACAGATTGGGCTTCGCCGCGAGAAAGAAGGCGAGCAGCACGGCGACGGTGAAGAGTGGCGCCGTCAGAGCGACGATGGTTTTGATAGGCTCGGACTGCAAATCGATGAAGAGCAGGCCGAATAAAATGAAGGCGAGCATGACACAGCCGTCGAAGAGCCGTTCGATGATGACAACGGTGGTGGCGCGCACGAGCGGCACAGCGTGGTTGCGGCGTAGCAAGGCGATGCGCAGGGCGTCCCCGGCGCGCAATGGATAGACGTTATTGCCCATATAGCCGATGAAGACGATCTGCGTGAGGGCGGGCAGAGGAACGAGCTTCACCGCCCGCAGGAGGTACTGCCAGCGCAAGGCGATGATGATGACTGCGAGGCAATAGAACAGCGCGGCGAAGATCAGAAGCGGCAGATCAACTTCGCTGAGGCTGTTCCAGAACTGGTCCGGCTGCAGCCCGCGGAAGGCGAGGAACAAGAATGCGGCGCTAATAATCATCCCGGCTATGAATGCCAGGCGTCTCTTATGCAGGCTCATATTGCGCTGATCGGTTGAAGACGACAGGAATAGCACTCGCGGCGAAAGATAGCAGAATGGGGCGACGCCTGAAAGGTTGAGATGTTAAATTGCGCCAGCCTGCCTCGCTAACGCGACTGTGGTATCAGGGCTCTCAGACCGGCAGCAGGGAATCGAGCGCGGCGCATTCGATGGCGCGTTCCGGGTCGACAAATTCAAGATTGAAGGTATCGGCGACGGCGGAGTGGGTGCACTTGCCGGCGAAGGTGTTCAAGCCTTGACGGAGCGCGGGATCCTTGTCAAGCGCCGCTGTGATCCCCAAATCGGCGATTTTAAGGGCGTAGGGCAGCGTGGCGTTGGCGAGGGCGAGACTTGCGGTGCGCGGCACAGCGCCGGGCATATTGGCCACGCCGTAGTGGAGCACGCCGTCAATGATGAAAGTGGGATCGCTGTGGGTGGTCGGGCGGGTGGTTTCGACGCAGCCGCCTTGGTCGACAGCGACATCAACAATGATGCTGCCGTCGGGCATAGATGGCAGCATGTCCCGAGTTACCAACATGGGAGCGCGCGCGCCGGCGATAAGGACGGAGCCGATCAAGGCGTCGGCGGTTTGGATTGCCCGGGAGATGTTGATGGTGTTGGAGTAGAGCGTGGTCAGCTTGCCATCGAGGACATCGTCGAGATAACGCAGGCGATCGAGGTTGATATCGAGCAAGGTGACGCGCGCGCCCATACCAAGCGCGATTTTGGCGGCGTTTGTGCCGACGGTGCCGGCGCCGAGAATGACGACATGCGCCGGGGCGACGCCGGGCACACCCCCCATCAGGACGCCGCGGCCGCCCTTATGCCGCTCCAGATAGTGCGAGACGATCTGCGCGGCCATGCGTCCGGCGACCTCGCTCATGGGCTCGAGCAGGGGAAGGCGACCCTGACTATCCTCGACGGTTTCATAGGCGATGCCGGTAACGCCGCTTTCGAGCATGGCGTATGTCAGCGCCTCCTCAGCTGCGAGATGAAGATAGGTGAAAAGGATGAGGTCAGGGTGGAGAAAGCTGTACTCGCTCGGTTGAGGTTCCTTGACCTTGATGATCATGTCGGCTTGTGCCCAGACGGCTTCCGCCGATTCAATCAGTTCTGCGCCGGCGCCGGCATATTCACCGTCCAGAAAGCCGCTTTCCGCGCTCGCGCCGCATTCCAGCAGGACGGCATGTCCGCGCCTGACCAATTCCCGCACAGCGGAGGGCGGTAGCGAGACGCGGTGTTCTTCGACTTTGATTTCCTTGGGGATACCGATGCGCATGTCTTATCTCCTGCGTAATCCCGTCAATATCATTGTACATGATGTAGGAAATCTGTCCAGTTAATTCGTACAGATTGCCTAAAATAGCTGGATGCAGCTTGGACGGCAATGACCGGGGAAAATGTTTTTTCGGCCATCTGGCAACCTCACCCCAAACCCCTCTCCATTGCAATATAGAGGGGCTTATTCAGGTGCGCGATTCAGTTGCCAAGGCGCATTTGACGCCGGGCTAGAAGAGCTTGGCGTGGAAGGGGCGACTAATTGATCGCGTATATGGGCGCTGAGGCGCGGCGAGTCAGACAACGAAGCGCTCGTATTCGTTATCGGCGGGGATGCCCCAGACCGACCAGAATTCTCCGGTGGCGGGGCGCATGATGGCGGCGCCGCAGCTTTCGACGTGCATAGGCGGCTCGGGACGCGTGCATATAGCAACATCATCACGCGTCAAAGCCATCAAATCATCGATCGTTACATCAGACTTGGCCAGCAGCTCTCGGGCGCGGCGGAGGCGATTTTCCGAGCTGTTCCGGGAATCGGGCGGGCGTTCGCGGGCGACATCCAGGTTTTGCTGGACGAGGCAGTGATTGGTGTGCGTGATAGTTTCGTCGGATAGTTCGTGGATGTATTGTGAAGTGGACATCGCTTCGACTTCGTAGCCCCGGCCATGCTTGTCCATCAGCATATAATTGTGAGCGCCGGCGAGCTTTGCGCCGGTGAGACATGTCAATGCGGATTCGAGATCGTCTTGCTCCAAGATTTTACGGACGACAAAGGGCCAGGTGACGCCGATCTGGCCATCTGCCGCCATGAGGTTGTTGATGCCAACGGTGATGCCTTCGCTGTTCATGCCGATCATGCCGACGCAGCCGGTGATGGTGAAGGTCAGGAATTCGGGCGCGCCGTCAGGTTGGCCGTGGATCAGAATGACGTAGGGTGTGGCCGAGGCGTGCATGTCCCAGGTTTGGCCGAAGAAGGCCGCCCCATCGGCGCTGCGGCTGCCCGGCACCATGAAGGCGGTGCAATTGTCCGAGACGAGCGGCGGCGCGACCGCGGGAACAGTGATATCACCCAGGTTGTAGACGACATCGACGAAGTCGGTGAAGCCATTGTTGATGACCAATTCGGCGAGGCTCAAACCGGTGGCGTCGGCCATGCCCTGCAGTTCATCCATCAGGTCGGGCGCGTAGGCTTGGTGCTCGGCGACGCAGGCTTCGGCCAGGGCGATGACGGCATCACGAGACAGATTGTGGCCCGTCCAATTCTCGTCCTGGCTGAGGCGGACGCGCTCTTCGGTGAACATGTGGATTTCGTCGTGGAAGCGCTGGCCGTGCGCGTAGCCCATATCGTAGGGACTGCCGGCGAGTTTGGTGACGCGGATTCGGTTCATTTGCTTTTGCCTGCCTTCAGCGTACAAAGCCATTATATCGCAACAGAGTTGTTGAAGTTAGCGGGCGACCTGACAGGTCGCTCCTACGCTATATCGAACACCAGATCAGAGGTGAAAAGTCATCCGCGCTACATCTTGTCCATCTCGGCGCGGACGGTATTGAGCAAGTTGTCGGCGCGGATTTGAGCGAGCGTGTAGCAGGGTCCGCCCAGTTGATCGGCGAGGCGCTGCGCCAGGCCCTGATCGAAGGCGACATGCTCCATATTGATCGTGACGGTGCGGATTTCGGCTTCGTGGATCCGGCGCGCGATGGAATGCGCCTCTTCCTGCGGCGAGATCGAATCGCTGATGGAGACGTTGCCGGCGCCATCGGTGAGCAGGATCATCATGGGCATGACATCGGGATTGAGGTTCTTCTCGCGCATGACGGCTTCGTAGGTCAGCAGCAGGCCGGCGGAGAGTGGCGTCTTCCCGCCGACGGGGATATCGGCCATGGCTTGCTTGGCGAGGACGACGGAATTGGTCGGCGGCAGGACGAGGGAAGCGCGATCCTTTTGGAAGACGACTAAGCCAACGCGGTCGCGCCGCTGATAGGCGTCGGTCAGCAGGGACATGATGGCGCCTTTGGTCGCTTGCATACGCTCGGAGACGGCCATGCTCCAGGAGGCGTCAACGGTGAACATGATCAGGTTGGCGGCTTTGCGGACGCGCACCTTTTCTTGCAGGTCGGTTTTGCGCAGGGCGTAGGCCATACCCGTTTCCTGCTTTTGTTCGACGCGCTCGACTTGAAATGGCGCGGCGGCGCGCAGGGTGGCGTCAAAGGCGATATCACGCGGTTTTTCGCCGGCTTGTTTGGCGCGGACATAACGCCCGCGTTTGCGATCGGTGCGCGTGGTCGAGCGGCGACCCGATTGCCGGCGGGTCATGCGGTCGAGCTGGGTGTTGAGTTTCCGCGTTTCGAATTCGGCTTTGGATTCGACCTGCTGCCCGCCTTCCCACCAGCGAGCGTCAGCGCTGGGAAAGACGTCTTGCGGCGCGGCCTCGGTCTGGCCGAGTTCCTGCTCTTGCGGTTCGCCTTCGCCGCTTAGAGACTCACTTTTTTTTTAGTTTGCGCCGCTTGCTCGTCGCTGTTCTCGCTGAATTCGCATTCTTCTTCTTCGCCTTCGCCGATTTCCTGACGCTTCTCATCAACGGCGGCTTCGACGGCGTTGAGATCGGCTTGGGCATCGCTGAAGGGTCCGCGTTTCAGGCGATGCGGAATGGTCAAGCGAATGGCGATGGTGATATCGCGGTCGTTAATGGCGGTTCGGCCTTCGAAGGCGGCATGAGCGCGGGCGGCCTTAAGAATGACCAAATCCGCGCGGTGGCCATCAATGCGCAAATCGCTGCTGATGCTGGCGATGACGCGCAGATCTTGCGTGGCATGCGTGACCAGATCGATGATTTCACGCGCGGCGGCGATGCGCTGCGAGAGCTGCTGATCAACCGGATCCCACTCGGCTTTGAAGTCGAGCGGATCGTTCTCGTAGGCGATATGGCGCTCGAGGATCTCGATGCGTTCGGTTGCGCCTTTGATGCCGGTCACATCGACGGAGAGGGCGAAGCGATCCAACAACTGCGGCCGCAAGTCGCCTTCTTCGGGGTTCATCGTGCCGACCAGGATGAAGCGCGCCGGATGGCTGAAGCTGATGCCTTCGCGCTCGACGATGTTCACGCCCATAGCGGCGCTATCGAGCAGCAGATCGACGATGTGGTCATCGAGCAGGTTAATCTCGTCTACGTACAGGATGCCGCGATTGGCGTTGGCGAGGACGCCGGTATCGAAATGCCGTTCGCCGAATTGGATCGCCTTTTCAATATCCAGCGTGCCGACAACACGGTCTTCGGTAGCGCTGACCGGCAAGTCGACGAAGCTGATGCGCCGCCGCGATGTCGGGATCTCGGGGCAGTCTTCATATTTACCCCGAGCGAAATCCGACCAGGATTCGGGGTGCGCCGGGTCGTCATTGAAGGGCGAATCGGCAATGACATTGATTTCGGGCAAGAGAGCCGCTAGGGCCCGAGCCGCGGTTGATTTGCCGGTGCCCCTTTCGCCGCGGATGAGAACGCCGCCGATGCGCATGTCGATGGCGTTGAGGACCAGCGCGAGTTTCATCATGTCCTGGCCGACTATGGCAGTGAAAGGAAAGACGGGCGGTCTGTTGCTCATGAAGGGTTCGGATTCCTGCTCACTAGGTTTCACTGAAACGATCATTATACGTGAGTGGTATAGCGCTGACAATTGTTAGGTTGAGCCAAGTTTTCTGATGCGCCGCAATGAGCAACTCGAAGCAGGTGAAACCTGCTGTAATCAGTCAGGCTCGGACAAGCTCAGAATCAAGTCGCGGGCGACTGTGATCACTGGCTCGAATTGGCGATGCGCGAGGCAGACAAGCGAATAGTCGCAGAACAGAGGCTCGAAGTTGCCAACGACGATGTGCGGATGTTCAGCTTCGTGACGCTCAAGAAGAGATACACCCAAGCCGCCGGCGACAAGCTGTCGGCGAGTTCGGTTGTCGTCAGCGCGCAGATATTGTGGCGGATTGATGTTGAGCTTGGCGAAGAACTCTTCAATTATTTGTTGATAGGGGCAGGCCGCCCCGGTGTTGATCCAGGGCAGCTCGCCGAGTGATTTGCGGGCGCCATAAAGCTCGCCCGACCAAAGCTTCGGCAAGGCAAGGACCAGTTCGGCTTGGCCAAGATGCTGTGAAAAGATATGCGCGTCGAAGTCTCTGCCATAAACGATGCCCATGTCCAAGTCTTCCTGCTTAAGCGAGTCTAGTATGCGCTGGGACTCATCGCGAGACAGTTGCAGGTCTACACCTGGGAATTGGCGGCTCAGGCGGCGCGAGAATGCCGAGAGGTCAAAGAGAGGCTCCGACACGCTTAGCGCCAGGCGCAAGTTGCCAGTCACTTGCGCGCGGCAGGATCGCGCTATTGTTTCAAATTCGGCGACGGCGGCAAGAACTTGCCGAGCCTGTCTTTCAAGCGAAGTCCCGGCTTCGGTCAAGCGAACCCCATTGTGCAGTCTGATGAAGAGTTGTACCTCGTATTCGTTTTCAAGCGCGGCAATGTGGGCGCTGACGGTTGATGGCGCCAGCGACAACTTGCGAGCTGCGCGGGTAATGCTGGACTGGTCTGCGACTGTGACCAAAGTTCGCAAATGAAGGAGTTTCATGTCAAGCCTTCGGAAATGCTGAAATCATCTTGCGGAGATTCGGACACGCTCCAGCGAGAATCTTCGCGCAAGATAAGTTATCCGTATATGTGGGAGGAAACAAGGCTATGCGCTCGGAATCTATTTCGCAAGTGAGCAAAGCGCCGGCGATTGCTGATGCGCGAGCGGAAGAGCATTTTGCTGGCAAGTTACGCTTCGAGACCGATCCCGCCGATGTTCATTTTGATATAGAGAACTGAGTCGACGGCTTTGTCATCCTCGATGTGCGCAGCGCTGAAGATTATGCAGAGGGACATATCGCTGGCGCGATCAGCCTGCCGCATAGCCGCATCAACAAGCAAGGCATGGTGGATTACTCCAGTGATACGCTATTTGTCGTCTACTGTTGGGGACCTGGCTGCAACGGATCTGCAAAGGCGGCGCTGAAGCTGACGCAGCTCGGCTACGCCGTGAAAGAAATGATCGGCGGCGTTGAATACTGGGAACGCGAAGGCTACCCGCTGGAGAAACAGGACAAATAGACGAGGCAACGCGGCTATGGTTCGACAACTGTCGGGTTCGGTGTGGGGAATGGGGTGAAGGCGACAGCGGAAGTTGGGGATGGGGTCGGGCTTGGCGTCGCTGTCGGCGCGGGAGTGGCGGTTGCGGTCGGCAATGCTGGTACGTCGGTGATAAGCGCGAGGGCCGCGGGCGCAAAGCCCTGGCAGAAGAATCTGCTGTAATTGCCCCAGCCGATTTGTCCGCTGGCCAATTCCACCTGCAGCCAATCTCTGCTGTCATTTGTACCATGAACCAAAACAGGAACATTCTCCACGGCGATGCTTACCGGGGCGTAGCGCGCGTCGGGACCGGCGTAAAGCAGGGTATCGCTGTGTGGCGAACATTCGGGGTCGCGGATGGCGATTTGAATTGCGCGTCGGGTTATATTGCCTATCTCATCCCTGGCGCTGAGCAGGATCTCAAAGTCAGCGAGCGGCGCGCCGCGCAGCATGAGTTCACCGCTGGAATCGGAAGCGCGCGATTCGCCTACGATGTCGAAGTCAAGAGGGCCGGCGACGTCGAGCGACACCGCGCCTTCGACCGCCCAGCGTACGGTCAGGCCGCCGATTACGTTGCGCAGCATTGATGTTCGGTCGGTATAGAAGCGGTTGACTGCAACGGGTTTGTATATGTCCAGGCTGCGTGACCTTATGACGGTCGTTTCGCCACCCTGGGCGATCAAGGCGATGCCGACGGGATCGCTGTATTCCCGCGTATCCAAGGTGTAGGCTGAAGCGTCGCCAGGTAATTCGGCGATGGGAACGCGATCGACTTCGATGACGTAGCGCTGCGCGTGCTCGGCGCTCCAGCTTATCTGCACCGGCGTGCCTTGCGCGACTTGGGAGCCGGAAAGAGACATGTCTGTGATCACCGGCGCGGGCGGCTGGAAGATAATCAGCGCGGCTGCGACGATGAGCGCGAAGAAGATGGCCGCTAGCGACGCGGCGAGCCGCCTCGAGGCGACTGGCGTCACGCTAACGCTCGCGGGGAGCGGCACGCGATAGCCGGTGGGGTTCTTCGCTTTGGCGAGGAGGATGAAAGGCTGTTCGCGCTTGTCGCCCAGCAAAGGACGCCGGCGCCATCTTACAGTGCCGGCTACTTGAGAGCGCCCGCCGGGGGGCAAAGTCAGCGCGGTTTGGCTGAGTTGAATGTCGAGTTTGGAATCGGGATCGCTGCATTCGAGTACCAGGCTAAGCGCTTCGTTGCCTTGGTTGAAGAGGTATAGCTGGAAGCTGCCCTTATCCTTACAGACGGGGGGATCAACCGCGAGACTGAGACCGCCGAAGCCGCCCAGTTCAATCGTGCCGACGAGGCGCAGAACCTGTTGCGTTTCGTCCAGCCGGGTAATCTGTATATGCAATGGAAAGGTCTGCGGCGGAATATCGGAACGGCGATCGGGTTTGATGAGAAACTGAAGCTGGGTCGCTTCCCGCGCCGGCAGTGGAAAGGCGAGATTTTTCGGTTTGATCCAATTGTCCGGCAGTCCTGAGGCTTCGACCCGAAACTCAGCGTCTCTATCGCTCGTGTTGGTGATGCTTAACGGCACAGTGATGTTTGATGCGGGGAAGACTGTCGCTTGATCGTTTTCAAGGTGGGCGCGGAACCCGGCGGAAGCGGGCTGTGTCATTTCGCTCAGCGCTGGTATTGATATCGTGGGGCTGTCACTGTGCTTGTAAAAGGTGAGTTGCAGCGCGCCGATTGCGATGCGTGTGGTATCGGCCAGCGGCCTCGGCCTGTTTGCTGGAATCCGCTGGCCATCGACGACTGTGCCGGCGGCCGAGTCGAGATCGGTGATGGTTACGCCGCCGTCGCCGGCCTCCAGACGAAAATGGATATCGGCTACGGATTTATTCGCGAGTTGAACGGTACAGGCGCTCGCGCTGCCAACGGTAATCCGGGAGCCGCGCAACTGGTGCTGTTCTCGTTTGCCATCAGGGTAGGTGATGTCCAGCCGGCCAAAAAGGGTCATTGAGCGCTTCGCTTGGCAAGAAACTATAGATTCATGGTACAGGGAATTCCAGCGACCTGAAAGAGCTTGGGACGCCGCTTGGTCGATTCGGCGCAAGAGCGTTGGTGAAGCGTCGTCTTGATGAGACAGGCGCCTTAGTATAATGTCTGCGTTGGACATGCTTCCGTAAGAGACAGCTATGCAGCGTGAGACGATAATCTGCGTGACGCCGAACGCGGCGCTGGACCGTACTTTGGTCGTGCCGGATTTCGCCATCGGTCATATTTCGCGCATCCCAAACGCGATCGCCGTGCCGGGCGGCAAGGGGCTGAATGTGCTGCGAGCGATCGAGATTCTGGGCGGTCGCGCATTGGCGATGGGCTTGTTGGGCGGGCACACCGGTAGGACAATTGCGGCGATGCTGGAGGAAGACGGCTATCGGGCAGCTTGGACGAGATTCGCCGGCGAGACGCGGACTTGCACAATCATCGCGACGCCGGATGGCAATTCGACAGTGATCAACGAATCGGGCCAGATCGCGCCGGGAGACTGGACCGCCCTGGCTGACGACATTTGCCAGGTCGTGGAGCGCGAGCATGCCCGCACGGTTTGCTTGTGCGGCAGCTTGCCCTTGGGCGCCCCGGCGGACGCGCCGGCGGACTTGATCGAACGGGCGAAGATGATGGGCGCTCGCCTATGGGTGGATAGCAGCAAGCGCTGGCTGAAGAATGCGATCCTGGCGAAACCTTACGCGATCAAAGTCAATCGTGAGGAGTTGCTGGAAGCCTTGGGTGCTGAAGCGAAAACGCAGGACGACATCGTCGCTTTGGCGCGGGGTATGAATACGAGCGGGATCGAAATTGTTGTCATTTCTTTGGGCGCTGAGGGGGCGCTTCTGGTTTCGGAAAGCCTGGCGGTAAAAGGGACGCCGCCCGTCATACAAGCGCTGGATCCCGTGGCTAGCGGCGACTGCCTGCATGCCGGCATCGTGACGGCGCTCGCGGATGGGGCGGATCTGGCGGAGGCGCTGAGGCGGGGTGTGGCGGCGGGCACGGTTAACGCGCTGTACGCCGGCGGCGCGCAGTTCCCCCAGGCGCATTATCTGGAGGTGCTCGCGGAGACAAGCGTCGAGAGCCTCGCTGACTAAACGAGCGATAATTTACAGAAAGTTAAAGATTTTCCTATGGATTTCTTGTCTGGGCTTTCTAAGATGGCTCGCGAAGTGATTCCGGATATCATCGTCCTGTCAAAACCTGGCTGATGCATGCGCCGACTTACGCTGGGCAGTTGGGAATCGAGAGTCTGGGAAAGGCATAGCCTGTGATACATGTGCATAACATCACCAAGAATTACGGAAACATTGAGGCGCTGCGCGGCGTCAGCTTCGACATTCAGCCGGGCGAGATCGTCGGCTTGCTCGGTCCCAACGGCGCGGGCAAATCGACAGCGATCAAGATCATCACTGGTTTTCTGCATCCCGATGAAGGCGTCGTCGAGATCGATGGCTTGAATGTCCTGCGCGAATTGCAGGCGGTGCAGGCGAAGATCGGCTATCTGTCAGAGAATACGCCGCTATATCCGGAGCTATCGGTGCAGGCCTATCTCGGCATGATCGCCGATTTGCGGGCGCTGCCGGCATCGGCCTATATTGGATTGCTCTCGGATGCGGTCTATGGCGCCGGCTTGGAGGATTACTTGACGCGGCCGATTGCCTCGCTGAGCAAGGGCTTGCGGCAGCGGCTGGGTCTGGCGCAGGCGATCTTGCACAAACCGCAATTCTTGATTCTGGATGAACCAACGGTTGGTTTGGATCCGACCCAGATTGTCGAGATCCGCGCCTTGATCAAGTCCCTGGCGCAGGAAAGCACAATTCTGTTTTCGTCGCATATCTTGTCGGAAGTGGAGGCGATCTGCGACCGCGTGATTATCATCATCAACGGCGAAGTGAAAGCCGACCAGCGATTGAGCGAACTGAGCATGAGCAATGACGCGACGCTGGTCTTGCAGAGCGACAGCGACGATGTCGAGGGGGCGCTGGCCGCGCTGGACGGCGTCGAGACCATCCAGCGCTTCCGGTCTTTGGATGACTATCCGGCTTATCGCATCAACGGGTCGGCCGAAATCACGCCGCGGATATACGCCGTCGCCCGCGACCGGAATTGGGCCCTGCGCGAGCTGCGGCGCGATACGGTCACTCTGGAGCGCTTCTTCAATCATTTGGCGACTAAGGCCTAGGGGCAAAGCATGCGCAAGATATTCTCTGTAGCTGGCAAGGAGCTTAAGCTCTACTTTGGTTCGCCGATGGCGCTGATATTCGTCGGCGTATTCCTGGTGCTGACGCTGTTCGTATTCTTCTGGGTCGATTCTTTCTTCGCCCGCGGCATCGCTGACGTGCGCGCGCTCTTCGCCTGGATGCCGCTGCTGATGATCTTCCTGGTTTCCGCGCTGACCATGCACCTGTGGAGCCGCGAAGAAGAGAGCGGCAATTTGCAGGTGCTGTTGACGATGCCAGTACGTCTGGTTGAGCTGGTCGCGGGCAAATTCCTTTCAGCGCTGGCCTTGGTTGCGGTCGCGCTGGGTTTGACGCTTTTCTTGCCGATAACGGTGGCGTCGCTGGGCAATCTGGATTGGGGACCGGTCATCGGCGGGTATATGGCGGCGCTTTTGCTCGCCTCAAGTTATATCGCGATCGGCATGTTTGTTTCCTCTCGAACGGACAATCAACTGGTGGCCCTAATCGGCACTGCGGTTATATGCGGCTTGTTTCAGGCCGTCGGGTCGCCGGTGATCACTGACTTCTTTGGCGCGACGATGGGCGATCTGCTGCGGCAGTTTGGCACGGGCAGCCGCTTCGAGAGTATCGAACGTGGCGTGATCGACTTTCGCGACTTGGTTTACTATCTTTCGCTGACGGTTTTCTTCCTGGCCATGAATATCCTCTCGCTCGATAGCAAGCGTTGGAGCGTCGGGGCGCATTTGCGCGCGCATCGCTTGAATGGGCGCGTCAGCTTGCTATTGATTGGCGCGAACCTGTTGGCGCTGAATCTTTTGATCGCGCCCTTCAGCGCCGCCCGCATTGATTTGACGCAATATAGCGAATACAGCTTGTCCGATGCGACGAAGAATCTGCTGGCGAACTTGGGCGAGCCGCTGCTGATACGCGGCTACTTCAGCGAAGAGAGCCATCCGGCTTTGGCGCCGCTTGTGCCCCGGATACAGGACAGCTTGCGCGAGTATCAGCTGGCGGCTGCGGGCAAGCTGGAATTGGAGTTTGTCGATCCCTTGACCAATCCGGAATTGGAGCGGGAGGCGAATCAGGTCTATGGCATCCGGCCGACGCCGCTGCAAGTGAGCGACCGCGGCGGCGTGTCACTGGTCAATGTGTATTTCGATGTCTTGATTTCCTATGGCGACCAGACGGCGACGCTCAGCTTTTACGATCTCATTGAAGTAGTTGATACGCCCTTCGGCGTCGAGATCCGGCTGCGCAACCTGGAATACGACTTGACGAGCACGATACAGCGCGCCGTCTATGGATTCCAAAGTCTTGACGCCGTCTTGGCTGCCCTGGAAACGCCGGCGCGGCTGACCCTTTATGTCTCGTCGGCTTCTCTGCCCGAGATGATGCTCGAGGTCAATGAGACGATGCAGGAGGTGGCGCGGGAAATCGCCGATGCCAATCCGGCCGAAGTCACATTCGAAGTCGTCGATATGTCTCAACCCGATGCTGCTATCAACGAGCAAGACCTGTTTGATCGCTATCAGATCCAGCCGGTGGCGACGAGTTTCTTCGCCGCCGAGACCTTCTATCTGCATCTTGTGATCGAAGCGGGCGATGACATTCAGGTTGTTTATCCCGCTGGCGAGTTCAGCCGCGTCGAGATTCGCAACGCTATTGAATCGTCATTGAAGCGCTCGTCTTCCGGCTTCCTCAAGGTGGTCGGCTTGTGGACGCCGCCGCCGGCATCGACCGATCAGTTTGGGCAGCAGTTGCCCAGTCTCCAGCAATACAGCATCCTGGAAGAGTCGCTGCGCGAGAATTACGAATTGCGCCGGGTATCGCTGGATGAGGGCCAGGTCGGGACGGACGTTGATGTCTTGATTCTGCTGTCGCCGCATGGTTTGACCGACAAACAGCGCTACGCTATCGACCAATACATTATGCGCGGCGGTTCGGTGATTGCTGCGGCCGGGCATTACCGTCTCGGCATCGATCCCTACGTCGGCAACTTGCTGCTTGATGTCAACGAAGATGGCATTGAAGAGATGCTCGAGAGTTATGGCATCATCATCGAAGACAGCCTGGTGATGGATTATCAGAATGCGCCTTTCCCATTGCAGGTCCAGCGCGACCTGGGCGATATGGTCGTCAGCGAGATTCAGGCGCTGGCTTATCCATTCTTCGTCGATGTGCGTCCGAATAAGATGGACTTCGACAGCCCGGTGGTAAAGGGGCTGCCCCTGCTGACGATGAGCTGGACGTCGCCCGTGAGGGTCGACGAGTCCGCATCAACGGAGGCGCAGGTGACGACCTTGGCCAGCTCTAGTGATGCCGCCTGGGAAACGACCGTGGCGAATCCGCTGCCGGACCTGGAGTCATATCCGGAGATCGGCTTCCCGGTCGGCGAAGAGTTGGGGTCGATCCCGCTGGCGGTCGCGGTCGAGGGCTCCTTCGACAGCGCCTTTGTGGACCGACTGTCTCCCTTCGAGGCTGATGCTGAGGCCGGCGCCGGCGAGCAGGACGAAGAAACGCCCCGCTTGGGTCTCATTGAACGCTCGCCGAACAATACGCGTTTGATTGTCTTGGGCAGCGCCGAGTTCGTGAATGACAACGTCTATCAGATTTCGGCGAATTTCGGTGGCGATCGATTCTTCAGCAACCTGCAATTCTTTGCCAACGCCATAGATTGGTTCACCGAAGACGTATCGCTGGCGTCGATCCGCAGCCGGGGCAGTGCCGCGCGCATCCTGCCGCCGATTGATGAAGGCGCGCAGAACCGCTGGATTTGGATCAACTATGCGGTGGCTATCGTCGGCTTGATTTTGATCGGCGGCTTCTGGCAGGTTCAGCGGCGCGCCGAGCAGCCGATTCAATTGATACCGCCTGGGCTGGAGTCTGCCGCCCCTTCGGATGAATTGAGCGAAGGAGAAGCCTGATGTTGAACCGGAGCAATCTTTCCCTTGCCGGCCTGTTGGCGCTGCAGATCATCTTGCTCGCCGTCTCGGCGCTGATTGCAGGCGGGACGGAAGGACGAGGGGTTCAGCCGCTGCTCGCGGATGTGATGGCGGCTGAAGTAGAGCGAATCACGATCGCGGACGACCTCGCTAATGAGATGACCTTCGCGCGGCGGGAAGCGGGCTGGGTCCTGCCCGATGCCGATGACTTCCCGCTGCACAGCGAGAAAGTCGAGGAGGTATTGAGCAAGCTGGCCGGCCTGGATACACGGCGTCTGGTTGCGTCGAATCCGGCCAATTTCGCCCGGCTCGAGGTGAAAGACGACGACTTCCGCCGTCGCATCGAGCTTGAAACTGCCGCAGCCAGCGCGCTGCTCTACCTGGGTGGCAGTGGCGGCGTCGACACCGTCTATGCGCGGCGCGCAGAACAGAACGATGTTTACCTGGGGGGCGGGCTCAACTCATGGGAACTGTCGACGCAAGTATCCACCTGGCTGGATGCCAACTACGTGAACGTGCCCTTGGACGATGTGCTGGAGATTCACGTACAGAATGCAGCGGGCAGCTTCACTTTCCTCCGCGATGGCGAGGACTGGACCTATGACGGCTTGAACGATAGCGAGGAATTCGAAGATACAAAGATGCCCATAATCCTCAGGAACGCGGCGAGCATACGAATGCTTGAGCCGCTGGGCTTGGCGGCTTTGGAGGAGTACGGGCTGGACGCGGCGGAAGTGCTGGTCGAGGTCAAGTATCGTCAGCTTGTCGAAGATGAGACGACGGAAGCCGATGAAAGCGGCGAGGCTGAAGCGACTGCGGACACGAGCGTCGAAGCGGAGCTCGAGTTCACGGAGGCGACTTACAACTTGACCTTCGGCGCCGCGACGGACGATGGCGACATCGTGCTGAAGTCCTCCGATGCCGAATACATTGTCCTGGTGCGCGACACGATATTCAACACCTTCAAGAACCTCAAACACGATGAATTGGCGAAGCAGCCGGAGCTGGAAACAGAGCCTGAGGGCGAATGAGCCAAGCGGTGGAGAAACCTTGACTGGCGCCCCCTGCCCGGAGCCGCCTTTCTACATGCGCGTGCCGCCCTCGTTAATTCATTTCTTCGCTCATATAATGACCGCCACCATCAATTACAAGAAACACGTCAAGGATAGGTAATGTCGTCTGCTCTGACATTCCAGCAGGTCATCTTGAAACTGCACCAATTCTGGGCGGCGCAAGGCTGCCTGATCTGGGAGCCATACAATGTTCAGCTGGGCGCCGGCACGGGCAACCCGGCGACGACATTGCGCGTGCTGGGGCCCGAGCCCTGGCGGGTGGCCTATGTTGAGCCCACGGTCAGACCCGATGACGGTCGCTTTGGCGAGAATCCCAATCGGATGCAGAAGTATTATCAGTATCAGGTGATATTGAAGCCGGACCCGGGCGATCCGCAAGAGCTTTATTTGGCGTCCTTGGAAGCGCTGGGCATCAAAGCCCGCCAGCACGACATTCGCTTTGTCGAGGACAATTGGGAGTCGCCGGCCTTGGGCGCTTGGGGGCTGGGCTGGGAAGTTTGGCTGGACGGGCAAGAGATTACGCAGTTCACCTATTTCCAGCAGGCGGGCGGTATGACGCTCGATCCGGTCAGCGTCGAAATCACGTACGGGGTTGAACGGATTGTGCTGGCGCTGCAAGGGGTGGACTCGGCCTGGGATATCGATTGGCTTGATGGCGTCAGCTACGGCGATGTGATGTTCAGCGAAGAAGTAGAGCATTGCCGCTACTATTTCGATGTGGCCGATGTGGGCGCCTTGAAGCTGGTCTACGACACATACGAACGCGAATATGCGCGGGCGCTGGAAGGCGACGCCCTGATCTCGGCTTATGATTACGTGCTGAAATGCAGTCATCTCTTCAATGTGCTGGATACGCGCGGCGCGATCGGCGTGACCGAGCGGGCGAATTACTTCCGGCGCATGCGGGAGATGACGCGGACGATCGCGAAACAGTATGTGGTGCAGCGCGAGGCGCTGGGCTATCCGCTGATGAAGATGGCGCAGAAGTGGCCGGGCGCGGCGCTGCAGTCGGCCGGTGAGATGCCGCCGGCGCCGACGGAAGCGGCTGATGTTTTGATCGAGATCGGCGTGGAGGAGATGCCGGCTGACGATGTGGCCGACGCCCTGCGGCAGGCGAAGGTCTCCGCGCCGGCCCTGTTTGACGAACTGCGATTGTCACACTCCGGGATTGAGGTGCATACCACGCCGCGCCGCATCGTAACCATTGCACGCCAAGTGATGCCGCGCCAGACCGACGAGGAATTCATCGCCAAAGGCCCGCCCGCCGAGCGCGCCTATGACGCCGATGGTCAACCGACGCGAGCCGCAATGGGATTCGCCCGCGGCAAAGGCGTGGAAGTCGCAGACCTGGTGGTCAAAGATTTGGACGGCGGCACTTATGTCACCGCGGTTGTGCATAACGAGGGAGGGCCGACAACGGAAGCGCTGGCGGCAGCGCTGCCGGACTTTATCGCCGGGCTGAAATTCGGCCGGTCGATGCGCTGGAATAGCTCGGGCCTTGTCTTTTCGCGTCCGATCCGCTGGATCGTGGCGCTGTACGGCGACGAGCTGATTCCCTTTGACTACGCCGGCGTCGCGAGCGGGAATGAGACTCGCGGGCTGCGTCCTCTGGGTTCGCCGACGATCGAGGCGGATGGCTGCGGCGGTTATGAGCGCAGTTTAAGTGAGCAAGGTATTGAACTCGATTACGCCAATCGGCACGGCGGCATCCGGCGGCAAATTGACGGTTTAGCGGCGGAAATCGGCGGGCTAATAGCGGAAGACGACGCCCTTCTGGCGGAAGTAACAAACCTGGTGGAAGCGCCGACGGCTCTGCTCGGTACATTCGACCGCGATTTCCTTGACTTGCCGCGCGATGTTCTGGTCACAGTTATGCGCAAGCACCAGCGCTATTTCGCCGTCGAAAACAGAGCGGGCGAACTGATGAACTCCTTCATCGCTGTGCGTAACGGAGACAGCGAACACCTTGACAAGGTAATTCACGGCAACGAGCAGGTTCTCCGCGCCCGGTTTTCAGATGCGCGCTTTTTCTACGACGCAGATGTCAGGAAGCCGCTGCGCGACTATTTGCCGCGCTTGGAGACGCTCACGTTTCAGGCGAAGCTGGGTTCGATGCGTGACAAAAATGACCGCGTCGCCGGGACCGTTCAAGACTTGGGCGAACTGCTTGGTTTTGACGCGGCCAGCATCAACGTGGCGGGGGAGGCGGCGAAGCTGGCCAAGGCCGATTTGGCGACGAGCATGGTCGTTGAGATGACCTCTTTGCAAGGCGTCATGGGGCGCGAATACGCCTTGCGGGAAGGGATGGACCCGGCGATTGCCAGTGCGATACGCGAACACTGGCTGCCGGAAGGCGCCGACGATGCCCTGCCGGCCTCGAGCGCGGGGCAATTGCTGGCGCTGGCCGACAAGCTGGACAGTCTGGTTGGGCTGATCGCGGTAGGGCTGGCGCCGAAGTCGACATCGGATCCATTCGGACTGCGCCGCGCCGCTCTCGGTATCATTCGAATTCTTGCGGAAGCTAATCTGACAAGTGACCTGCGCGCGCTAATCAGGCGAGTCGCGCATAGCCAACCTGTGCCGGTGGACGCGGGAATACGACAGCAGGCGTTTGAATTCGTCAAGACTCGCCTGGACGGTTGGCTGATTGACAAGACTTCCGCGCCTCGCGATGTCATCAGAGCCGTCTTAACGGAGCAGGCCCACAATCCAGCGGGCGCGATCAAAGGCGTATCAGAACTGGCGGCATGGGTGAACAGCGACAATTGGGAATTGATACTCGATAGCTTTGCCCGCTGCGTTCGAATCACGAAGAATGAGACGGACCGGCAGGTGAGTGCTGAGCTTTTCGCTGAACCGGCGGAACGCGACCTTAATCAAGCCTATCTTGACGCAGCCGGCCGACTCAACGAATCGGCGAATGTCGACAAATTCCTGTCTGCCTTCGAGACGATGACGCCGGCGGTGACCGCGTTCTTCGATAACGTGCTGGTGCATACGGACGATGTCGCGCTGCGCAATAACCGAATCGCCTTGCTGCAGCTCATCAGCGCGATGCAGGACAGCAAGGCGGACCTCAGCCAGTTGGAGAATTTTTAGGGTCGAGCCGCATTGGCTATAGCAGTCGCGGCGGCCTGGGAGAGTTCTCCCGCTCATGCACTGGCGGACCCCTTGTTTGAATCATCCAATGTTTGGCGAAACCAGCGGTAGATGTCTATACTCGCCACTATAATCTAGTTGCCAATTTATTGAGGAGCGTTGGTTCGTGTCCGTGACGGACGAGATCAAGTCCCGCATCGACATTGTTAGCTATGTGCAGCGTTTTGTGCCCGGGCTGAAAAAAGCCGGTCGGAACCACAAAGCCTGTTGCCCCTTCCACACCGAGAAGACGCCGTCCTTCGTGGTGAATCCGGAGCGGCAGACCTGGTACTGCTTTGGCGCTTGTGCCGAGGGCGGCGACTTGTTCACCTTTGCCCAGAAGTTGCACGGTTGGGATTTCAAAGAAGCGCTGCGGGAATTGGCGCATGAAGCCGGCGTTCAACTCAAGGCGCAGACTCCGGAACAGAAGAGCCGCGATGACCGCGTCGAGCACTTGCGCGGCATCGTGGCCAGCGCCGCTGAATTCTTTCAGCGACAGTTGCAGCGGGAGGCGGCTGCGGGCGTTCGGCGATATTTGCAAGAGGAACGGGGCTTGCATCCGGAGACCGTGCGCGAGTTTCTGTTGGGTTATGCCCCCGATAGCTGGGATTTCATGCTGCGGTCGCTGCGCGAGTTGGGCCACAGCGACGATGACATCGTCGAAGTCGGTCTGGCGGTCCGCAACGAGAACGGCCGTGTCTACGACCGCTTCCGGCATCGCCTGATGTTTCCCATACACGACGATCGCGGCCGCGCTGTCGGCTTCGGCGGCCGGGCTCTCAGGAGCGAAGACGCGGCCAAGTACATGAATTCCCCGCAGTCGGCGATATTCGACAAGAGTCGACTGCTCTATGGACTGGATATG
Organism: Chloroflexota bacterium; assembly: GCA_026706395.1. The sequence goes on from JAPOYU010000078.1 coordinate 29,385, forward strand.
GGCAAGCCGCTGATACGAGAGACCGAAACCGTGGTCATCGTCGAAGGATACATGGACGTGATTCAAGCGCATCAGGCGGGCTATGCCAATGTCGTCGCGCAGATGGGCACAGCCATGACGGAAGCGCAGTTGCGCCTGGTAGCGCCGCGAATGGCGGCCAAAGTGGTGCTGGCGCTGGACACGGATCAAGCGGGACAGAATGCCGCCCGCCGCAGTCTTGAGGTGGCGCGGGAAACGCTTGCGAAAGATTTCGCGGGCAAGCTCGCGATCGATATCGGCATCCTGCAGGTCCCGGCGGGTAAGGACCCGGACGATTATCTGAGGGAATCGCCTGATAGCTGGGCCTCCCTGGTCGAACGGGCGCAGGACGTGGCCGATTTCGTGATAGAGATGGAGACGACATCGCTGCCCGCCAACGCGAGCGTGGGGGCGCGTCAGTCCTTGGCGAAGTCGATATTGCCGATTTTGCGACTGTCTGAGAACAACTTGTACCGGCAGGAGAACATTCAGAAACTGGCGCGTCGCTTGCGGATCGGCGAGCGCGAGATGCTGGCATGGGCGCAAGAGCAAGCGCCGACTGACAGGAAGGGGCCCCACCTTGACGCCTTGCCGCCGGAGCTGCCGCCCGAGTATTGGGACAACGAACATGCCTTGGGCGCTACGGCTGCGCAGGAACTTGCCGATTCCGACGAGATCAAAACGGCTGCCGGGCTTTCCGCAAGACCGCTGAAGCGCGCGGTGGAAGCCTATTGTCTAAGCGTATTGCTGAAGAATCCGAACCTCTTGTTCCTGGTAAACCGGAAGCTGCGCGAGCTGGCCGGAGATGACGAAGCGCTCTTGCTCGGACCCTTGTGTGACTTGGGCGCTGACGACTTCACGCAGAGCGCTCACCGCGCGCTGATGGTCTACTTGCAAGACTCGATGACGCAGGACGACATGGAGCCAATGGAATATCTCGGTCGAGTCGTTGACGAAGCCTTGCACACCGAGTTTAGAGCGCTGTTGACCGACGAACCCGAGGTGATATCCGAGCGGATAAGGGGAAACTATCGGGTCGATTTGAACGATATATTCAGAAGGGGCTTTCGCGGCGGGAGGCCGGGCATGAACGCGCAGGAAGAACTCGTTTGCCGCGCGCTGCAATTGCGCCTTGAGCGGCTCGAACAGGAGCGAGTCGAAATGCAGTATTTGCAGGAAGAAGCGTATGAAGGCAGGGATAGCGACGGACAGCAGTTGGAGCTTATAAACCACAAGATCATGTTGTCTATGCGCGCAAAAGCTCGGATCAACCTGGCTGTCAGTTAGCTGACGCGGCTCCGAATCACTGCGGAATAGAGGAATCAACAGATGGAGATGGACAGCGAAGACGGCATTCGCGAATACATCAGGTACAGCGGTTCCGAAGACGAGATTGCCGAGGACGAAGAAGGACATGCCGACGGTGAGACCACTTCGGATTTCAAGGTGAATGACCTGGCGGATGACGAGACGGGGGCGGCCAAGCGGGAAAGCATGCCCCTGTCTGATGATCCTGTGCGGATGTACCTGAAGGAAATTGGTCAAGTGCCGCTGCTCGACAGCAACCGTGAGATGTGGCTGAGTACGCAGATCGCGGCTGAAAGACATCTCGAGAGCCTGCGCGACGAACTGATGAGCCTCGACAAGCAGTCGGCCGATCGCCGTGAGGCCGACTTCCTGGACGTGGAACGCTTCGCCTATAGGCGGCTTAGTCAAGATTGGGACAAGCTGAAAGCTGATGCGACCGAGCGCGCGGTGGACGCGCCGGACTTCATCAAAGTATTGGTGGAGGTGCAGGAAACGATCCTCAACTGGGATCGGGACGCGGATTCCTACATTCGCGGTTACCTGAAGCAGGGGAGTTGGGGCCGGGATGAAGACTGGACCGTTTTGGCGCAGGCTTTCTTTGAGGTCGTCCACGCTCTGTTTCTGTTTCCCTTCGAACATTTGACGCAGATCCAGCGATATTTCCGGCGTGAGCGCGAGTTGCCCCCGCTGAGCGAATTTGATTCATGGATTGAAGATACGGTTGACCCAATTAGCTTGGCCAAGCAGCAGCAAGAACAGGTAGAGCAGCATGCGTCGATGTCTTCTGAGGCATTGACGCGCGCGAACTTGAGGCTGGTTGTCAGCGTAGCAAAGCGTTATTTGGGCCGGGGCATAAGTTTTCTGGATTTGATCCAGGAAGGCAATATCGGGCTGTTGCGGGCGGTGAACAAGTTTGATCATACCAAGGGCTACAAGTTCAGTACTTATGCCACCTGGTGGATTCGACAGGCGATCAGCCGCGCAATCGCCGATCAAGCGCGGACGATTCGCATTCCGGTGCATATGGTCGAAACGATTAATCGCATGATGCGTGTGCAGCGGGAACTGGTGCAGACGCTTGGCGCCGAGCCAAAGACGGAAGAGGTCGCGCTGGAAATGGATTTCCTCAGTGATAGTGAGCGCAGTGAAATCAAGCGGCAGTGGGAAGAAGGGGTGGAGTTGGACCCGGCCCTGAACCGCAAGTTGCGGCGGGCGTCGCAGAAAGTACGCCGGATCATCCGCATCAGCCAGGAACCGATGAGCCTCGATATGCCGGTCGGGCAAGAAGATAGCAGCCAGCTTGGCGACTTTATACCTGATGAAAACATGATGGGTCCGGTAGATGCGGCCGGGCGACAGTTGCTCAAGGAACAGATCAGATCGGCCTTGGGCGTTTTGAGCGAGCGCGAGCGCCAGGTGCTGGAGTTGCGCTTCGGCCTGATTGACGGGCAGGACAACACGCTGGAAGAGGTGGGTCGCTATTTTGGCGTCACCCGCGAACGCATTCGCCAGATCGAAGCGAAAGCCTTGCGCAAGCTGCGCCATCCAACTCGCTCGCGTGAACTGCGCGACTATCTTGAAATGTAGCCCCCGGCTTAGTTCACTCCTCTAGCCAGCCGATGAAGATAGAACCGCTGCATGATTGGGACCTGAGCCCAAAGGCGGCGATTGCGCTGCAAATTGATTTGGCGTCGCATTTGATCAGCGACCTGCGGCTTCAGTTGGACGACGTTAAAACGGTTGCGGGTGTTGATGTGAGCGTCAAAGGCGGCATTGCGCGCGCCGCAGTCGTGCTGATGAAATATCCGGAGCTATCGACTGTTGAGGCCGTGAGTGCCCAGTGTGAAACGAAGTACCCATACATTCCGGGGCTGCTTGCATTCCGTGAAGGTCCGGTGATCGTAGAAGCGCTGCGAAAGATCAAGCGCGAGCCTGATGTCTTCCTGTTTGACGGCATGGGACAGATTCATCCTCGAAGGATGGGCATCGCGGCCCACCTGGGATTATGGCTGCGGCGCCCGACAATCGGATGCGGTAAATCACACTTCATCGGCGAGTATCAATTGCCTGGACTGGAAAAGGGGGGACGCAGCCCCTTGATGTATCGTGGTGAGCAGCTCGGTGTTGTTTTGCGGACCAGGAAGGGCGTCAAGCCGGTATACGTTTCGGTTGGGCATCTCTGTGAAATGGAGAGCGCCGCCAGACTGGTTTTGGCTTGTGCCCCCAAGTATCGCTTGCCTGAGCCTATCCGCGCGGCGCATAAGGCGGCCAGCTTGAGCGCCGAAGCAAAACAGTAACAAACGTCGCTTGGCGCGGTAAAAGGCTTTCGGCTACTTGAATTCCGGCCTCCAGGGCTTGCTTGCTTCTCCCCCACCCAAAAAGAATTTCGCAGGGGCGACTCGCCGGGGCGCCCGTTCCTTCCCCACCCCAAATGGAATTCGTAGGGGCGAGCGGCGGTCAGCGTTTACGCGACCCGGTGGCTCGCCCGCCTAACTCTGCGTCCTCGGTGGTTAGAATATCGTTTAGATGAGAACATTTGTTCTTCATTTCCGCCCAACTTTCTGCTACACTGCAGTTATGAATCCCAAATCGCCCAGCCAGCATCTAATCCGAAAACATGCCGCTTATAGGCCAAAACACAACTTTCATCAGCCAAAATCCATTATTTCAGCCCGAAAATGCCGCTGTATCCATACTGTATCGATAGAGGCTGGCAAATATGCTGCTTGTCAATATCAAAAATGTATCCTCTACGTATCCAATATGTATCCAAATGAGATCCTTTTGCGTTTTTTTGCGTTTTTTTGCGTCTTTTTGCGCCGTAGTGACAGACAGGACACAGACAATGGCAAATCGTTTCCCGCTCCTTTTGCTGAGACCAGTGGCGGCGTGGGACGGCCCTTGTGCCCCTCGGCGGCCGCGCAATCCTGTTCACTGCCGGCGGTGGGAATGAGGAGAGTGTATTAGACTTTGCTTGGGGTCTGCCAAGCGAGTTTCTCTGCAAGCGAAATGATAGTCAGGCGAAATACGTCCGCATTGTTCAGCCGTCGGTCGCCGCACGGCAGCGGTTGCGCGCCACTATTCGTTTTGTTGCTGGTGACGGTGGGTGTTGTGCTTGTCGGGCGGCACTGGATAGGGCAGAGACTCAACCAGCGCGGCGCGCCTGATCCGGCGGCCAGCTTGAGCGACGCCTTGGCTGCTTTCGATAGCGGGAACCTGCTGTCGGCGGTCGATTACGCGCGGCAGGTTATTGAGCGGGATGGCGCGGATCAAGCCGCATACGAGTTGCTCGTCCGCGCTTTGATATATCGCAGTTACACTGACGTCGGTCGGGAATTGGACCGTATCAGAGCGCTGGAGGTAAGCGAGGAGGCGCTGGCCAAGATGCCGCGCAACCGGGACATTCTGGCGTTGCAAGGGTATGCGCTGCAAGCTGCTGGTTCGGCCGAAGAGGCGGGACGTATCGCGCTTCGAATCGTGGAGCGAGAGCCGGATCACGTCCTGTCCAGGATCGTACTCTCGTTGTCATATGGCGCGCGCGGGATCGCTAGTGCTGCGCTGCGCGCTGCCGAAACCGGACTCGAACTGGCGCGGCAGCAGAACCGATACCAGTTGGAAGCGCATCGCGCTATGGCGCTGGCCTATGGCGATTTGGCCAAATATCAGGCGGCTCTGGAACAACTTGACAAGGCCGTAAGCTTCAATGGAAAGCTGATTCCGCTGCATTTTGAGAAGGCGCTTTATGCCTTGCAAGTTGGCGATGTGGACCAGGCGACGGTGTCATTCTATACGATCATGGCCTTGGACGAAGATAATGTGAAAGCGCGCGCGCGGTTGTGCGAACTTTCGGAACGTCTGCAAGAACGTGCTGCCGCGCTTCGATACTGCCAGGAGGTTACTGAACTGGCGCCGATCTGGGCTGACGGCTGGCAGGAATTGGGTCGGCTATATTTTCTCGAGGGCGATTATGAAAAGGCGCTTTCCGCCTTTGGTCATTGCAGCCGCTTGCAGATTGAGAGCGGCGTCGCCATACAGGATCGGCAACTGGATTGCTGGTATCTACAGGGGCAGTCGGCGGAGATTCTGGGCGACTGTGATTCGCTGAAGTTGGTCTTTTTGGAGTTTCAGGGCATGGCGCGTGAGGCCGGGTTGCCGCAGACCTGGACTTATCCGCTTGAAGGACCGCCGATTTGCGCCGCCTCACACTTGAAGACCGGCGAAAGCGCTTGGCCTTGAAGCTGTTCGCTAGGTGGTTTCAGCTTGCTTTAGCGCAACATGGTACAAGGCTATCGTTTCTTCAATGACTTGGCGCAGGGTAAAACTTTCCAGTACGATCTCTCTACCCCGCGCGCCCAAATCGCGCCGCAGGCCCGCATCGTCGATCAGGCGCTTGACCGCTTCGGCGAGGGCCTTAACATCGTTTGGCGGGACGAGAAAGCCGTTCTCTCCCTGTTGTATGATTTCCCGGCAGCCGGGTGTGTCGGTGGCGACGCAAGCGCGGGCGCAAGCAGCCGCTTCTATCAGGACCTTCGGCACACCTTCTCCATAAGTTGAAGGCAGGCAGACGATGTTGCTCTCGGCATAGACGGCCGGCATATCATCACATTTGCCCAGCCATTCGATAAGCCCGGCGTCGTGCCAGGTTTGCAATTGCTCTGCCGGGACGTTGAGGGGGCTTGTGCGTTCTTCGTAGCCGACCACGCGAAAACGCGCTTTGCCATGAAGCCGGCGCGCCAACTCGACAAAGTAGCCAACACCCTTTTGCCACAACAATCGCCCGGCGAAAAGGACAACCGGGATATCCGACGGGGGTTCGGCAGATGGAGCGAACAGCGTTTCGTCGACACCGGAGCCGCGGATCACTGTCGTCTTGGCGCGATCAATCAGGCGTCGTTCAAGAAAGACCCGCTGGTCGTCTGGATTCTGGAAGATCATTTGCGTGTTGGCGCCTGCCAGGGCGAGTTTGAAGGCGGGCTGACTAAGCAAAGCGAGAAGCTTCGCCTTTAGGTCATCACTGACGAAAGTGTAACCCAAGCCGCTCATGGCCTGGATTACGGGAATGTCTCCGGTCAATCTCGCTGCGATGCCGCCGTAAATCACAGGTTTTATGCTGACATGGTGCAGCAGATCCGGCTTCAAGTCCGCATAAAGTTTGCGCAGAGCGAGTATAGTCCTCAATTCGAAGACCGGGTTGATGCCGTGCTGGCTGAGCGGCAGGGGGTGGAAAGGGAAACCTTGCGCGGTGATTTGGTTTAGGGCCGACGAGTCTTCCTGAGACGCGGCGATGTGCGCGTCAAAGCCGGCGTCGCGCGCTGCCAGCGCCAGGGAAAAACGGTGGGTGATAAAGAAGCGCGGTATGTTAACGACATAGAGCAGCTTGGGGGGCTTCTGGCGCAA
>JAPOYU010000116.1 GCA_026706395.1 Chloroflexota bacterium
AGACACTTTACAGGCTCTCAGTTGACGGACGAGATCGCGAAGCCCTTGCTCATCATCGTTAGTAGGAGCTCCGAACGTCAATTGCCGACGGAAATTTTCAACAATCTTCTCCTTACGTCGTCGTGCCACTGTATTGTCGACAGGGCTAGGTGGGCGCAAGCTCAAGGATCGTTGGAGTTCGTCCTGCGGAGCCGTGTGCATGCCGATGAGAATACGACAAGGACTAGAATCCTCGCCCGATAACTGATCGATCGACGTATGTAACAGCCGCCAGCCACGCAAGTTGAAATACCCTACGCAAAAATCCGCTCGTTCAGCAGATTGCATTGTGTTCTGCAGCGCAGTGAGCAGCTTCTCTGAAATGTTGTCAAAGATTCTTGGCATAGATAGTCCTTTGCAGGCACTGCGGTAGCTAAGAGATAGTCAAGCTGATATCCCCGCCCTCAGGCATCGGCTTCTTCGGGCGACCAGTTGTATTTGGCCCGAAGCTCGTCGAGGTGGTCCAGCCCCAACCGCACGACTGCTTCGCGGAAATCCACCCGGTCAATGCGGATGCCTTCCCCCAGCAGCGAGTACCAGGCATCATCCAGCTCAGCGATCATGGACTTCTCAATATAGAACGAGGTCGTCTTGCGATCCGGCTCCGACTTCTTCTGTTTCTTCTCCGCTTCTTCCGGCGCCTGGGCCCGCTCGTCCAGGAAAATTTCCTTCATGTTCTTCTGCAAACTCATGATCCCTCCCCTGCAGTTCTTTGCATCACATGCGCCGCCAATTCGCGATACTCTTCCTGGCAGCGCCGCAGCGACTCCTTCCGATGGCGTTTCGCCGGCCTGTAACTGAACACCGAATGCCCTGCTGCCCGGGATGCATTCATGATCGCTTTCCGATAACCCAACCTGGGCGTCACCCATTCCGGCCGCTCCGCCTTCAGCGCCTCCAGATAAGCCACTTCATCCGGTGTGCCGCGGTAGGCGACCGGCACGAACCCGATCATATCCACCGCCACCTCGAAGATGCGACCAAGCGAGCGCAGCTGCATCATGACCCCGCTGATGGACGGCATGAAGGCCTCGTGCATCTCGGCCGGCGCCAGGACGCGCTGGCAAGCGAGCAACGCATTGTCACTGACCGCACCCGTCCCAGGCGGGCAATCCACCAGGATGAAGTCATAGGGCTTTCGAATCGCTTTAAAGACCCGAGCCAAGCGCCATTCGCGGTTGCGCTCGGGACCGAGCTTGCCCTCCGCCTGGCTCATTTTCACATGCCCGGGCAGTACATCTAACTCGTCATGCGGCGCGCGCAAGATCAGCGCGTTCGGGTCGCCTTCCATGTCCACCAGCATGCTGAAGATGCTGTCGCCGGCTTTGGCATGAATGTCCGCCCCGATGCCCAAGGCGGCCGTCAGCGATGACTCTTGCCCGTCCAGGTCCACGACCAGCACTTCTTTGCCAAGTTCGGCCAGGCCGGCGGCCAGGTTCAGCGCCACTGTCGTTTTGCCCGTGCCGCCTTTCTGGTTGAATATGGCAATGCGAACACTCATTCATATTCCCCTGCAATATGGCAGCCGTGCTCCAATGTTACATGGCTGTCACTCTATCATTCATTATCTTATCATGCATTCCCATAATTCATCTGCCACATAGCCGCGTTTTACGTGAGAGACTTTTTGCATGCGGACAGGAGATTGCTCGTCCGGGCGTTCGTGACTTGACCGGCAGCAGCAAGCAGACATCGCCAGGCGGTTATATACGCCGCCCCGGCGCGGCCTTTCAATCTATTAAAGCGCGGACTAATGGTAGCGGTCGAATTTCAACCGCGCCGGAGAACAGACTGCACTGTCGCTGCCCGTGCATAATGATTCAATCATCCCCGACCAGAGACTGTGTTAAGCGTATGGGTTGCCTAAGAGGAAAGTACAGATACGGCTCCGCCGCGCGAGAATGGATTGACTCCACTTGGGAGAATCATGGCTGGGAAGCCATGCGTGGATTCGGACGCGACCTCCTGGCCATGATCCTGCTACTGGGCGAAAAGGAAGCCCTCAGCTACGCCTCACGCGCCGCACTCGCTAATGGGCTGGACTGCTGCGTAGCCACCATCTCGCGCTGGCGCAGGCAATGGAAAGAGCGTGGAATCATTATTTCGCAGGGCTACAACATTATCCGAATTTACGAAAACAGCTGGGAGGATCGCATTCCAATCTTTGCTCTTCCTCGCTTTAAGCAAACTGTCACAGTCAAGTACTTGCAGTTAAATCCTTTAGGGCAGCCGCGTTACCAATCTGAGACGTATACCCTGGAAATCGGAGCTCGCGCCCCACCGGATCATTTGTCGCCTGCTTCGACGACGTCGTCAGATTTCGTGCCAGCGCAGGATTTTGACGAGGCATCGTGACGCCACCAATTCGACGCGTCGTCAGATCGGTGAGTTGGGCTGGTCGGTCGCGTGTGACGCATTCATGATCGCCTTGCGGTAACGCAGGCTGGGCACCACCCAGGTCGGTCGTTCCGCCTTTGACGCCTCCAGGCGGGCCGCTTCATCCGGCGTGCCGCGGTAAGCGACCGGCACAAACCCGATCAAATCTACCGCCACCTCGAAGACCCACCCCAGCGAGCGCAACTGTATCATCACCCCACTTTTGGCAGACATGAACGCCTCGTGCATCTCGGCCGGTGCCAGCACCTGTTGGCAAGCGAGCAAGGCATTGTCACTCACCGCGCCCGCCCCGCCTTTCTGATTAAATGCGGCAATGCGAACACTCATTCATATTCCCCTGCAATATGTCAGCCATGGCACATTGTAAAATTGCTGACATGGTATCATGCATTATCGGAGTAAGCATTCAGATACTCAATGAAATTCATGTTCGCTGTTTACGCGCGAGCATTTCGCCCATGCTGGCCTGTTAGTTTGCCGGGGCTTGTCTTGAAGGCGCTTCACAAAGCCGCGCTGCGCGCCCCTGATTCACTCCCTGCAGCACTTTGAAGGCGTCAGCGCCGGAGGAAGAGCGCCAGGGCGCATTTGCCTAGGCTATTGGAGGCGGGCATATTGCCTTGTGGGCAGAGATGATTAATCGGGGCACAAGCGATTTAACGACACGCTGAAACCGGGAAGGACGGTATCGCCGGTCAATTCGCCGTCCACTTGGATGGTCCCGCTTTGTGCTGCGCCATCGGCAACTGTTGGCCAAATCCCAGCGCTCTTATCCGTCGACTGGACAAGCCATACCATTACGCAGATACATTCTGGTTCCGCGGCGTTCGTACCGCCAGGGATGCGAGGGCAGAATGATCTCCACGACCAGATCGGGTCTGCAGGGGGCATAAAAAGTAGCGGCCGCAGGCCCAGCGCGCTGAAGTTAGAACGCCGTTCAATTGCGCGAAACGCAATTCCGTCGTAGGATTCAGGCACATAAAAGCAAAAAGCCTCGATTCTTGGCAGAGACAGGCTTTTTCGCTAAATCGCATATGACACGCATTGTGGCACCAACCACGCCGCGTTGTTATGTTTTGAGGTACACGCACATGGTACCGCATCATTGCGTTTGTGCCAAGTCCAAATCAGCAGAATTTGCAAATTCCCCAGATTTTCCCTTCCGCGGCGGGCAAACTGCCGCTAATTCCGTCCGGCGCAACCGCATCCAGCGCCCGCAAATCGCCCCAAAAAGGCATCTGCGACAGGCTGAGACCTACTGCGCGCAGCCTGCGCATTCGACCAGGCACCGCCAGCCGGCAAGCATTCCGCCGCGGATCAGCGGGAAGTTGCCTCAGCTTATGCAGGAACCTCGGCTCTGCCGCCTTCACTTAACCGGATTCCTGCTGCAGCGCCCTAAATGCAAACAACCGCCCAGCCCAGACGGTTGTTTGGAAACAGCATTCGAGCGAGACGCCGTTGTCTGCCCGTTAACCACAGGCACTTTATCATGAGCGCCCCGACGCCGCAACCAGATTCCCCCGCAGAATCGCGATCGCAGTCGAATCGCCAGAGGCAGAACGGACGCTTCAAAACCCCGGTCGCGGACCATCCGCAATGGCGCGACTACCTTGCGAAACGCCGCATCCTGGAACCTGTCATAGCGGCCGGCGGCTGGGTCGAGCGCGAGAGCTACACGGGGCAAAATGTCCTGGTATGGCGCGAGAAACGGCGGGACGGCAGTCTCGGCGCGACACGCCGCCGTCTGCTGGCGCCAGTCTCCAGCAACGGCAAGGGCCCCAAGGTCAAATGGCAAACCATCGATGAAAAATCAGACGAACCCTTTTATTAGGGGCTTATATCGCAAAGTGCCACTTGACACCTCCATCCTTATCATGATACCAT
>JAPOYU010000101.1 GCA_026706395.1 Chloroflexota bacterium
GCGCAGGTGGAAGTTGCAGGGTCCGATCTCGGTCCAGGTGTTGGCGACGCCGATGAGCGGCTTGGCGAGGTCTTCATCGCTGTAGCCGACCGCTTTGAGCATGGCGCGGGCGCCAGCGCGTTCGGCGCCGGCGACGAGGGTACGGCTGCGCTGGTTGAGGGCGGCGCGGGTTCCGTTGGTGCTGGACATGGGGGACTCCTTTTGCGGCTGGATAGTGATGGGCGTATTGTAGCGTATCGAAAGGAGAATGGCAGGCGTCGGGTCGTCTATTGGAATTGGAATTGGAAAGGGAATATTTTTTTGTCCAATAAGATTTGGGATTCCAATAAACGCGATATGCGGTTGTTACGTCGGCGGTCGGGCAAGGGCGTCGACACTAGCCGGCAGCGCGGCGGAAGAGTTTATATTTACTAAGAATATGGATGGTCTGAAGCAATAATATTAGTCGTTGATATTGCATTGTCCGTTTGTCGGACAAAGAAAAATATTTTTCGGACAATGTGGTCATGGGTTGAAGCGGATTAGGGATGTGGGGGCAGTTGATCATGCGATGAGTATAGCATAGTTGTGGCGGGAACGGGAGAACGAATGTTCGCGTTTGAATTTTTCTTTTGCCACCGAGTGCGCCGAGTTTAGGGAGGGCACAGAAGTTATCGATAGTTGCCCTGCAAACGTTATGACGATATATTGTCGAAGACACACTTAGAGTCCGAGACAACGAAAGCGCTACTTTGTGGCAGAATCGAACTTCAAGAACAGAACACTATATCACGGCGACAATCTCAAATTCCTGCGCGGCATGAATAGCGAGACCATCGACCTAATCGCTACCGACCCGCCCTTCAACAAGAACCGCGACTTTCACGCAACGCCGGACAGTCTAGCTGCCGGCGCCAAGTTCCAAGACCGCTGGTCATGGGAGCGGGATGTTCACCAGGATTGGGTAGACCAGATCACCGACGACTACCCGCGCTTGATGGAGGCTATTGAAAGCGCCCGCTTTGCCCACAGCGATGGCATGGGCGCGTTCATGTGTTTTATGGCGGTGCGGCTGTTGGAGATGTGGCGGGTTTTGAAACCGACGGGCAGCCTCTACTTGCACTGCGACCCGACAGCGAGCCATTATCTCAAGGCGGTCATGGACGCGATATTCGGCTGGAAGAATTTCAAAAATGAGATTACTTGGCAGCGCAGCAACAGTCACAACACCGCCAAGCGCTACGGAAATGTCTCAGATATCATCTTGTACTACACGCGTTCGAGAGAATGTGTCTGGAATACCCAATATCAACCATATGGGGAAGCGCAGTTGAGCAGGTTTCGGCACAAGGACAGCAACGGCAGACGCTACAAGCTGGAAAACCTTACGGGATCACGGATTGACTCCGACTCGGGTAAGTTCGAATGGCGCGGGACCATGCCGCCGCCGTCGCGAGGATGGGGATACACGGTTGAGCAGCTAGAAGTATGGTGGAGCGAGGGGCGAATTCAGACAAAGCGCGACGGGACTCCGCGCATGGATGGGCTGAAAGTCTATCTTGACGAATCACCGGGCAAGCCTGCAATGAATATCTGGACGGATATTCCTCGAATTGCCAACACATCAGCAGAACGAACCGGCTACCCCACGCAGAAGCCACTCGCCCTTTACGAGCGAATGATAGAAGCCTCCTCAAATGAAGACGATATCGTGCTCGACCCATTCTGCGGCTGTGCCACCACGCCGGTCGCAGCCGAGCGGCTGGGGCGTCAGTGGGTCGGCATCGACATTTGGGACAAGTGCATTACGAATCAGAGCCGCCGATGCGGACGGACGACGCTCAGCCGGCCGCGCCGTTCCTGCGCGTCAAGCAAGTGCATGAGCCGCCGGGTCCCAAGATGAGCCGGGCTGAGATGTACGCGCATCTGCTGGAGCAGCACGGGGCGCGCTGTCAAGGCTGCTATCGGGACTTTGACGACCCGCGCTACTTGCAGTTGGATCATAACGTTCCGCGCTCGGACGGCGGGCTGAATCACATCTCGAATCGGGTGCTGCTATGCGGGCCCTGCAATCGGCTGAAAAGCAATATCTACACGCTTAGCGGGTTGCGCCGGCAGAATAAGAAACTGGGCTATATGAGCAAGGATTTGATGTGAATCCGCCTTGATGTTGGAGTAACAATTATGACCGCCGAAACTGAACGTGGGGAGATCCTTTTAGGACGCTTTGCAGAAGAATTTGGATATGTGCCTGTCTTTGGTGATCCGAATCTTGCAAAGGCATTTAACGACGAAGAATTAGTCGATTACTTTGCGTACGGGATTGGTTTGTGGATCGCGAAACCACTAGGCACTCTACACCGTATGGCCCTCGAAGATCCCGACTTCGGATTCGCAATAATGTTTGTTGTGAACTCGTTCCCGGAGTTTCTTGGGAAGATTCAAGGATGTCCGAAGAATAAGCGCTACTTGAATGGAATACGATATATCTTGGGAGACGACGTTTCTGAGGATTTGGCTAGTTGGCTACACAAGAGGATGCGCCATGCGATAGCCCATAGTCTATTGGTTCAAGAGGGAATCATCATTTACGCGCGTGGCAATGTGCCGATTCGATACAATCGCGACAAGACAGCAGTTGTTATTACGCCGGTTGCGTTTGCGCAGGCGTGCCTCATCGCTATATCAAATTACATTCGTGCACTGCAAGCGGAGCTGAAGAATGCCGAATCGGCGAATACAGATTTTCTAGGCAATTTCAAAAAATATATGATCTCGGAAAAGCAAGAGTACTTTTCGGTACAACTGCACGGTACAAGTTATGGTTGTCGTGAAAGAATAGACGGATGTGACAACATAACGGAAAATATAAGGCAGCTAAACGTCTTCCAGGGACCTGAAAGGACCATCGAGAAACCTGATGTAGTTGTGGAGAATCCTGGTCAATTGCTAAAACTCTGCAAGCAATTGATCCGCGGCGATTAAAACTCCAAGCCGAGTTGCTCGTTAAGGCCCACAACAGAATAAGTTGAGCTCCATGCCCTACCAACCTATCAAGCGGGGCGTCATCTGCCCGACGGTGACGCCGCTCAAAGCGAACGGCGAGATCAACCCGGCAAGTTATTCAACACCTGCACGACAACCCCGACGACGATGCCAGTGATGGCGATGGCGGCGGGGATGGCGATGCTGATGATCCATTTTATCGTATTCATTTCGGCGCGAAGGGACTCGATTTTGGAGTCAAGCACACCGATATCCGCCTTTGTCGCCAGATGCGCGATTTGCCCTTCGAGATTCGCGATGCGTTCGCCTTCGGTTCTGACTTGAGTTGCCATCGACTTCGCCCAATCCAGTTTGTCGTCGTGGCTGATTTGAGGCTATTATACACGCTGGAAAGTCTGCAATCAATTCAACGGTGAAAGCGCCCATGCCCTACCAACCCATCAAGCGCGGCGTCATCTGCCCGATCGTGACGCCGCTCAAAGCGAACGGCGAGATCAACCCGGACTTGATCCGCCCGCTCGTCGACTTCCTAATCGACAAGGGCGCCGCCGGCATCTATCCGCTCGGCTCGACGGGCGAAGGTCCGCTCTTCACGACGGACGAGCGTAAGGCGGTCGCGACTGCGACGGTGAATGCGGTGGCGGGGCGCGTGCCGGTCATCGTGCACACCGGCGCCATCACGACGGGCGAGACGCTGGACTTGACCGGGCACGCTCAGTCGATCGGCGCGGATGCGGCGTCGGTCATCACGCCCTGGTATTATCAGCATGGTGAAGCGGCGCTGGAAGCGCATTATCGGGCGATCCTTGAGGCGGCGGCGGGCTTCCCCGTTTGGCTCTACAACCTGCCGAAGTTCGCCAACAACAATTTGTCGGCGGCGCTGGTGACGCGGCTGGCGCGGGATTATGAGAATTGCGTCGGGCTGAAGGATAGCAGCGGCGACTTGATGACGATGTGCGCGGTGAATCACCTGCAGGGCGGGCGCTTCAACACCGCGATCGGACCGGATAATCTGATTCTGGCTGGATTGGCGCTGGGCTTGGATTGCAGCGTTTCGGGCAATTGCAATCATTTTCCGGAGATTGTTGCCGGCATTCACGAGGCCTTCCACGCCGGTGATATGGGAGCGGCGCAGGCCTTGCAGCGGCAGCTCAAAGCGGCCAGCGATGTGGTTGGCAGCGCCGGTTGGCTGACGGCGGTCAAGGGCATCCTGGCTGAGCGCGGCTTGCCGGTTGGCCCCGTGCGCCCGCCGATGCAGACGGCGAGCGAAGAGGCGATCCGCGCCTGCCTGGCGCAGTTGCGGGCGCTGAAGGTGGATTTGAGCCGGGTGTGACGATGTTCCGCCCTATTTTGCCCCCATCCCCCAGCCCCTTCCCCCAAAATGAGGGAAGGGGAGTTTTCTGAGTATTAGCAGGCCATTAATGCCCCTGCCTCTTTATGTGGGAGGGGTTTGGGGTGGGGGTCCAAGCGGCTGAGAACAATTTCCCTGCCTGTATGATTCCCATGTCAAAGCGGCTACAATCTAGCGTGTAGTTGTGAATGCAGCACGAAGGCGCGGACATGCAAATTGACGAGATGCTGCATGATTTGCAAGCGGCGATCGGGCGCGAACAGGCCGCGGCTGACCGGATGACGCGGGTGCTCTACAGCACTGATGCCAGCAATTATCAGATCATGCCGCTGGCGGTGACTTATCCGCGGGACGCTGATGATGTGGTCGCGGTGCATGAGGTGGCGCGGAAGTTTGCTGTGCCGGTCTTGCCGCGCGGTGGCGGCAGCGCGCTGGCGGGCCAAGCAGTTGGCGAAGCGATCATCATGGACTTCACGCGGCATATGCGGCGGGTTCGCGGGGTGAATGCCGAAGCGCGCAGTGTCGATGTCGAGCCGGGCATGATCCTCGGTACGCTGAATGGGCAGTTGGCCGGGCTGGATTTGATGTTTGGGCCGGATCCGGCCAGCGCTGAACGAGCGGCCATCGGCGGGGTCATCGGCAACAACGCCACCGGCGCTCACAGCATCCGCTATGGCATGACGGCTGACCATGTTGCGCGTTTGCAAGTCGTGTTGGCGAATGGCGAGTTGATCTGGCTGGATGCGGCAAGCGCCACGCTGGATGGCATACGGGGCATCGTCGGCGACCTGGCGGCGGAGCATGCCGGGCAGATCGCGGCGCGCTACCCACGGACCTGGCGCACGGTGGCCGGTTATGCGCTGGACAAGATCGACCCGGAGGATGTCAATCTGAACTGGCTGCTTTGCGGCTCCGAGGGCACATTGGCGACGGTGGTTCGCGCTGAACTGCGCCTGGTGGAGCGGCCGAGGAGCGAGAACAAACGGCTGGCGCTTGTCCACTTTGATACGCTGCGGGCTTCTTTGGAGGCGACGCCGCGCATCCTGGAGTTGGAGCCGGCGGCGATCGAGTTGATGGACAAGTTCCTGCTGGACAAGACGCGGGCGGCGGCCGGTTATCGCGACCGCTTGACCTTCGTCGAGGGCGATCCGGCGGCGCTGCTGTTGGTGGAATTCGTCGGCGCGGAGCGGGAGCTTGGCGCGAAGGTCGAGGACTTGAAGGCGCATCTGCGGCGGCTGGGGCATCGCGGCGCGGTGACAGTCGCCGAAACTGCTGCTCGGCAAGACGATGTCTGGACGGTGCGCAAAGCCGGGCTGGGCTTGATGATGAGCGAACGCAGCGAAGCCAAGCCGGTCTCCTTCATCGAAGACGGCGCCGTGCCGGTGGAGCATCTGGCGGATTACATCGCTGATGTCGAGCGGATCATCACTGACAATGACACGACCTACGCGATCTATGCCCATGCCAGCGCCGGCTGTTTGCATATTCGCCCGCTGATCAATCTCAAGACGCTGAAGGGGCGCGGACAGTACCGGGCGATAGCGGATGGTGTGGCGCGGACCGTATTGAAGTATCGCGGGACGATCACCGGCGAGCACGGTCAGGGGCTGGTGCGCAGCGAGTTCACCGAAGCGCTTTTTGGCGGGGAGTTGATGGAGGCCTTCCGCCAGGTTAAGCGCGCCTTTGACCCGGAGGATATGATGAACCCGGGCAAGATCATCGATTCGCCGCCGATGGACAGCGCTGACTTGCTGCGTTACGCGCCGAACTATGAGGTGATCGAGGTTAGGACGCGCTACGATTGGACGGCGGACAATGGTTTTGCTGGCGCGGTGGAGATGTGCAATGGCGCTGGCGTCTGCCGCAAAGAAGGCGTCGGTACGATGTGCCCGTCCTACCAGGCGACGCTGGACGAGGCGCACTCCACTCGTGGGCGGGCTAATGCTCTGCGGGCGGCGATTAGTGGCGCTTTGCCGGCGGATTTGGGCGACCCGTCGGTGAAAGCGGTGCTGGATCTTTGTCTTGGGTGCAAGGCTTGCGCGGGGGAATGCCCGTCGTCGGTTGATGTCGCTAAGCTGAAGTCGGAGTTTTTGGCGAGTTGGCAGGACCGCCACGGGGTCGACCTGGCGACGCGTCTGTTCGGCAATATCCACCGGCTCAATCAAGTAGCGGGCCGGGCGCCGCGGCTCAGCAACTTTATGATGAATCATTCGCTGGGCAAGTGGGGCGCGGGTCTGCTTGGCATCCCGACTGAACGCCCTTTGCCTAGATTCGCCGAGCGACGCTTTTCTTCTGTGCGCTATCCCCACCACACTGCGCCCGATGCAGTCATGATCGTCGACACTTTTACTGAGTGGAATCATCCGGAGCTCGGGCGGGCGGCGATGGGGCTTGCTGAGCGGCTGGGCTTGCGCCTGAATGCGACGCGCCTGCCCGGGGCGGCTTGCTGCGGACGACCCGCTATCAGCAAGGGCTTGCTGGACAGCGCCAAGGAGATGGCGCGCGAAAACGTGCTGGGCTTGAGCGGCACGAATCCGGATGTACCGTATATTTTCCTCGAGCCGAGCTGCCTAAGCGCCTTTGTGGATGATTACCTGACGCTGGTCGACCCTGGCATACAGCCCGCTGCGCGATCGCTAGCGGAGCGCTGCCTGAGCGTTGAAGCCTTCTTCGCCGAGAAGCTGGCGGAAGGCGCCGAATCGCTCGCTTGGCGGAGTGAATCGCGGCGGATATTGTTGCACGGGCACTGTCATCAGAAGGCGCTCTGGGGTACTAGGGACACGCTGCGGCTGTTGCGGGCGGTGCCGGGCGCCGCTGTCGCGGAGATGAACACGGGCTGCTGCGGTGTGGCGGGCAGTTTCGGTTATGAGCATTACGAATTGAGCGTGAAGATCGCCGAAGACCGGCTGCTGCCGACGATCCGCGACAATAGCGATGCCTCCATCGCCGCGCCGGGCACGTCCTGCCGCGCGCAGATCCATGACGCCGGTTATGAGGCGCAGCATCCGATCCAGATTGTGCTGGACGCGCTAACTCAATGAAGGCGAGTTTAGGCGCCGGCAACCGGTAAAGGTGATCCTGTCGTTAGGCCGGTGTAATTCGCTTCGCTGGTCATTGCGAATAGAACTTCCAGCGAATTCTCAGACAAGGCGGCAATCCCCTCGATATTGAGATCAAGCAGTTCCGCCACGCCACGCCCGTAGTCTGGATCGGCGCGGTAGAAATGAACGAGTTGCCGCGCTTTGATGCGCTCCGGCACGCCATCCATCGCCTCGGCGATGTTGCTGAATAGCTGCGCCTTTTGCCCCTCGCTCATCAGGCGGAACAGAGCGCCGGGCTGGGCATAATCGTCATTGCCGTCGCGATGGTCATATCGGGCGGCATCTCCGGAAACTTTGAGCGGCGGCTCATTGTAACGGGAATCTTCGATGGGACCGCCCATGCTGTTCGGCTCGTAGTTGACCGCGCCGCCGTAGTTGCCGTCAAAGCGCAGATTGCCGTCTCGGTGATAGGTGTGAACCGGGCATTGGGCTTTGTTGGCTGGCAGCGCGGCATAGTTGACGCCAATGCGATAGCGGTGCGCGTCGGCATAAGACATGATCCGCGCCTGGAGCATTTTGTCCGGCGAGAAGCTGATGCCCGGCACAATGTTTGAAGGCTCGAAGGCCGCCTGTTCAATGTCGGCAAAATAATTCTCAGGATTCCGATTGAGTTCCATTATGCCAATTTCAATCAAAGGGTAATCAGCATGGGACCAGACTTTGGTGAGGTCGAAGGGATTGACATGGTATGTTTCCGCATCCGCTTCTGGCATGACCTGAACGCAGACGCGCCATTTCGGATAATCGCCCTTTTCGATGGCTTCAAAGAGGTCGCGCTGGGAACTTTCGCGATCCTGCCCGACAATCTCGGCGGCTTGGGCATTTGTCCAGGTTTTGATGCCTTGCATGGTTTTGAAATGGAACTTGATCCAAAAGCGCTCGTCGTCCGCATTGATGAAACTGTAGGTGTGGCTGCTGTAGCCGTTTACGAAGCGATAGCCTTGCGGCAGACCGCGGTCGCTCATTAGGATTGTGACCTGATGCAGGCTTTCGGGGGAAAGCGACCAGAAATCCCACATGGCTGTGGCAGAGCGCATATTTGTTTTGGGGTCGCGTTTTTGGGTATGGATGAAGTCACCGAATTTGTAAGGATCGCGCACGAAGAAGACCGGGGTGTTATTGCCGACCATATCCCAATTGCCTTCGCCGGTGTAGAACTTCACGGCGAAACCGCGCACATCGCGTTCCGCGTCCGCCGCGCCGCGCTCGCCGGCAACGGTGGAGAAGCGGACAAGGCAGTCGGTCTTCTTGCCGACTTCGGCGAAGATATCAGCCTTGGTGTATTTGGTGATATCGTTGGTCACGGTAAACGTTCCGTAAGCGCCTGAGCCTTTCGCATGCACAACCCGTTCCGGCACGCGCTCTCGGTTAAACGTCGCCATCTTCTCCAGGAGTTGGTAATCTTGCATAAGAAGCGGGCCGCGAGCCCCAGCCGTCAACGAGTTCTGATTGTCCCCTATAGGAACGCCATGAGCGGTTGTCAATTGTTTGCGTTCAGTCATTCTTATCCCTCTTTGCAAATTGACATATCAAATCCAACCTCTACGAATAGTCTACAAGAAGTTGGATTGCCGTGTCCAGCGACGCGGGCAATCGCGAATCGACTCTTTGCTGTTGGAAAATCACTGGACTATCTTTCTGTTTGTGGCACACTAACCCTGTTCCCAAATAGCGTTGAATGGTTTTAGTCTGTAAATGCCTGATTTCAAACTCAACGAGATCACTTCACTGGGCGATTTTCTACAACTGCGAGCAATTCGGGTAAATCCCAGACAGCGCCGTTTCACTAAGCCTGTGCTGCTTACGTGGATGCAAACGCGGCATCCCGCTGTAACCACTTATTCCATAAGTTTCGACGGGCAGTTGATTGGCTATGTGATGTTGATTCATGCGGAGAACCCGACGCAATGGATTATCGAGCGGCTGACCATTGACCGCGATTATCAGCGACAGGGGCATGGCTACGCCGTTTGCGATCATCTCATCGATATGGTCCATGGCTTCGAGAATAGCGAAATAGTTATTGCGCGGTACGCGCCGGAAAACCTCGCGGGGCGCAAGCTCTTCGCGAAACTTGGCTTCTCGCAGCGCGAGGAGATGTTTCGCGACCGGCATATCGCCATTCTGGAATTCGAGTTCGAGGATGACGATGACGCCGACGAGGGCGATAATGCCGAGCTTGACGAAGACGCGCTCGAAAATGATGAAGACAGCGCGGAGGATGACTGACCTTGTCACAACAGCGAGAAGGGACGCAGCCGCTCCTGCCTGAAGGGGTTCGCCGCCGCCTTGAGCCTTTGATGCTGGTAGCGAAGAAGGCGAGGGTCGGCGCGATCAAGGGCGATCGCCGTTCGATCAAGCGCGGGACAAGCATCGAATTCGCTGATTATCGCAACTACGCCCCCGGCGATGACCTGCGCCAACTGGACTGGAATATCTACGCCCGGCTTGAGCGCCCATATATCAAGCTGCTGGAAGACGAAGAGGACCTGGCGGTACATCTGATCCTGGATGCCTCAGCCAGCATGGACTTTCCGCCGGAGGGCGAGCCGGACCAGCACAAGCTGTTTTATGCCAAGCGCATCGCTGCCGGGCTGGCTTATGTCTCTTTGACCAGCGGCGATCGCTTGACACTGACGGCCATAAACGACCGGCGGATGGCGAGTTTTGGTCCGGCGCGGGGCCGGGCGCAGAGCATAGCCATGCTTCGTTTCATCGATGATATCGCCGCGGATGGCATCACCGATTTGGACGCGGCTTTGAGCGATTACGCAATCAGAGCGCGGCGCCCCGGCTTGACCTTGGTCGTTAGTGACATGTTCTCGCTTGAGGGCGGATATCTGGATGGCTTACACGCGCTGCTCAGCCGGGGGCATGAGGTGGCCTTTGTGCATGTCCTGGCGCCGGAGGAGGTTCAGCCGCCGGTCGTCGGCGACCTCAGCCTGGTTGATGTGGAAACCGAGCTTCAGCAAGAGGTGACGGTAGACGGGACGATGCTCGGCATATATCAGCAGCGGCTGACGGCCTGGCGCGCGAGTATCCGCGAGGAATGCCTGCGCCGGGGGGCGCATTACTTCCCGTTGGAGACGGATACTCCGTGGGAGCGGCTGATTTTATCGGATATGCGGCGGGCGGGTTTGCTTAAGTAGTTGCGGTTTCGGCTGGTTCAACTGCGTTTTGGGGATGCGGCTCTTCCGGGTCATAGAAGCCGGTAAGCATGGCGATGAGGTCGATGCCTTCGCCCAGTTCCTCCCAGCGCAATTCCAAACCTGTCCGTTGATAATTCTGTCGCTGTTTGTCGCTGGCTTGAGCCAACTTGAGAGAAAAGCGCCACGGCAGGCACAGGATGCGGCCGTCTGCCAAATCGACTATGAGGTGCTCATCTGTGAAGCTCAGCGCTCGTGGAATGTTGCGTGTATCATGCACGAAGGGGACACCCTCCATGCCGCCGCTGGTACGCCGCGCGCCACCATCCAGGTATACGCAGGTTCTGGGCACATGGGGTTGGGGACGAAACTCCCGTTTGTAGACTGGCACGATGTACATACCAGTTAGCATGGCGGTCATGTCAATACCATCATCGACATCATGCCAGTAAACGCTTGAGCTGTAGCCGATATAGTTCTTCCTCTGATTATCTGTAGCTCTATGTAAAGGCGGGAACCAATTGAGAGGGACGCCCATCACGCGGCCGTCCGCTAAATGGATCATGGCGTACTCCTCGGTGAAGCGAACTGCGCGCGCATGACAGCGTTCCTTGTGAATGATGGGCCATTCGTTCGTATAGCTAGCATTCTTCTTCATGCGCTTTGCAGCCTTTCATTCACCATGAAGCCTTGTCCACTCGTGCAGCAATAGTGCGTGATGCTCTTCCAGTAACGCCCGTATCCGTCGTATTTCGCGATTATTAAAACCGCCGTTGTCAACAATGCGAATGGGAAGCAACTCCACCTTCAGTTGTTTTCCCCCACGAAAGACGTGAACATGTGCTGGTCCGTGTTCGCTCGTATAAATGACAACATCGTATCCGTACCGCTGTCGATGCAGAATCGTAACCATCTTGCCTCGCAAACCCAGTATACAAGCTGGCTGAGCGCTGTCAACAAGGGTTGGCAATTTTACATCGCCAGCAAACCGCCATCCAGCACCAGCGCATGCCCGGTGACAAAGGACGAGGCATCGGAGCAGAGCCAGAGCAGCGCCTCGGCGATCTCCTCCGGCTGGCCCAACCTGCCCAGCGGGATCGCCCTGGTCATGATCGAAGCCATCATTGGATTGCCTTGAATCGCGCCTTGGACCATCGCGGTATCGGTGTAGGCGGGGCAGACGGCGTTGACGCGAATGCCCAGCTTGGCGTAATCGAGCGCGGCTGACTTGGTGATGCCGACGACGGCATGTTTGCTGGCGGTATAGTCCGTGGCTTTGGGCGCGCCGATCAAGCCGGCGACCGAGGCGACATTGACAATCGAGCCGCTTTCCTGCTTCAGCATTTGCTTAAGTTCGGCCTTCATGCAATTCCAGACGCCGCGCGTGTTAACGCTTAGCACACGCTCGAACATATCATCATCGGTTTCGTGCAGGCGTTGGAAGAAGCGCCCGGAGATTCCCGCGTTGTTGACCGCCGCGTCCAGCCGCCCAAAAGTCGTGACTGTCTCTTCCACCATCGCGCTGACCTGAGAGACATCCGTAACATCGCAGTGATAGGACATCGCGCGACCGCCGGAGTCCGTGACGAGTTGAGCGGTCTCAGCCAATCCCGCGTCGTTGATATCGGAGAGGCAGACGGCTGCGCCTTCCCGCGCCAGGGCAAGGGCGCTGGCTCGCCCGATGCCGGAGGCCGCGCCGGTTATCAGAGCGATTTTATCCTCTAGTTGAGACATGTCGTTGTCCTCGTTTTGTTCGTTCACCGTTGCGGATTATGGTACATAAGCGATTGCGCATGGGAAGTCACAGATGTCGCGGGGGGACCAACTGGCTCGCTCCTGCAAAGTTTATGTTCGGAACGGAAAGCAGCGGATTGTTGACTTCGCCCGTGCTATAATTTCGCCTACGAGCTATTGGCTGGAGCGCGCCTCATGATTCAAGATCCGATTCTGCTCAATGATTGGCATGCGGTGCTGCCGTTGTCGCAGCTTGAGGCCGCCGACAATGTGATTGGCGCACGCGTTCTGGGTGAGGACATCGTCATCTGGAAGTCGGGCGAAGAGCTGCGCGCCTGGAAAGACTTGTGCATGCATCGCGGCACGCGCCTGTCGCTGGGCGAGGTGTTGGAAGACGGGGCGCTGCAATGTCCCTATCATGGCTGGACATACGATGCCAGCGGCCAATGCGTGCGCATCCCGGCGCATCCCGAGCAAAGGCCGCCGACCAAGGCGCGCGCATTCACTTACCTGGCGACGGTCGCCTATGATTTCGTCTGGGTTTGCCTGGGCGAGCCGGCGCATGAGATCCCGCCCTTTGAAGAGTGGGACGACCCCAGCTATCGCAAGATCCTCTGCGGCGCCTACGAGTTTCAGGCGGCCGGCCCGCGCATGGTGGAGAACTTCCTTGATGTCGCGCACTTTCCTTTTGTGCATGAGAATATCCTGGGCACGCAGGAGCGTCCGGAGATTCCGGAATACAATGTCGTAACGGACGAGAATGGCGTCACTGCCTCTGATATTCGCGTCTTCCAGCCGAACCCGGACGGATCGCATATCCCCAATTGGGTGACATACACTTACAAGGTCTATCGTCCGCTGGTGGCGTATTTCCGCAAGGAAGCGGAGGAGAAGTTCGCGATTCTGCTGATGGTCACGCCGATTGAGGAGGTCAAGTCGCTGATGTGGATGTGGATGGTCATGACGCAGGACGACAGCAGCGATGAGACCTTGCGCGCTTTTCAGGATGAGATCGCCATGCAGGACTTGCCCATAGTCCAGTCACAGCGCCCGGAACTGCTGCCGCTTGACCTGCAGGCGGAGTTGCATCTGCGCAGTGACAAGACCGCTATCGCCTATCGCCGCTGGCTCAACGACCTCGGTTTGACCTTCGGTACGAGTTGAACATCGAATCCGCTGCACAACCGCCGGCCTGCGGCTTACGTACTCTAAGATGAAAACCGTTTGATTCCTTGGTCAATTGCCCGCCGTCCTCGGTATTATGGGTGAAGGCGGGCGATTGCCTGTAGGTCGAGTTCTGTTGTTCGATCAGGCGAAGGCCATACGATCGGCCTGAGGAAAGCCGAAGCCCAGATGTCAAGCGGACGGCGTTCTATCGATGCGGAATTGATTCGCTATCGCATTGAGAAGCGGATGGCCGGTCGCCGCGACCTGCTGCTCCATCTCCTGATCACCATCGGCGTCGCCGTCTTGTTTCGGCTGAATGTCACCTGGTTTGACCTGAGCGACTACTTCTTCGCCGGCGGCTTGTGGACGATTCTGCTTGTATTGCATGGCCTGCGCTACTACTACCGTTGCGGACCGGGCGCGGCCAAGCGGGCGGATGAGATCGAGCGCGCCATCGACGAGCAGTTGGAAAAGTCGGCATTGGATGAAGACGAAGAGCTTCTGATCGAGGAGCGTGTATCGAAGCGGGTCACAGCGCGGCGCGTACTGGCGGCGCATGCATTGACGTCGGTATTGTTTCTGGCGATCTACGCGCCTTTCTGGTTATCGAAAATGGCTGGGTATCCTGGTGACATGGAACACTTGACCCAACTCTTTATCTGGTTCGGCATCGCGTTTGCACTGCATGCGACGCGGTTCTTTTTCGTGCACGGGAGATCACCGGCCGGTCGGGCGCTGAAGATTGACGCGGAAGTTGAGCGGGAGTGGCACCGGTCACGCGAGCGGCGAAGGGCGCGGCGGGAGCGTTTTGGGCGGGAAGACGAATCGACCGCGCTTGATCTCGGCGAATTGCAGGGGCGGCGTCTCCGCTTGACAGCCGAAGGAGAATTCGACGACGATTTCGGCGCGGATTCTGTTTCAGCGGGGCGGGCAGCCGGCAGGGGCTGAGCGAGGCAAGGTCAGATGAAACAAAAAGCCAAACCGATCGCCCGAGCCGAAATCCGCGAGCGGATGGAGAAGAAGTTCCGCGCGCGGGGCGCGGTCGCGTTTCATCTGCTGGTTGTTTTGGGCGCGGGAATTTTGCTGCTTTACACTATGCCGGAACTATGGATGATGCGCTTGAGCAACACTGGATTTCAAGACTCTATCCTGCTCTATGGCATCTTAGGCACATCGGGCGCGCTGCATTTCATACGCTACTATTTTCGGCACGGGCGCGGACGCGCTCGCCATGAGCAAGAGACGGAAGCGCGCATCGCGCGGCAGCTCCGGCAGGCTGTAGCCGAAGAAGCGGAAGAACAGGAAGAGCTGGTCCGCCTGCAAATGACGGACAAGCTCAAAAATCGCCGGCTGGTTCTGCAGCACCTGGTGATTTTCATTGGTATCGCGAGTCTGTTTGTCGTGGAGCATATGGGCAACATGCAGCCTGACCAAATTTTGGAGTGGGCAATTTGGCGTGATATCGCTACTCTGTTCGGCATCTGGGGCATTGGCTTGGCAGCGCACTGGTTGCGTTATACTTTCACTTACGGCTTATCCGCTGAAAGGCGGGAGGCAAGAATCAACGAGCAGGTGGATCGCGAACTTGAGCGAGAGCGGCGGCGCATCGCGGCCATTGACGCCAGCGCAAGCGGGCTCGCCCACATTCAGAAAGCAAGCGAGACAGCCGACGCGCTGACACTGGAAGACCTGGAAGCAGTTCAAGAGCGCGCGAGTCGATTACCGACGGCTGGATCAAGGGTGGACGGATGAAACGCAAAAATCAATCTCAGCTTGAAATCGAAATCCGCCGTCGTGTGGAAGCCAAATATGACGAGCGCAACGCCCTCTTGATTCACTTGGTCAGTTATGCGGGGGTCAACGTCCTGGTCTGGGTCATTTGGCTGTCTGCCTCGGGCGGATTCCCTTGGCCACTGTTTGTAACCTTCTTTTGGGGAATCGGCATGGCGGGGCATCTGCTGGACTATTATCACAAGCACGGGGGCGGCGCGCAGAAGCGCGAAGAACGGATCCAAGAGGAAGTTCTGCGCCAATTGCAGATGATTGAGGAGCGAGAGGAAAGGCTGCGAAGCGATGAAGCAGACGGCGCGGATGTCTATGAACTGGATGATTTCGAGGGACGCGGTTTGCGGCTGAGCGACGATGGCGAGTTGATCGAATTGGGATTCGATGATGAAGAGCAGTTGCGCGAGCAGCGGCGTTAGCGCTGCAGCAAAACCAACTTCTGCTGGCGCGCCTGCGCAGACTGACAATGTAAAGCGGCGCGGAGATGGTGTTAGAATGGAGATATAATAGTGTGCGCGGCGCTGAATACCCTTGCCGGCGCCCCGCTAGACGGTGACTTGATGATTCGTCTGAAACGACGCAATACAGCTTGGCTTTTAACCATGACCCTACTGATAGGCTTCGCTCTCTTGGCGGCGCCCGTTTCGGCTGCCGTTCAGCTTTCGCTGATCGGCGTCTTGGCGGTTGCCGTCATCGCCTCCATGATTGAGTTGGGTCCGGAACGGGCCAGTTTGCTCGATGCGCTGTATCGGGCGCCATTGCAAAGGCGGATCACGCCGCAAGCGCGTGAAGCATCGGAACGGGCGGCCGCCCGCGCCGGCTATTTCAATCGCAACGGCATCGTCATGCTCGATATCGGCTTAATAGCGATGCAGACGGGCGTCGAAGGTTTGGCCATGCGCCGCACGCGGAATATCTCCAAAGACGACGATGGCGTTCGCCCCTTCATCACGCTTTATGTGCTGCCGGAAGAGGCGGAGCGTCAAGCGCTGATTCGTTACGAGATTTACAATCAGCTCGGTGAAGAGGAATATGTGCACGAGATGAAGACCTATCTGCGCGAGGGCGAACTGAGCCTGCTGGCCGACCATCACTTGCCGCTGGCCGGCAATCGCGGCATCGATGGCAACGGCGACTGGGACCTGCGCGTTTATGTCGATAACAATCTCATCGGCATGCATAACCTGATGCTTTCGCCATCGGTGAATGAGCGCCGCCGCCGGCTGAGCGGTGAAGCCGAGGTCGAACCCTCGCGCCGCCGGCGCAGCCGGAACCTGGAGGACGCCGTTATCGTCGACGAGGCGGAGCAGCCGCAGGCGACCCAATTGAAAGATTTGTTGCAGCAGTCAAGCTCGTCGAGTCGCTCGCGCAGCAGGCAGTAAACTGAGGACAAAGAAATGCCGGATAATCGCAACACCTGGTTTCTCGCTTTTATCCTGCTGGCCTTGGGGGCAGTGGCGCTGCTGGGAAACAGCTTCCCGGTGATACTGGTTCTGCTCGGCTTGCTCTTCCTGGTGCGTCAATTCGACAACGATAGTTCCAGCAGCAACATCAGCAGCGCGGCGCAGACTTATGACTACAGTCACTACGATTATGAGCAGGCGGAAGAAGAAGAGTACGACGACTATGAGATCTTCCATCAGCAGCCGGCCAGCGCCGAGCAGCGTGTTTATCGTCATGCACTGGAATCGGTGACGCGAGCCGGGCTCGACCCCGATAATGTGCAGGTGCTGACTGTCGATATCGGCTTGCTGACGACCAAGGACAATAGCGACCCGCAGATATACCGCACCTGGTCCCTGCCCGATGATATTGACTACATCCAGCCCTTCGTGCAATTGCGGGTGCCGATGGAAGCCGATGGCAATATCCGCTTCGAGATCGTTGATGCGATTGGCGACTTGGTCTACGTTCACGAAGACGACTTCCATCTCACCCGAGGGCGCAATTTCCTAACGCCGAATACGCGCATGCCGCTGCATGACCAGATGGAGTTGGACGGCAAGTGGTCCATGCGAGTCATCGCCGATGGCGTCACCATTGCCGAGCATCGCTTCGAATACGCGGAAGCGACCGGCGCCAACATCCGCCGTCATATCGGCGAGGACGGCGAGATCAATACCGAAATGCGCGCCGTCATGGCGGAGAACCGCCTGCCCAAGATGTCGCTTGATGACCTGCTGGCCTATCAAGGCGAGGAAGAGGAGCAGGAGCGACGAGCTTGAAAGCGGTGGACTTGCGACCCCCGCCGGCTATCTCAACTGGCCCGCTCCGCCAATATCAACACATAGCTGCCAGTCGTATTTGGATCGTCATCCGTACCGGCATAGCGCCGGGCGCGGATATAGTAGGTGCCGGTGGCGGGCAGGGCGAAATGGTCGATCAGCGCATTCTGGTCATTGGCGGCGCGATCGTCATTGCGCGTTAGGATTTCCTGCGCGCCGTTTAGCAATTCAAGCAGCGCGTCCAGGTTGCCATCCACACGCGTCATGGATATTGAGACGACTTCGCCCTGCCGGCCATAGAATGCGTAGACGTCGCCCTGGTTCTCTTCGCTGATTGCCCCCGTGACGCTTGTGCCGAATTCCAGGCTCACCGTACCGGGAGGGACTTCGACCAATGGATCGTCGAGGATTTCCAGGCTCAGCTTGAACTCGCCGATTGTCGTGCCAGCGCCGCCGTCATAGCGAGTGGCGATGATATGGTACTTTCCGTCGGACGGGATACGAAAATCAATGATTCTGGAATTCTGCCCTTCGCCACTGTCATCGTCCTCGGCGAGAGGCTTGAAATCACCATCAGACAAAATGAGGTAGCTGTCCAGGTCGCCGCTGCCGCCGCGCTCCATGTCGATCGTTATCAGGTCATCGGCGGAAGCATGAAAGGCGTAGAAGCGTTCGAATTGCTCATGATTCAGCGTCGATATCCGCGATTCGCTGTAGCCGATGGGCAAAGGCGCGAGGCGCGTGCTGCCCGTGCCGCTGTTTTCCGCCTCTTCGATGCTTAATACGAAGCTGCCGGAGCTGTCGTCATAACGGGTCGCCATCACGATATAGGTCCCGCCGCGCTCGATAATGAGGCCGTCAATGCGCGCGTTGCGGGTTTCGCCATGCTGGTCGTCGTTCTCGGCGATTACGAAGCGGTCGCCATCGACGACGCGCAGGAATGGGTCCAATGTGCCGGACGAGCGCACCATGGAAATCGTCAGGATATCGCCTTGTTGCGCTTGAAAGGTGTAATAGACTTCGGCGCTGGTATTGCTGATAGTGCCGATGACGGAATCGCCGTAGCGGAGCGTGCTGCCCCGCTCGGACAAGACGCCCTTGCGCGTCATGCGCAGGTCGTAAGTTCCGGCGGTAGTTCCGAGGCTGTAGCCGAAGCGCCCAACGACGACAAAATAGCGACCGGTTCTTTCCATCGTAAGATCACGGTAGACACCTGTCGCGCCGTCGCTGTCGTCGCGCCAAAGAGCCAACCGTCCGCTGTCATCAAAGACGCCGAGAACGGGGTCAAGGTCCCCGTCGGTCGCGTTCAACTCAAAACGTATGACTTCCCCGCGCAGCCCATCGACATAGTAGACATCGCGCGGGTTTCCACCATCAAGCCGGCCGCTGATCAAGCCATCGTGCTCGATTCGGGCTTGGTCGCTGTCGATTTCTCGTGACTGCGCCCCGCCGGCGGGGATCAACAGCAACTGCAGTAGCAGTATCAGACAGAGGCAGGCAAGTCTCATGCCTCAATTCTAACCGAGTTTCCCATCCGCGGTCCTTGCAGGCCAGTTGAATGATCTGGCGCCAATCGCCGGGGCAATACGATTTCAAATGTTGTGCCAAGGCCTACCGCGGATCTGACGCTGATATCGCCGCCATGCAGATCGAGCGCCTGCTTGGCGACCGCCAAACCGAGGCCGGTGCCGGGAAAGTCAGTGACGTTGCTCGCCCGGCAAAATGGCGAGAACAGGCCCTCAATGTCCTCCGGAGGGATTCCGATACCCTCATCGCTTACGGAGATCCGCGCACAATCCCCCTCGCGCACAAGCGCCAGTTCGACGCGGCCGCCATCTGGCGAGTACTTCACAGCGTTGCCAACAAGATTAGACAGGGCGCGCCGCAGCAGCCGTTCATCGAATTCCGCGAAATACTCCGATTCAGAGCAACGAAAGTGAATAGTATGATGCCGGCGACGGTTGATTTGGAAGGACTCGGCGATGTCGCGACATAGTGTCAGCAGATCGTGGCGAGCCGGATTGAAGTCCAGGTCAGCCCGATTGGAGGTGGTCAGATTGACTACATCACTGACGATTTCATTGAGATGCGCGACTTGCTGCCGGATATTTTCGAGATACTCCTGGCGTTCCTCCGCTGTCGCCCGTTCGCTATAACGCGCCAGCAGATCATGTGACAACTGGATGGATGCCAGCGGCGTCCGAAACTCATGAGAGATCATTGAAAGGCACCGGTCTTTCAACTCCCTCTGCCGGCGTTCCGCGTATAATTTCTCCACCAGCCTATCGACCGGCAGACTGTCGGTCCTGGTGATCTCATGTTTTGCCGACCGGTTGATTGAGCTGGATAAGGATGGTTTGAGCTTGGGGATGGCGTGGTTCAGTAGCATTTGGGTTTTATCGATCTCCGACGACGGATTGGCGAAGCGCTTTGGAGCTACGCTCATGGCGCCCTGGCCCGCTTGTGTCCTGGCTTCGCCTACCTTCATGGTATCACAAGGAAAGCGGTTTTCCATAAATGGCGCGTTAATAAGTGCAAGTTATGACATTTCGCAGCATGGCCGGTTCTACCTGGCATATTCTCAAGCGGGCGCGAGGACATGACTTGTGGGTCCGGAGCCTTGGCTGCGAGCCGGCTGCCCTGTTGCGGAGTCCCGCGCATGCTATAATGCGAGACTGCATGCGGCCCGGCATACACTCTTGGAGACCGGAATTGCGTCAACTCTGCTTCACGCTTATCTGTTTTGCGGCGCTCATGACGGTGCATGCCCAACAGACCGACGATCTCATCCATACTGTTGAGGCCGGCGAGACCTTGATATCGATCGCCAATGCCTACGGTGTTTCCTTGGACCAACTGCTGACCTTGAACAACCTGGACCCAGATGCTTATTTGCAGATCGGGCAGCGCCTGCTTGTCATACCCGATGCAGTGCAAACTGATGGCGAAGAAGAAGCCGGCGAGCCGGCCAGCGAGGAAGAGACAAGCGCGACCATCTCCACAGCGGGTCATCCGGAAGCGCCAGTTTTACAAGCTTCGGCGCCGATGATGGATCCGGCCGATCTCAGCCCGCAGATCTGCTTCATCATATTCGCCGACGAGAATCACAACGGCATGAGAGAACCGGATGAAATCAGGCTTGGCGGTGGTGAAATCATTCTTTTCGATGCCGCCGATGTCGAGCAACTGCACTATAGTACCGATGGCGAATCAGAGCCCTATTGCCTGCGTGACCTGGGGCGGCGACTGTATCGGCTTGAGGCCACCGCACCCGACGGCTACGGGTTAAGCGATGCGGCCAGCCTTTGGCTTGACTTGCGCTACGGCGGCAAACTGAATTTGGAATTCGGCGCCAGGCAAGGCTTTCCAACGATTGCCCGTTCAGCCCTGGAAGCAAATGCTGAAATCGAGAATGTGCCAAGCGATGAGTCTCGGAGGCTGTTGCACGAAGTGAGCGGTCTTGTCGCTGTGGCAATCGCTGGCGTGGTCTTGATTAGCGGGTTGATCGCCGCTGTGTTTCTACGAGGCCGCTGATGTGCCGGGCTCGCGCGACGATCGAGCCACGACGGCTGGCGCGCCAATTGGTTCTGAGCTTCTTGGCGCTTGCTTGTCTAATCTCGCAAGCGCAAGATACCGGCCAGATCTGCCTGCAAGCATACGCCGATCAAAACGAAGATGGCCTGCGGACTGAGGCGGAAGCGCCAATTGCGCGCGGCATCGCAGCCAGCTTGCTCGACGAGCGCGGCATAACCATCGGCGCTCAGTTGCTGGAAGACTCGCCTTACGCCGCCGATGGCCTGCTCTGCTTCGATCAACTGCTGGCCGGCCGGTATCGCATCATCATCAGCAGCAGTGAATACAGCGCGACAACGGCGACAACGGCCGAGGCAGCGGTTAGCCCCGGGGCGGCGCCGGCGAGAATTGACTTCGGCGCGAAGCCTTTGACGGTAGCGGTAGCGCCGGCCATCCTAACCGGTCTCGCGGCGCTGGATGCCGATGCCGTACCGACTTTGCTCGTCGCCGTGGGCGCTGCTGTCATCGCCATCATTGGCCTGTCGCTGCTTGGCTGCCTGCTGGTTGCGTTGATCTTGCGCGGCCGCAATCGCGCGAAGACCCGTCAGCCAGCCGGTCCCGCTACGAGAAACCTTCAGCCGGCGCCCCCTCCGGAAGACGAAGCGCTGTCGCCGCGGCTGACAAAGGACCCCAGCGAAGGTTCGCCACCTCTCTTCACTGATGAAGATCAGCAGTGGTAGACTGGTTGCTGCTCGGAATAGTGTTCACCAATGCGGGGGAAGAAGCGATCCGTGGCCTTGTTTTTCTCTGACGTTGACTTGGAGTTGGCGCGCGACAATCTCGACAGCAAGCCGATAAGCGACGCCTTGCGGCTGCTCGATGCCCAGCCTGAAGACACTCTCGAAGCTGCGCAACTGCTCGCCTACAAATTCCTTTTTCGTCGTGATGCAACCGCCGGCGACGCTACCATAGAAGCGTTGAATAGGCAGGATTTCATCGCCGCTGCCAGCCTCGACTTGCCGGCGCTGAAACGCCAACTCGGCTGGCTGTCCGTCTTGGCAATGCTGCGAGGGCATCGGCAGTGGCGCCCTCATGCAGAGGACAGTCTGCGCGTGATTGACAGTTTCGTCCAGCGAGGGCTTCGGTCCGGCGGAGAATGCGATCCCGCGCGCCTCGGCTGGCAAGCCGCCGCGTCAATGGCTGCGGCCATCCTGACCGAGGACAACACGAGCTTTCAGCGCGCCTGCGATGTTTATCGCCGGATAGTCGATGAGCATATCCATCCGGAAGGGTATATCAAGGGCGCTGTAGACGTTGACGGCGCTACCGAGACATATCAAGCGCAGTTCTCGGCGACATGCGCGCTGGTCCTCATAGCGGAGATGGCCGGGCAAGCGGGCGTCGATCTGTGGGACTATGACAATCGCGCCGTAAGCGCGAATACAGCCGCTGCGTATACCTACTACTATTACTTCTTCCCAGAGAGTTGGAGATGGGAAGACGGTCTTACGCGAGAAACAACCATGGCGATCATGCGCCGGGAAGGCGCCTTCTTCGA
This sequence comes from Chloroflexota bacterium, assembly GCA_026706395.1. Next base: position 22,566 of record JAPOYU010000101.1, read on the forward strand.
AATGGTGAATCGCCGGGGTCACCTGCGCGGCGTCGAGCAGCTGTTCGCGGAGCAGCGTCCCATGTTCTCCGCTACTGGGGGCGGCTTGACAACTTTGACACACAGCCTTGCTCCGCCGAAGAAGAGACGCTGGCGACTATTCTGACTCTGCGTCTATTGCGTTTCAGTTGGTCCGGTTTTTCCTTCTCAGTAGTCCCAAGTTAGTCGTTGGAAATTTCATTTAGACGGCAGTCATTCTCATTACTTTCTTTGAACTGCTTCTGCAACGTCATGTTGCAAGAGCATCCGTTCATCTCCCGAATAAAACCCCTTGACAAAATATTTAAGTTAGCCTAAAAATATAGTTAATATCGCTAAAAACGGATGAACGGTTAACGATCAATGAAAACACGATCTTTGCTTTTGTTACTGGTCACATGCATTTTCCTGGTGAATTCGCTGGGCTATGGCGCTGAAGATCGGCGCAAGATCGTCGCTACGACCACACAAGCGGCTGATTTAATGCGGATACTTTCCTCCGGCGTCGACGCGATAGAGCTGACCGCGCTCATGGGCGCCGGGGTTGATCCCCATCTGTATCAGCCGACGGAGTCCGATATTGTCGCGATGAATCAGGCGGAAATGGTCATCTACAGCGGTTTGCACCTCGAAGGCCAATTTGACACGGTATTTGCCGCGCTGGCGGAGCAGGGCATAACAATCTACGCTCTGAGCAGCCCGGTAAAAGATGCCGGATTCATCATCGGCGGCTTCGACTTGTCGGATACGCTGCTGAACGTGGACGACCCGCATTTCTGGTTTGACCCGCTCAACTGGCAGCTCACCGCGGGGAATCTGGCGGATACGCTGGCTGAATTCGATCCGGCCAATGCCGCGGCGTACAAAGCCAATGCCTCGGCCTATATCGAACAGCTGAACTTGCTATACAGCTGGATCGACGCGGGCCTGCGATCCATCGATGAGGAACAGCGCTACCTGGTGACGTCGCATGACGCCTTTCAGTATTTCGGCCTGGCCTTCGGCTGGCGAATGGAGGCGATTCAAGGTCTGAGCACCGAGGACGAAGCCGGCGTCGGCGATATTCAGCAGACGGTCGATTTCGTCATCGAGCATGAGATTCCGGTGCTTTTTGTCGAAAGCAGCATCCCGCCCGATACTATCGAAGCGGTGATTGAGGCGGTGCGGGCGCAGGGCGGGGAAGCTCGCATCGGTGTGCGCGAGTTGTACGGCGATGCCATGGACGAGCCCGGCAGCTTCGGCGGCGCCTATATCGGCATGTTGGCCCAGAACGCGCTGACGATAATGCAGTCTTACCGCTGTATGGGCGTGGACGTGGAGATTCCGGACTGGCCTGAGGAGTTGACGCCGCAGCCGCCCGACGCAATCTGGAATGTAGACTGCGATGCCTGATCGCCCCGGAGAACACGATATGCCCGAGACGAGCGAACTCGCGCTGTCAATTGATGATCTGACCGTCGCCTACCAGGAAAAGCCTGCGATCTGGGATATCGACCTGGACGTGCCCGAAGGCGTGCTCATGGGCATTGTCGGACCAAACGGCGCCGGCAAGAGCACCTTGATCAAAGCCGCGCTGAACTTGATACCGCGGGCGGCGGGCTCGGTAAGCTTTTATGGCAAGCCTTACGAGCGGGCGCGTTCCTTGGTCGGTTATGTGCCGCAGCGCGGCAGCGTCGACTGGGACTTCCCGACTTCTGTGCTCGATGTGGTCACGATGGGGCTGTACGGCAAGCTGGGCTGGTTTCGCCGCCCGGGCAAACGCGAGCGGGAGTTGGCGCTATTTGCCCTGGAGCAAGTGGGTTTGGTCGATTTTGTCGATCGGCAGATCAGCCAGCTTTCCGGCGGGCAGCAGCAGCGGACATTTCTCGCGCGTGCGTTGGTTCAGGATGCGCAGATCTACTTCATGGATGAGCCCTTCGCCGCGGTCGACGCCGTAACGGAAAACGCCATCGTTGATATTCTGCAAGCACTCAACAAGCGCGGCAAAACCGTGCTCGTCGTTCATCACGACTTGCAGACGGTCGGGCAGTACTTCGATTGGGTCACGCTGCTGAATGTTGAGATCATCGCCTCGGGGCCGACCGCCGCTGTCTTTACGGCGGAGAATCTGCGCAAGACTTATGGCGGCCGGGTCGCCAGCCTTAACGGCGGGACGCTGGCGGGCGCCGCTGGAGGCTGACGGTGCCGGGCGGGACGCTTAGCGCTGCCGACAGGCGCGTCTGGTTGATCATCGCGGGGATCATCGTTCTCGGCCTGCTCTTCATCCCTCTGGGCCAACTCTTATTTGACTTGCGTTTGACCTACACTGTCCGGGTGGTCGCCCTGGGCGGCGCCATCTTGGGCGCCCTCAGCGGCATACTGGGCGCCTTCGCCGTCTTGCGTCAAGAGAGTCTGCTGGGCGATGCGCTTTCGCACGCGGCGCTGCCCGGCGTGGCGGTCGCCTTTCTTCTGGCCGGCCGGGAGTTGAGTTTGCTCTTGGTCGGCGCGGGCATCGCAAGCTGGATTGGTCTGCGCTTCTTGTCCGCGATACTGCGGACCACTCGCATCAAGCAGGATACGGCTATGGGCATCGTCTTGTCGGCCTGGTTCGCGGCGGGCATCGCATTATTGGCTTATATCCAGTCCATCCCCGATGCCAGCCAGGCCGGGCTGGACCACTTCATATTCGGTCAGGCCGCCGCCATCATCGAAAGCGATGTCAGGCTGATAACCGCGGTCGGCTTCTTTGTCCTGGTCGTGGTCGCGCTGTTTTGGAAAGAGTTCAAACTTGTGGCATTTGATTCGGAATTCGCCGGCGCCAACGGTTTTCGCATCGGCTTGATCAATGCGGTCATGTCGGCGCTGATCGTCGTCACGATCGTCTTGGGACTCCAGTTGGCGGGCGTGATCTTGATGGTCGGCCTGCTGATTGCGCCTGGCATCGCCGCAAGACAATGGACGCAATCGCTGGAGCAAATGGTGATCCTGGCGGGGGTATTTGGCGCCTTCGCCGGCGGCGTCGGCGCGGTTATCAGCGCGCTGGACAGTGACATCCCCACCGGCCCCATGATCATCGTTGTCGCATTCCTGCTGGTATTGATCTCGATCTCGCTGGCGCCAGGGCGCGGCTTATTATGGAGCCGATTGCGTCAACGGGCGAATCGCCGGCGTTTTGCCGCAATCAACACATTGCGCGATCTTTACCGCTACGCATTGGCGCATGGCTCTGCCGATCATCCGATACCCGATAGATTTATCCGCGGCGTTCGCGCCCGCAGCGTCGAGGCCGGGTTGCGTCAGTTGTGGAGGGCAGGCCATGTGATGGAGGACCCCGGCGGCTGGCGCTTGACCGAACTCGGCATCGAGTGGGCGCGAAAGGACCGGCGCAATCAGAATCTGTGGGATTCCTATCGCTTGTACGGCGATGAACTGGGCTTGCCGGATGTGCAGGAAGATCGACATCTGGCTATCGAGGCTGTTCTGCCGGCAACTGCCGTTGAGCAACTAGAAAACAGACTGGAGCCGAGCGAAACCGGATGATGCCGCTGGAACGTTGGCTGATCGAGCTTCTGCTCAATTTCGTCGCTCGCGAAGAACTCAATGCATTCTTGCGTTCGCCGCAGAATACCGCGACGATTGTCGGCTGCCTGATCGCCCTCAGTGGCGCGCTCCTGGGCAGTTTCCTGCTCCTGCGCGGGATGTCGCTGACCAGCGACGCCATCAGCCATACGGTGCTGCTGGGCATCGTTGTCGCCTTCCTGCTGATGACAGAGGTCTTCGACCTGCCTGGCGATACCTCGTCGCCCTGGCTGATTCTCGGCGCTTCGCTGGCGGGGGTTGGCACGGTTCTGCTGACTGAACTGCTCTACCGCTCCGGCTTGGTCAAACAGGACGCGGCCTTGGGTTTGGCTTTTCCGCTCCTCTTCGCTATCGCCGTCATTCTCGTCTCGCGTTATGTGGAAGATGCGCACCTGGATGAAGACGCGGTCCTGGTGGGGGAAATCGGTCTGGCATGGGCGAATACCAATAGTCACTGCTTTGAAAATTGCGAGTCAGTGACAATCGCACCTGATCACGGCGCGGCCAAATTCGCCAGGCAATGCGGCAACTGCCGCGAGTTGGGCATTAGCCCGCGGGACGAACGCGCGGAATTCCGAGAAACTTGCAGCAACTGCGGCGAGTATAGTCCGGCGCAAGCCTGGAGCGCGGGTTTGCTGGAACGAGAGCCGGTGTTGGTATTCTTCCCCAAGTCGATAACGGTCATGCTTTTGCTCACGCTGCTCACGCTGGCCTTTGTGTTTGTCTTCTTCAAAGAGCTTAAGCTGTCGACTTTTGATTCTGGCTTGGCGCAGGCGCTGGGATTCCGCCCGGGCATGCTCCACTATGCTTTGATGATCCTGGTCAGCCTGGTCGCGGTCGGCGCCTTCGACGCGGTTGGATCGATTCTAGTGATCGCCTTCTTCATCATCCCGCCCGCCGCCGCCTACCTGTTGACCGACCGCCTTTCGGTGATGCTCACCCTCAGCCCCTTGATCGGCGCGGCCGGCGGGGTATTCGGCTATGATCTTGCGCGCGGTCAACTCTTTGGCATGATCGCTGTCGCCGACGGTATTGCTGCGCTGAATCGGCTGTTTGGCTTGGGCCTGCCGGAAGAATGGGATTCGTCGATCAGCGCGTCGATGGTGCTGATGATGTTCATTCTCTTCCTGCTCGCTTGGGTGTTGTCGCCGCGATACGGTCTGGTATCCACCCTGGTGCGCCGCGCAAACCGCCGCCGCGTCTTCGAAAACCAGGTGGTGCTGGCGCATATCCACAATCATCAACATACTGACGCGCAGGGCCTAGAACTGAATGTGGCGAATATGCACGAGCATTTTCGCTGGACAGGGAGGAAGATGTCCCGCGTTTTGGGACGGCTGCGAGCGCTGGGCTACGTCCGCATCATTGCCGGCGGCGCAGAACTTACCGACAGAGGAGACCGGCAAGTGCATGCCTTCCGGAAGACTATGCTCGAGGCTCATAACATGCCTGACCTCCCGTGATGGTTGCTTTTGCGTCGCCGGGAGCAATCTCAGTAGTTCCAAGAAGGTAATGAGAATTGGGGATTGCCGCAATTCTACCTGTAACGGTCCTCATATATTGGACACGAAAATGCAGAATCTTAGGGAGGACATTCGTTCCATGTCGCTTCGAATTCTGCCAGCGTTAGGTAGTCCAGAGCGCTGTGAACACTCCCCTGTGGATAGACCACATCGATGAAGTTTCCGAGTTGCTTCCGCGCGTCTGCCATACACTGATAGTCGCTTAGGAACACTTCCTCCTCCTTGATGGTGCGAATCAGCCGCTCGGCGTAGCCGTTCTCGCTGGGCGCTCCGGCGGCTGCCACGCTGATTTGAGTACCGGCATCCCGCAGAAGCTGGACGTAGGCCTTTGCGGCGTACTGCCTGCCTTGGTCCGAGTGATGGATTTCCAGCGCCGGGTATCGCTGCAGCGCTTGCTTGAATGGCAGCAGCGCCGGTTCCTGACCCAATGACCAGCTCAAGTTCCATCCGCGAATGGCTCGGCTGTATTGATCCATGACGATGGCCAGATAGACATCGTCCGCAGACAAGCGCACATAGGTGATGTCGGCAACCCAGATCTGATCCGGGCGGCTCGCCTTGAGGCCCCGTAGCAGATTAGGAAATCGTTGCAGCCCGTGTCGGCTGTCTGTTGTCTTGACCCGGCGATGCCTGCGCTTGACCAGCAGAGTCTTCTCCTCGCCTGTGCCAAACTCTTCCTGCCTGACACTATCTCCAACACAATCTGCGCTTTGAACTCCGGACTGAACTTGCGCGCCTTTCCCATCGTAGTCTCCGCTCTTGAACAAACACTAGTATACTCTCTCCACTAGGCGTCCAGTTTTTCGGGACCACTGCAGGGGATAGGAAAAAGGCGCTGGCGACCCCAGTACCGGACAAGCCTTGTAGGAGCGACTGACGGCCTAGTGGGTGTTTACGCGACCCGGTGAGTCGTCCGCCTGCGCCACCCACAACTCTTGTTTCACCTCCCCTAGATTCCCCACAATCCACATTCTCATCCGCCGCCGCAAGCATTATCATTGCCGGCATTCTAGCCGGAGTTTCACCCCATGCCTCGTAAATATCGGCTGCTGTGGTCGGTCTGCATCGGGCACCTGACCAACGACATCTTCGCATCCATGACGCCGGTTTTGCTGACCTTTCTCGCTGCCGGCATCATGCCGATGAGCAATGTGCAGATCGGCTTGACCGTCGGTATCGCCCAGTTGCTCAACGCCCTGCCGCAACCCTTCTTCGGCTTGCGCGCCGATCGCAGCGGCGGGCGACGCCTCGGCTCCCTCGGCCTCCTGCTCCATGTAAGCCTTTTCACAATCGCCGTCGCCCTCGCCGCACTCACACGCCAATACTGGCTGATGTTCTTCCCCCTGGTCATCGCCCCGATAGGCAGCGCGGCTCTCCATCCGGTCGGCGCCCTGCACGCGGCCGAATCAGTGCCGCGGCGCTCCGCCTTTCACATGGCCATCTTCTTCTTGATGGGGCAGACCGGCCTGGCCTTGGGACCCGCCATCGCCGGCATCCTGCTCGACCGGGCCAATCCCAATCTGCTCGGCCGAATGAGCGATCTGGTCGCTGCCTCACATTTCGGCATCCAAAACGATGTCACGCCGATTCTGCTGCTCTCCCTGATATCCATCCCTGGCATCGCCCTCATGTGGACCATCATTCCCAAACACCATGAACATCACGCCGCCCAGGACGAGCGCAAATCCCAACAGCAAAACGGCGCCAAACCGGATTTCCCCCTGCTTGCTTTTGTCATACTCGGCCTGATCGTGGTTCTGCGCGGCTTGGGTCAACAAGGCTCGGTGGCTTTCGTCCCGCTGCTGTTCGAGCAAAAAGGCTGGAGCCCGGCCGCCTACGGCATCATCACCAGCTCCTATTGGATCGCCTCCGGTTTATCCGGCCTGGTTTTCGGGCGCCTGGCCGACCGTTTCGACCGGCGAAAGATTATGATGTTGAGCATGATACTGTCGGCCCCGGCCTTCTTCCTGCTCCCCGCCCACGAAGGCGCATTCGCCTTCTTCCTGGCGATAGCGGCGGGGGGTCTGTCCGGCGGCGCGCACAGCCTGATCGTCGTCATGGCCCAAGATTTGATCCCCATGCGCAAAGGCTTCGCCTCGGGCGCTATCCTGGGCTTCATCTTCGGCACCGGCGCGATCGGCTCCCTAGCGATCGGCGCCATCTCGGATCAGATCGGCTTGGCGACGACCTTCGAGATCGTCGCCCTCATAATCGCCGTCGCCGGCCTGCTCAGCCTGCTCCTGCCGCGGCAGGCCAAACCCTAGCTAACGGTGGACGAAAATTGCAACGCTTGTCCGCTACTGCAAATCATACACAGAGATAATTGGGGCAGTACCAAAACAATACAAAAATAGGGGCGATCCCTGCGAAACTCAACAAGTTACTATGAACACTTACAACTCATTCCTCAGTGTACTCGAAAGAACTCTGTGTCCACGGTGGCAAGTCCTTAGCGGGCTTCGTACTCAATCCCCCGCCACACTCCCCAACCCCAACCTGAACCCCTCCAACACCTCCCCCGACCCCAACACCACTTTCAACTCCGGCCCATCCGGGAACACGTACCAGCGAATCTCAAGCTGCAACTCAGCCGTACTCTTTGCATCCGCCGGTATCCGCATCACGTAGTCATCGCGATAATCCACATCCAGCTCCATCCAGGGGTGCGGCATCGTGCCCCAGCCGGGCCAAGTCTCGAAACTTGTGATCACCTCGCCCTCCGCATCCAGCAAGCTCAGCGCCAGCGCGTAAGCCAGCGGCGAATGAGCCCGTGAGCGCCAGTAAAACGTGAGCGGAATCTCGTCGCCGGCCCTCCACTCGCGCTGCGGCGGCAACTCGTATCCCGTCAGACGCATATCCCCCCACTGCGCATCCACAACCGTCGCCGACCCCGGCAAACGCTCGACAACAGGCGGATGATCGTAATTCGGAATGATATACAGAAATGGCGCCAGCAGGTTGAAAGCCAGCATCGGCAGCGCGACAATGAGCGGCGGGATCCGCAGCGCGCAAATGCCCAACGCCAGCAGCAGGCTCGCCGATGTGATATACGGGAAGAGCAGCCGACCCGTGCTCGCCCAGGTCTGTGTGCTCCACCACATCAGCATTGCCGCCCCCAACACCAGCAGCAGCGCCAGAAAAGCCAGCGCCCTCATCAACTCAACCGAGCGCCGCTTCCGCGCCACAAACAGGATCAATCCGCCCCCGGCAATCAATGTCAGCCCGTCCATCACCCGATAGAAAGCATCGTCAACCACGATGTTGAACGCGCCGAAGACCGCCCAGTAGCTGACGCGCAGGCCTTCAAACTCCGTCAGGAACAGCGCCCAGGGACTGATCGAACGCCGCCCGAAGTTGTCCAGCATCGTCGTCGTGCCGAACAGCTCGTCGTAGAGCGTCACATTCCGCGCGTACCACCAGCCTGCGATGACCAGCGTGAAAGCCACAGCCGCCCCGCACAATATCGTGAAGCTGCGCCGGTCGCCATTTCGAATGACGAGCCAAACCGCCGCCAATGCTACTGCCGCCCCTACCACCAGTCCGCTCAGTTTCGTCAATGCCGCAAGCGCTAGCAGCAGCGCCAGCAACAAACTGCGCCGCGTCCGGAAGCCATCGCGCAGCATCACCAGCGTTTGCCAGGTAATAAGCGCCGCCAGCATGTTGATCAAATTGTCATTGCTGACCGACGCGCTGATGAAAAGAAACTGCGGATTGAAAGCGGTCAGCGCCCCCGCCAGCAGGGGGACGCTGCGCCGATTCGGCACAACCACCCGCGCCGACTGAACCACCGCGCCGACCGTGACCGCCCCCATGCCCAATCCCAAGAGGCGGATCACATACAGCGCCAGCGACGAACCGCGCAGATCCGGCGGATAAACCTGCTTGTAGATGACCAGATTCTTGTTGCCCAACAGCAGCGGATCCCCGACCACGATGAACGGGCTCGGCAAATAACGCGCCTCAAAATCCGAGCTGTCGAAAGCATTCCAGACCGCCGCCATCAACAGGTAATACAATGGCGGCTGGCTCGCCTCTTGCCCATATAAATTCTCGTGATCAGCCGACTGCAGCGGCAGTTCTCCGCGCTCGGCGATCCACTTGACCATGCCCACATGCTGAACCGTGTCCGACGCCTCGAAGTTCGGCGCGGCATACCAGTAAAACAAGCCGACCAGGAAAAACGCGACCGGCAAATAAATGTGGCGCGGAACACGCTCAAACGCTCGAATTAACCCCAAGAGGACCGTCCCTCGCATTCCGGTCGGAGTCTGTGTCATTCTAGCACGGCTAACCGATTCGCCTGCTTGCTTCGCTGGCTAGGAACCCGTCAAACTCTATTTCCGGTCTTGTCGAAATCCGTAGGGACGACCTATCAGACGGTGTTGAAAAACCTGATTGGCCTATAATGACATTGTATCTCAATCATAACCGAGCGGGAGATGTCATTGAAACCTTACAGCATGTTATGATGGTCTTATTCAACTGAGCGAGGGAAGACAACGATGTTTTTTGAATTGCGCGTTTATCCGATGCAGCCCGGCAAAGGCCAGGAATTTGCCAAGTACATGGATGAAGAGATCATCCCCTATCAGCTTTCCAAGGGCATGACTATATTGGCATCCTTCCTCAACGACGCGGAGGATACCTATGTGTGGATTCGCCGATTCGCCGACGAGGCGGAAAAAGACGCTCTTTACGATGCGGTCTACAATACCGACTACTGGCGGAACGAAGTCAGCCCGAAGCTGCCTGACCTGATGGACGGCGCAGGTATGGAAATCACCATCTTGAAGGCAACACCGCGCTCATTCATGCAGTAGCGCAGCGGAATCGCTGGCGTTCGCCCGTATATTGGAGAATTAATCATGCGCGAACACTTTCTTGACGACAGCGTCATACAGCCCTTCTGGGACAATTCCATCGAGCCGCGCCTGGAGATCGACAGCGGCGATGTTGTCGTCTTCGACTGCCAGGAACCCAACGGGCAGGTCCAGCCCGACTGGACCGTGGCCGAATATGATATGGTCGACCGCAGCAGAGTCCATGCGCTGAACGGCTCGGTCTGGATCAAAGGGGCGGAGCCCGGCGATGCGCTGGAGATTGACATCCTCGATCTGCAGCACAAAGGCTGGGGCTGGTCGGCGCATCGTCCCGGGATCGGCTTGCTGCCGGAAGACTTTGAATACTCCTACTTTCATCAGTGGCGCATCGATGGCGAGACCATTAGTTCGACGGAGCTCGACCATATCAGCCTGCGTTATGAGCCGCATACCGGCGTGCTGGGCGTGGCGCCCAGGGAAGTGGGGCGCTTCAGCACCTTTCCACCGCGGTCGAACGGCGGCAACCTAGACATTCGCGACATGACCATCGGCTCGACCGTCTGGCTGCCTGTTCTGGTCGATGGCGCGCTATTCGCAACGGGCGACTGTCACGCGGCGCAAGGGCAGGGCGAGGTCTGCGTGACTGGCATAGAAGCGCCGATGGTCGTGACGATGCGTTTCAAGCTGCTCAAAGGCGTGAACTTGCCCGAAGTGCAGTTGCGCCGTCCCAGCCCGATGAGCAAACTCGATACATGGGGCTACCACATCACAGCGGCGCATGGGCCTGATCTGATGGAGAACGCGAAGAACGCCGTCCGCTACATGATCGATTGGCTTGCCGACAATCAGCGGATGAATCGCAGCCAGGCCTATATTCTGTGCAGCGTCGCCGGCGACTTGAAAATCAGCTCGATAGTCGCCGCGCCAAATTGGGTCGTGTCTTTCCACATGCCGCTGGCGGTCTTTACCGAGTAGGGGATGTGTAGGGGCAACATATTCGGTTGCCCGATTCTAGTCCGCCGTTCCCGGATGCTAGCGATTCTTCAGCCACATCAGCCAGTAGACCGGCCGGCTCAAAAGCCAGAGCAGCAGCATCCGCGCGCTGCCGTGCCGCTTGCGGCAATAGACCAGCATATCGCGAAAGAAGATGCGGGTGGCGAAAAAGCTGCGTGTCGACGATTTCTCGTGATGTGCGATCCGCGCTGCCGCCAGGAAGCGGCACTTCCAGCCTGGCTTATGCGCGAGGCTGTCTTCGGGGAAGTAAAGCAGCAGGTCTTCGTCCAGAAGGGCGTCTTCGCGCCGCAGCATGGCGCAAGAGCCGGGGATGACCGCCACATCGCGGTCGCTGCGCCGGTCCCAGTCGGCATAGAAAACTGTCTCCAGCGATTGGCGCCGCAATGACGGCAGCAAGACGCCCAGGACGCTGTGCTGCAGCAAGAGCTGCGGATAGCTCGTCTCCCGCGAACAAGTGCGCTGGATCCTGCCGTCGGGGTAAGTCATCCGCCCGGTAACGCCGGCGTATCCCGGGTTCTCGCGCAGGAAGCGGCGCATGAGAGCGAGGGCGTCCGGCGCCACTTCCGTATCCGGATTGAGCAGCAGCACGATATCCGCGCTCGCCGCCTGAATGCCGATGTTGTTGCCGCCGCAGTACCAGGTATTCAGCGATTGCGCCAGCAGACGCGCCTCGGGGAAATCCGCCCGCACCATATCGGCGCTGCCATCGGACGAGGCATTGTCCACCACGATAACTTCAAGCGCGAGCCCTTCGCTCGCTCGCAGCGACAGCAGGCAGTTTCGCAGCAGATCGCGCGTATTGTAGTTGACGATGACCACTGACAGATCAGACATTGACGGTGATTTCGCAAAGAGGACGCTGCGGTCAAAGTAGCATAAAGCCCAAAGGATGCAAGTCGCATCGTCTGGCATATTGCGCCGAAGTCGGCTAGCATTGTTCGGTCAAGATAGCGGTACAAGGAAGAACGGATATGAAATTCGGAGTTGTATTTCCACAGACGCAATTAGGCGCGGACCCGGCGGTATTGCGCGATTATGTGCAGGCGGCTGAGGGCATGGGCTATCACCATCTGCTGGCTTATGACCACGTGCTGGGCGCCAACCCGGACCGCGAGGGCTGGGGCGGGGGACGTCCCTATGATTACAAGGATATGTTCCACGAGCCTTTCACGCTCTTTTCCTGGATGGCGGGCTTCACTGAAACGATTGGCTTCATGACGGGCGTCTTGATCTTGCCGCAGCGGCAGACCGCGCTGGTGGCCAAGCAGGCGGCGCAGCTTGATTTGCTCTCCGGCGGGCGCTTCCGCATGGGCATCGGCGTGGGCTGGAACGAGGTAGAATACAATTCGCTCGGCTACGATTTCAAGACGCGTGGCGCGCGGGCCGAAGAACAGATCGGCGTTCTGCGCGAATTATGGACCCGCGAACTGGTGAATGTCGAAGGCCGATTCGACACGATCGACGATGCCGGCATCAATCCCTTGCCGCCGGCGCCGATCCCGATCTGGATCGGTGGCTATGCCGATGTGGTGCTGCGGCGGGCGGCCCGCTTGAGTGACGGCTATGTGGCGCAGGAAGGCGCGCCGGAGTTGGCCAAGCCGCTATGCGACGCCTTTTGGGCTTACATAGATGAGGCGGGCCGGCGCGATCAAGTGGGCTTGCATACGCGGCTGGCGACTGAGAACACGCCGGAGAGCGAATGGGAAGCGCAGATCGTAGGCTGGAAAGCGAATGGCGCGACCGAACTCGCGGTGTATCCCCATGGCGAAAAACTGGACGATTATCTGGGTCAGTTGCGGCGTTTCAAGGAGCGTTTTGGCGTTTAGCCGATGCAAGGCATAATCTGGCGGCTCGCCCTGCGCTATATCAGTCGGCGCCTGTTTCAAAGCGCGATGTTTGTGCTGGGCGTCGCGCTGGGCGTCGGCGTGGTCGTGGCTATCGACATCGCCAACGAATCGGCCGGCCGGGCCTTCAGCCTGAGCAGTGAAAGCCTGGTCGGGCGCGCCACGCATCAGATCATCGGCGGGCCTAACGGATTCCCGACCGAAGTCTATACCCGCCTGCGCATTGAGCAGGGCATCAAACTCAGCGCGCCGGTGGTGACGGAATTCGTTCGCATCGCCGGCAGCGATCAAGCGCTGCGCTTGCTGGGCGTTGATCCGCTGGCGGAAGGACCCTTCCGCTCCTACCTGACGGCCGAAGACGATGAAGTCGATATCGCCGCGCTGAACCGGATCATCGCTGAACCGGGCGCGGTGGTTATCAGCGAATCGCTGGCGGGGCGTCTGGCGCTCGATGTGGAAGGGGGCCTGCAGATCAGCGCCGGCGGGGGCTTCAGGGG
>JAPOYU010000055.1 GCA_026706395.1 Chloroflexota bacterium
ATCTCTCCCCAGCCCCCGAAAACCCCCTGCGCCCACCTCTAAGTGTAACGTGTCTGCCCCCCCCCCGCCACAAATTCGGCGAGTCAGGCGGGCATTTTGCCCCCATCCCCCAGCCCCTTCCCGAAGGTCTATGTCTACGTGACCCCACAAGGAGGGAAGGGGCGTATTTCAACGAGCTTGTGTGCGGTTAAGCCCCTTCCCCCTTTATGGGGGTAGGGGGTTTGGGGGTGGGGGTGAGCTCTTCACCTACCCCGTAATATCGAAGTTGGTGCCTTCTTCGATGGCTTTGTCCATCTCGGCCTGCATATTGGCGGCATGCTCCTCCGCCGTCCGCCGGCCGGCCGCGACCTCGGGCAAGCCTTCCCACATCACGGTGGTGAAGTGCGCCGGCGTCAGGATATCGACGTGGTAGCCGACCGGACCCGTCCAGTTCGAGACCAGGGTGGTGAAGTCGGCGTAGACCGGAGGCAAATCGAACTCGCTATAATCGATGCCACTGAGCACGGGCAGCAGCTTGGCTTCCATCCAGAGCGGCAGCGCCTCTTCCGATACGAAGTAATCCAGCAGCGCCAGCGTCTCTTCCGGATGCTCAGTATCCCCAATGACGACCCAAGTGCCGCCCAGGCTCATCTTGAAGGCGCCCGGCTTGCCCTCGAAGGGCGGGTAAGCCATGAAGCCGATGTCATCGACGATCAGGTACTGGAAGGTCAGGAACTGCATCGCCCAGGTGCTCATCTGCATCATCGGCGCCTGGCTCGAGTAAAAGAGCATATTGCCTTCCAGGAAGCCCAGGCTGCCGGCGTCATCGCTGAAGCAGCCCGCGTCGACCATGTCGCCAGCGACGATATTCATCGCGTCAACGATGCCGGGGTCGGTCCAGGGGTGCTCGCCTGAGATGGCCGCCGCAATCATATCCGGACCCACCAGATTCTGCAGAATCGGATACCAGTTGTGCGTCAGCGCCATGCCGTTGATGTCAGCCCAGCCGGCCGCCATCGGCACGTCGTAGCCACGCTCGCGGAAGGTGCCGCAGAGCGCCATCAGCTCGTCCATGTTCGCCGGCGGCTCCAAGCCTTCTTCGGCGAATATCGTCTTGTTCCAATACAAGCCGCCGCCTTCAAGCTCGTGACCGACGCCGTAGACGCTGCCGTCGAAGGTGGTGAAAGCGCGCGAAGTCGGCACCAGACGGTCGTCCCAACCGTACTGTTCGTAGGCGTCGTCCAGCGGATAGAGCAGGCCGGCGGTCGCCAAAATGCCCATATAGCCCGGACCGGCATCGTAGTACATGATGTCGGGACCTTCGCCCGCCTCAATCGAGGTCTTGGCGATATCGCGCAGAACTTCCCAGCCGATCACTTCGCGCACGACATCAACGCCGGGGTTGGCCGCCTCGAAATTCTCGATGATCTGATTGATGACTACTTCGGCCCCCGGGCTCTGAGGCTCGTCCCAATAGACGATCGTCACCATGTCATCGGCGACTGCCGTGCCCAAAAGGGTGAACACCAAAACTAGGGCAAAAAGCCGCAATACAGTTTTGCAATTCATCTTTCTTCTCCTTATGAAGAATCTATGCCAAGCTTGCGAAATATCGCTTGACTGATACTGATGTATATCGCAGTCGTCCCCAATTTGCAACAAAACCTTATGTTTCAGTCGACTGACGCATTAGCTTCAGCAGAGTGTCAGCGGCCGCCTCGGCAAAAGGTCGGTCATTGATATTGTGTTCCAGTTCGATCAGCGGAATATCAGGATTGAGCTTGCCTTTGATGGCGTCAAAGCAGGCGGCGTTCGCCGGGGGATCCCAGAAGGCGCCGCCGACGCTGTCCAGCATGGAAAGACCTTTGAGCGGGAGCAGTATGGCGACCGGCGCGGTCGCTGCATTGGCGGCCGCGGCGATCATTTCACCGATGCGCCTGTTCTCTTCGATGTTTGTGCGCAGCAAAGTAGCGGTCGGCGCCCATTGATATAAATTGCGTTCGCGATACTTTTCCGGGACCGTTTCGCGCCCCCCGAAGTTTGCCATATCCACGCAGCCCGGCGCGATAACAGCGGGAACGCCGGCGCGAGAGGCAGCCAGGCAGCGTTCCGGGCCGGCGCTGGCTCCACCGCCACAGACTTCGTCAGCCAATTCCGTGGTGGTGATATCCAGGCAACCGGCGATATAGCCTTCGCTGATCAAGTTCTCCATCGTCCGGCCGCCGATGCCCGTCGCATGGAATACCAGCACTTCATAGCCTTCATTCTCGATCAGCCCTCGAGCCAGGTCGACGCAAGGCGTGGTATTGCCGAACATCGAGGCGGCAACCAGCGCTTTCTCGTCCGCGATCGGCGGCTTCTCTGCCCGGACCATGCCCGCCATCGCCGCTGCCGCATTGGCGTAGATCTTGCCGCTGATGCGGTTGATGCCGGCCACATCGACGATCGACGGCATCATAATAATGTCCGCCGGCCCCACAAAGGCGCGCACATCTCCGCTGGCGATCGTCGAGACCATCAGCTTGGGTATGCCCAGTGGCAGCGCGCGCATGCCGGCTGTGGCAATGGTGCTGCCGCCACTGCCTCCCATGCTCAAAATGCCATCGAGCTTGCCCTGGTCGAACAGGCGGCGCGCAACCACGGCCAGACCGCGGCCCATCACCCTCAAGGCGACATCCCTGCGCTCCTCCCGGACTAGGGATTCGAGGTCGTCTCCGGCGGCGCTGGCGACCGTCTCGCGGCTGATATCGGGCGCGATGCCGGGCTCGCCAAGGATGCCGAAATCCACTAGGAGCGCGCGGCAGCCTTCCGCTTCGATCAGTCGCTTGACCAGGGCGAATTCCGCGCTCTTGGTGTCTAAGGCGCCGGCAATGACGACGGTTTTCATCGGCTCCGTCACCAACTAGCGCTTCCTGATCTTGTGATTCTTGAAGGCTTTGACCGCAGCCATCACCGCCTTTTCAATGGGGATGCGCTCAATGCTGGACGCGCCGACGAAACCCTGCGCGCCAGTACGCTCGTACAAAACCCGGGTATCCTCCGGCTCGGCGAAAGGCCCGCCATGGGCCAGACAGATCACGTCAGCGTCCACCCCCCAGGCGCCTTCCATAATGCGCTGCGTGTTCGCAAGCGACTCCTCCATCGGGTCTGCCGGAAAGCCGATCAAGCCCCCGGCGGTGCCGCCAACATGGGCGCAAACGACATCGACGCCGACCTCGGCCATGCGCGCCGCCTGCTCCGCGTTAAATACATAGCACATCGAAAAAATATCCCGCTCGCGCAACTGGCGAATCAACTCGACTTCGCGGGCAAAGCCCCATGGTTGCCCGAGACTGGTGGAGACGTTCTCATACTCCCGCAGAAAAAAGTCTGACACATGCTCATGATTGCCTAGAGTTGGGAAGTTGATGAAACCGTCGAAACCCTGCTCGACGAAGCGGTCAATTACCCGGCCCAGGTCATAGGTCGTCTGATCGTTGGCTTCAATGCCGGCGATGATTGGCGTATCGTTTACGACATTGCTGATTTCCTCATACATCTCAAGCGTGCGCGGGTTCGAATGCCCGATCACCTCGGTGCGCAGTCCCATGATGCGTGATTTGCCGGTGCTGTAACAGACTATCAAATCCGCCCCGCCGAGCTCCGCGCATTTCGCAACGATACCCGCGCTGCAACCGGCGCCGATTATGACATCGCCCTTGGCAAGCGTGTCTTTCAGTCTGCCCAGAATCTCATCTCGATTCATTGAGGTTCTGCCCCCCTTTCCACGCTTCCCCCGTCTCTATGGGGAACATCCCATATCTGCGAGTAGACGCGCAAGAAGTTGCCGCCGAGGACGTTCTTGGTTTCCTCTTCAGTGTATCCACGCTCAAGCAGCGCCTTTGTCAAGTTGGGGAAGCAGCGCGGATCGTCCAAACTTTGGGGATAATAATAAGGCGGCGGCGGATAATCTTTGGGATCCCATTGCCCGGTCTTGACGAAATAATCGTAATGCGCTTTGGACGCTTCCTGCATAGATTCGCCGATGTATTCGAAATCGATTCCCAAGCCGACGTGGTCAATCCCGACCAGGTCAGCGATGTAATCCACATGCTTAAGCAGATCATCGAGCGTCGGACGCGCCTTTTTCGCCACGAATGGCGGGAAGCCGTTGATGCCAATGACGCCTCCCGTCTCGGCTGCCCGCTTGATCTGCTCGTCGCTCAGGTTCCTCGGGCTCTCGCAAACAGCTTTCGCAAGATTGTGGCTGAAGACGACCGGATACTCGGAGGCCGCCATCGCAT
>JAPOYU010000124.1 GCA_026706395.1 Chloroflexota bacterium
ATTCCGCACCCAGGCCATCATCCTCAGCCGCCGCGACTTCGGCGAATCCGACCGCCTGCTCACCCTGTTTACGCCGCAACACGGCAAAATCCGCGCCATCGCCAAGGGCGCGCGCAAACCCAGCGCCAAGCTCAGCGGCCACGTCGAACTCTTCGCCCGCAGCGACTGCGTCATCCACCGCGGCCGCAACCTCGATATCCTGGCGCAAGCCGAACTGATCGATCCCTATCTCGGCCTGCGCGACAACCTCGGGCGGGGCGCCTACGGCAATTACATCGCCGAACTGCTCGATCGCTTCACCGCCGATGAGGAAGAGGCCGGCGACCAGCTATTCATGCTCTTGCATGAGACCTTGTCGCGCATCGCCGACGCGAAGGATCCCCGACTTGCCGCGCGCTTCTTCGAGCTGCAGCTCCTTGATCTGGTCGGCTTCCGCCCTGAGCTGCAGGAATGCGTCGTCACGCGCGCCGACCTGCTGCCGGAGCCGCAATTCTTTAGCAATGAGGAAGGTGGAGTCGTCAGTCGCGCCGCCGCGCCCCATCTGACATCGCGCCTTCTCGAGCTCGACTTTGATACGCTGAAGCTGTTGCGCCATTTGCAGCGGAGCAGCCACTCCTACGACGCCCTAGGGGGCCTTCGCATCTCAGCAGAGCAGCACGAAAGCGCCGAGCGCATCGTACTCGGTTACATCACGCACCTGCTCGAGCGCAAGCTGGAAAGCGTCAATTTCATTCGCCGATTGCGGGGATTTACGCCGGGTAGTTTAGAAGGATAAACACAAGAGAGAGGAGTGAAGGGCGGTGCTAATCGCCGTCGTCAGGCTCAGGGACGAATCCCATGCCTCTCGACGATGCCAGGATTTCTTTGATCGCCACTAACTCTTCCAAGACGCGGGTCATCAACTGTTCGAGATTAGCCAGTCGGTGTTCGACATTAGCCAGACGTTCGGAATGCTCCTGCTGCAAGCGCAGAATCTGCGTCTGGTTGCTCACCACCGTTGCCACGATGTCTTCAAGTCGGCTGACACGCATTTCTTGTGTTTCCAGAATTGACAATCTCCCGGCAGTTCATGCGGTCCAACGCGCTTGACTAAAAGTTTATGTTACTCTAAAGAAACTTTAGCGCAACCTTACGACTTTTTCAACATTTCCCGATACACTTCAACGGTCGCCGCAGCGATGCTTTCATGGGTGAAATGCGCCAGAAAACGCGCCCTGCCCTTCTCGATCATGTCCGCGCGCAGCGCCGCGTCGTCTCGCAGTTCTCGCAGGGTTTGCGCCAAGGCCGGCACATCGCCCTCGGGCAGGATGCGCCCCGCCCCGCCAACAACGCCCGGTATCGCGCCGCTGTCACTGCCGATGACCGGTACGCCGCTCGCCATCGCTTCCACCAGCACGCGGCCGAATTGCTCTTTCCAATTCCGGCGCGTCAACGATGGCAAGACGAGCGCGTCGATCTTGTGGTATTCCGCCGGCAATTCCGTCGATGGCAACTGACCGACAAATGTCACGCCAGCGCTTATGCCCAGCGAATCGGCCAGCGCTTTCATCTCGGTGACGGAAGAGCCGCCGCCGACCAGCCGCAAGCGCCATTCGCCACCCAGCTGCGACGCCGCGCGCAGCAGAATGGGCAGTCCCTTCGCCGGCACGATGCGACCGATAAAACCGATCGTGAAAGGACGCTCTGGCGTCGTTTTCGCCGGGCGGAACAGCGCCGGTGAGGTGCCAAATTGGGGGATCGTCCGCAAAGCTCCTCGATAGCCTTTGCGTTGGAGCGTTTCGGCGGCATCATCCGTGCCCCCCAGCGCATAATCCGCTTGGCGCATGACCCAGCGCTCCCCCCAGCTGAATGGCGGCGGATAGCGGCGCAAGATGTTCTGCCAGGTGAAAAATAGCGATTTTGCGCCGGCTCGCCGCGCCTGGCGCAGCGCTTGCCAAGTCGCCAGGTTGTAGGGCTCCTCGTCAATATGAACGATCTGGGGCTTCGCTGAGGCGATCTCCCGCCCCAAGGTCGGATAGTGGTGCAGATGAAAACTGCCATTGAAGCGGATGGGAACCTCGCGCAGTTCATAGCCCGTTGTGTGGCTTCGTTCCAAGACCTGCACGCCGCGTTCGTCGCGCCATGAGGGTGGTACGAGCACGGTTAGCTCGACGCCATGGCCGGCGATAGCTTCCAGCTTCGGCTGATAAATGCCGACGATGCAGGCTTTTGAAAGCATTAGGACGCGCATGTAAAGCCTGAAGCGCGGCGGCGCCTAGACAATTTCGATGGGCGGTTCGCCGCAACTGGCATTGGCGTCGTAGACTCGAAACGTCTGATCGGGCAAGGAGAGTACGCCGTAGGTGTGGGATGTGGAGCGGGTGCAGCGGAAGGTATAAAGCGAACCGGGATTAACCAGGCAGCCATGCTGAGTCTTGATGTGCAGGGGCAGATGAGTATGGCCGGTAATGAGAACGTCCGCTTTCAGGGAGTTCAAGACCATTTTGAGATAGGTCTTGGAGAGATGATTTTTGTACATCCCCCACATATTGTTGCCGGGCTTGCCATGGCACATGTACACCGTGGCGCCGGCCAACTCGCCTTGCCAGTCCAGCGGCAGCTCCTGTAGATATTGACGGTTGTCGCGCCGAATGCCGTAGACCCATTCGTCATGGTTGCCGCGGGAGACCGGGATGCCATGAGCGCGAATCAGATCCACAACGCGGTCTGGCTCCGGGCCGCGCCCCACGAGGTCGCCCGCGCACAAAACCTGATCCACATTATGATGTTTTTCGAATCGAGCGAGCACATCCTCTAGCGTGTCATAATCGGCATGCACGTCTGATATGATTCCAATTTGCATCCACACTAGACCTTAACCGTTCACCACGTCGACTATTATACGACGGCAAACGGCAAATGTAGAGGTACGATCTCCCTACGCCGCTTCCGCCGACATACTGGGGCGCCCCTAAGCAGCGAGATATGGAACGGCGCCTGCGCGCGAAAAATGGCGATTCCGAACATACTGTTGCGCAACATACAATCAGGTTGCAAAACTGTAAAAGGTAGTGGTTTCGCCAAGTTAGTCATTTCATACAGTCAATTGCTTTACTTCTTCGGCTAAATATGGTAAAAATAAGGCAGTAAAGCATCTTGACTGCTCGAAAACACTTAGCTCACTATCACCATCGCGACTGTCCCATCACGTAATCACCGTTGCATACAGCGCAACACCGCAGATACCGCCGCCAAGATAGTGACCGCATTGAAGCCTGAGAGTCAAGATGCTTGCTGATTCAAGAATCCGATGACAAGTCTTAGGCGAATTCCATCATGGCAAAACTGACACTGCTGATCGCGATGCTTGTTTGGATGATTCTTGTATTCGTCGTTCCGGCGATGGCAGTACAGTCAGCCATCTAGGCTGGATTCACCGTCAAGCGCCCGCCCCAGGCTGGCATCGCTGAAGACATGAATGCCGGAGCGGCTCAGAGGATGTTCGCGGACCCGCATTGCAGACATGCCTCATCCGTCCGTTTGACCATGGCCTTGCAATCATCGCAGATCACAGTCTCGCCCTTGCGCAGGCTATGGTCAAGCGAGACGCGCTCATCAAATACGAAGCACTCGCCCTGCCATAAGGACTCCGCCGGTTCCACCTCTTCCAGGTAGCGCAGGATCCCGCCGCGCAAGTGATAGACTTCCTCAAAGCCGAGCTGCAAAAGGTAGGCGGTCGCCTTCTCACAGCGGATGCCACCGGTACAGTACATCGCCACGCGCATGTTACGCTTTGGATCAAGCTGGCCGGCGAAGTAGCTCGGCAATTCGTGAAATGACTCGGTCTTCGGGTTTATCGCGCTTTTGAATCTGCCGATTCGCACTTCATAGTCATTACGCGCGTCAACCAGCAAGACATCATCTTGTGCAATCAGGCTGTTCCAATCTCGCGGTTCAATATACTTCCCAACCTGCCGATTGGGATCGACGCCGGCCACTTTCATAGCGACGATCTCAGGCTTGAGACGCACCTTCATCCGCTGAAACGGGATGGAACTGTGGATAGATTCCTTCACCAGCAGGTCGGCGAATCGCCGGTCACCCCGCAGATAGCTCAGCAGGCCATCGACAGCATCGCGCTCGCCGGCGATCGTCGCGTTGATGCCTTCCTCCGCCAGCAGAATCGTCCCGCGCACTCCCAAGGACTGACAGCGAGCCAGAAGCGGATTACGCAGATTTCGATAATCCGGCAGGCGCAAGAATTTGTAGAAGGTAGCAACGACGATGTTCTCTTCCATATCCATAGTCGGTCAATCGGCTGCGCTTTCACACAATTCTAGTCTTTGGCGCAGCAAAAGTGGAGTTCCAAAAGCCAAGGCAAGATTCCCAAGCAACCCGCGTTTGAACGCCGTGCAGCCACGCGGCGATGTTCCGGTCGCAGCGCAATGGCGGCGCAGCACCGAGCGGGGCCCGGCGCAACATAAGCCTATGATATACTCATGCCTATGAAGGTCGGGTTCAACGCGCATTTGCTATCGCGGCAGGCCGGATACCGTTCGGCCGGTATCCATGGTTACATCGTGAATTTGCTCCGACACTTGCCATCACAGACGCCGCCCGATTGGCAGCTGTATGCGCTGGTCGGCGCCGCCAGCCCGGCCGCATTTTCCGGCGTGAGCGTGAAGCGCGCTCCCTTCGATACAGAAGCGCCCCTGCGCCGCATCTTCTGGGAGCAAACGCTGCAACCGCTCGCAATCCGTCAGTTCGATCTCTATCATGCCTTGGCATTTGTCGCGCCGGCGATTTTGACGGCGCCAATGGTGGTGACAGTTTACGACCTGAGTTTTCTGCGTTTTCCCGAAGGGCTCAGCAAGGCGCGCCGGCTATACCTGCGGACTATGACCGCTCTGACTTGCGCGCGCGCAAGGCGCATCCTCGCGATCAGCCAGAGCACTGCTGACGACTTGACCGCCCGCCTTGGCCTGCCCGCCGGCAAAATCGATGTCACGCCGCTGGGCTACGACAAGGCCGTATTTCGACCGCGCCTGCCGGCAGAACGCGAGCACTTTCGGCGAAAGGAAAACCTGCCCGAGCGCTTTTGGCTTTACATCGGCACGCTTGAGCCGCGCAAGAACTTGCAGATGCTGCTCAGGGCCTATGCCAGCCTGCCTCCGAGCGAGCGGCTGCCGCTGATTCTAGGCGGCGGCCTAGGCTGGAAAGGGAGGCAGATGCTGGGGGATATCGAGCGCCTGGGGATTGGCGACGCCGTTTCTCATGTTGGATTCATACCTGCCGCAGACTTGCCGCTTTGGTACAATTGTGCCGAGGTGTTCTTGTACCCTTCTGTCTTTGAAGGCTTCGGCTTGCCCGTTCTGGAAGCCATGGCATGTGGCACGCCTGTCCTCACGACAAACGTATCCTCGCTGCCGGAAGTAGCCGGCAAAGCGGGCAAATGTCTGCCGCCGGATGACGAAGAGCGCTGGGCGGCCGAACTCAAAGCGCTGAAGGCGAACGGCGAATGGCGCGAAACCGCGCGAAAAAACGGCTTGGAGCGGGCGAAGCTCTTCAGTTGGGCGCGTACGGCGGAACTCACAATGAGCAGCTATCGAGCCGCTATGAGAGCGGGCGAGCATCCCGTCGGCGAAAGTGAGAAGGTGACCGGCGTTGAAAGCAAATGATGTCCGACACCGGCCTACGGTGGAACGCGCTTTGACGCGCGTAGGTCGCCGCCAGTTATGAATGCGCCGCGGTCCTTGTCTGAGCGGCCCACGATTGAGCCGCGCTGGCTTTTCCCGCTGGTTGACGCAGCGCTCGCCTTTCTCGTCTTCGGCATCGCCTATATCCTGCGTTATGACCTGCAGATCATCCGTCCGCTGCTCGACCCGGTGCAGCGTGACTTTGGGCCGTACATCCCATTCGCGGTCATCTATGCCTTGCTGATCCTCATCAACTTTCAGCGCAACAATCTGTACCGGAATATCGCTGGCAGGGCCTGGCTGGAAGAGGTCTATCTGATCGCGAGCAGCGTGGCTGTTTCAATCGTTATCGTCCTGGCGATGTTCTACATCTTGCAGCCCTTGGTGACAAGCCGCTTGATGCTGATTTATGTCGCCGCGCTGACAGTATTGTCTGGCGCGGCGTCCCGTCTGATCAGGCGCTGGGCCCTAGCTTACTTGCGGCACCGAGGGATTGGCGTTCGCCGTGTCTTGATCGTCGGCATGGCGGATGTCGGGCGATCGCTGCTTGGCATCATGCTATCCCGTCCCGAGCTTGGCTACAGGCCCATCGGCTTTCTGGACGACGATGCCGAGAAGAGTTCGGCCGGCATGGGCCGGGTAACAGCCTTGGGCGGTACGGCGGACCTGGCGGATGTCATCAAAACAAACATGGTGGACACCGTCATCATCACCTTTCGCTGGAAGCACTACGATCGCATTCAAGAACTCACCGAAGTCTGCCGGGGCATCGGCGCCGACCTGCGGATCGTGCCGGAAATCATGCAGCTCAATATCCGCCAGGTGCAAGTGGAGAATCTGGACGGTATACCGCTGTTGGGCATCGGCGCGCACCGCGAGTTCAGCCGAAGCAATCAGTTGATAAAGCGCGCGCTGGACCTCTGCGTCGTCATCATCGGCTTTCCGATCTGGGCTCCCATCAGTCTACTCGTCGCGCTCGCGCTCAAACTCGAGGGGGAAGGCCCGGTCTTGTTCCGGCAGATTCGCGTCGGGAAGGATGGCCGTCAATTCCCGATGGTGAAATTCCGCAGCATGGTTGAGGGCGCGGAAGACTTGCATGAAGATATGCTGCGTGAAACAGGCGAAGATCCCCGTCATGCGAAATTCGCCGACGACCCGCGCATCACCCGCATGGGCGGATTCCTGCGCCGCACCAGCCTCGATGAATTGCCGAATCTCATCAACGTCATCCGCGGCGAGATGAGCCTGGTCGGTCCGCGTCCGCCTACCCCGCGCGAAGTCACTCTGTATGAACCGCGGCATACACGCCGCCTGCAGATCACACCGGGCATCACCGGCTGGTGGCAGGTGCGCGGCCGCAGCAATGTGCCCTTTGACGAAATGTGCGAAATGGATATGTATTACATCGACAATTGGTCTATCTCGATGGATATCGAGATTCTGATGCTGACCATTCCACGCGTCTTCTTGCGCAGCGGCGCATATTGATTGCTTTTATATCTCCACTCCAAGCCCCCCATCCCTGCGCGCAAACCGAGGGAGATAGACAGGCGCGCCAAAACCACCTCAGTAAATCCCAAAATGTAATGCAGCAATTCAAATCGTGGTTGCAAGGCTTGTCCACTACTGAAAATCATACGCAGAGATAGCTGCAACAGTACCGAAACAATACAATATAAGAGGGTCGATCCTTGCGAAACGCAACAAATTACTGCGAAATCCGCAAAACCTAGCTCCCCTTCCCTGATTTATCGGATGCCCGCCAGACGTGGCTGTGTCTACGCGCCACTAGAGATGGCGGGAGAGGGGCCGGGGGATGGGGTAAAAAAGCGTGTCGCGCCCTAATGCCAATCAAGCCCTGTAGGGGCCACCCGCTGCCTCCCTTCGCTTTACGAATGATTTTTGATGCGCATCCCGGCGGCTCGCCCGCCTCTGCGCTGAATTCAAATAGTTTGTATTTTCCAATACGAGAACATTTGTTCTCCTATGCCACCCAACTTTCTGCTACACTGTTCATTATGAAAGCCAAAACGCCCATCCAGCATCTAACCCGAAAACATTATGATTCCGACCCAAGCACAACTTTTATCGCGCAAAATCCGCAACTTCAGCCCGAAAAAGCCCCTGTATGCATACTGTATCGATAGTGATTGGAAAGTAAGCTGTATATTAATAGCCTGAATGTGTACTCTATAGGTCCTTTATGCATACTCTTGTGGTCCTTTATGCATCTTTTTGCGTCTTTTTGCGTCGGAGTGACAGGACACGGACAATGCCAAAACATTTCCCGCCGCGCTCGCGTCAAGAAGCGACAGCGGACTCAAATGGCCAGATGGCCAAAAAAACTTTTTCATCGGCAAAATCGCTGCGGTTATTGGAATCCATTGGAGAAAAAATATTTCCCTCTCCAACAAAAACTTCCAATATCATTTCCAATCCGCCACATGACAGTCCGACCGCTTTTGCCATTACTACTCCTGGTCTTACCGGCTCTCAGCGCCTGCGAATCCGCGCTGCTGCAAGAACCGCGCGTTCCAACTGCGGCGACGCCGGTACCGGTCGCGCAGACCACCAGCTCCGACCCGGCCGATGGCTTGAGGGATTTCGTAACGGCCTGGAACAGCCAGGATTTCGAAGCGATGTACGCCTTGCTCGCCGGGCGCAGTCGTGAACTCTATCCCCAAAGTAGCTTCATTGACAAATATACTATGGCGCACAGCGAGATTCGCTTTGGCGGCGTCCAGCATACGCCGCTAAGCGTCGAATTTCAGGGTAGGACGGCGATCCTCAATTACGACTTGACGATTGAGTCGCCAACATTCGGTTCGATCTTCGACGGTAACCGGGTCATGCGCATGGTCGATGAGGGCGGCTGGAAAATCGCCTGGTCACCGATGGACATTATCAAGGGCATGTCCAGCCGAGCGCGCTTGAACGAGCGAACAGAATTCCCCGACAGAGCCAACATTTATGCAACGGATGGCCGGCCAATGGCGCAGCAAGACGCGCCCGTCTACAGCCTTTATGTGATCAAGCAGGACATATCCAATATCGATGCCTGCCTCAACACGCTCGCGCTGGTGACTCGGCAGCAGCTCAACACACTGAGGCGCATCTTCATCGATTACCTGGACGAGACGCTTTTCCATATTGCCGAAATCGACAGCGGCCAATATGAAATTCATCGGGAAGCGCTGGCGACGGACTGCGCCATCCGCCCAGTCGATGGTCCGCTGAACAAGGTGCGCATATATCGATCGCGCAGTTACTACGGACATGGTATCGCCACTCATGTAGTCGGCTATATCGGCGCGGTGCCGGCTGATGAACTCGACCGCTGGGAGGCGCGCGGCTACTCGGGTGGCGACTTGGTCGGCAGAGCCGGTATCGAGCTTTCCTACGAGGAGACGCTGGCGGGCAAGCCACAGCGTTATCTGCGCATTGTTGAAGGCGGAAGCACCGTCATTCGCGAGCTGGCTGGCGCGGTCGGACAGGCGCCGAGCCCGGTGACCCTAACCATCGACCGTGACCTGCAAGCGGCAATGGCGCAAGCTTTATCGGACGCGGTCAATTACGCCCTGCTGAATTGGGGCGGCATCACGACCGGTGGGGCGCTTGTGGCTATGAACGCGAATAGCGGGGAGATCCTGGCCCTGGCAAGTTATCCCAGCTTTGATCCGCGTATATTCAGCCGGGACACCGAATACAACGTCCTGGGCGCGATCACGCGGCTCAACGCTGATCCCCGCACTCCCTTCATCAACAAGGCGCTCGCCGAGCAATATACACCGGGATCCGTCTATAAAATCGTTACGGCTCTGGCGGCGGCATCGGAAAAGATTTGGTCCCGCGATGAAATCTTCAATTGCGACTATTATTGGTACGGGGGCAGATATGGCGACTCCGAACCGGTGCGGACCGATTGGCGCCTGCTGGAAACACCGCCCAAAGACCCCGCCGGCTCAGTAACAATGGCGGAGGCCCTCGCCGCCTCCTGCAATCCCTTCTTCTATGAAATGGGCGCGCGGATGTACCAGGCGCGGCCCGACATGCAGACCGAATACGCCCAACTGCTCGGCTTCGGCAGGCAGACGGGCATACGAGGATTGGGCATCGAAGCTTCGGGTGATGTCGCGCCGCCGGGCGAGATCGCGGCCGCGATCAACAATGCCATCGGGCAAGGCAATGTCGCGGTCACGATCATCCAGATGGCGCAACTGACGGCGGCGGTCGCCAACGGCGGGACGATCTGGCAGCCTTACGTCGTGCGCCACATCGGCACGGAAGGCGAGCCCGACTTCAAGATCGAGAATGAGCCGTCGGTCCTCGCCGACCTGGGCCTGGATGCGGAAGCCCTCGACATCGTGCGCGAAGGCATGTGTAAAGTCACGACGGTCGAAGATCTCGGCACGGCCTGGTTCGTATTTGACGACGCGCCCTACACCATCTGCGGCAAGACCGGCACTGCTGAAACAGCCGGCAACCCCCACGCCTGGTTTGTAGCTTACTGGCCGCGGGACAACCCGGCAATCGCCTTCGCCGGCGTGATGGCGCATTCGCGCGAAGGCTCGGAAGTGGTGGCGCCGATGATCAGGCGTACCCTCGACGATTATCTCGGCGAGGCGCGCAAAGACTTCCCCGAATGGTGGCAGGATCCGTATATTCCGGTCAAGACACAGCAGCAAGCGTTGGCGGAGCTGGCAGCGGCGGAGAACTAGCCGCAGTTGCGCGGCCAATTGCTGTTCGGCGTCCAGGCCGGCAGCCGATATGGCACCTTCCTCGGTGGCGGCCACAGCAGATACACCCAGAGATACGCGCGCCAATTCTTGAATCCGTCGTTATGACCGTAGCCGAGGTCTATCCAGTAGTCAGTTCCGCTTGGTCCGCCACCGGTATCATAAATTGTGCCCAAGCCATAACCTGGCACATAGAGTTCTGTATAGTACGGAATGATGTTTGGTTTGGCGGCAATGACGCCCTTTCGGAGGTTTTCACCGGTTGAGGTATTGAGGTTGCCGCCATTCGACTCAGGATTGTAACTGGTTACGTAAACGCAGAGCCTTCGCCAGTACTGCCGCGGACCCTCAGACGTTTGCACCGTGCCCAGCGGGATGATATTTGTCCCGTAGGCGATGATGCGATTGACCGGCGCCTCAACTTCAATTGTTTCAATGTGGACGCGGCTGACTTCAATCCCGTTCTCATAGCGGACGCGGTAGCGTATCTCGCGCCGGCCGTCGCGCCCCGCTTGAACCTCAGCCCTTGCATCCAGGTTAAGGTTGGCGTCCGGCCGATACTGCAGGCTGTGTTTGATCGTCTCGCTTTCCACGACAAGCTCTTCGTCCACGCGCACGATCTCGATCCGCAGTCCTTCGGTGACGGCG
This sequence comes from Chloroflexota bacterium, assembly GCA_026706395.1. The sequence continues at coordinate 11,060 of JAPOYU010000124.1, forward strand.
GTATCCTCCGCCGGCTTCACATAATCCAAACCGAAAAGGGGCGCATGCAACTCGGCGAGCAGATCCGCCACCGTCCCGGCGTTGGTTCGGGCATCAATATCCAGCCCATCCACCCGCAAGACAACCGGGACTGCGCGATCGATATGTATCGTCATCGCGCCGCTTACAGGGCTATCGAGCGGCGGCGTCACATGGTCGGTCAGGTATAGCGAGACGCCCGCGGCGAACAGGGCATCGCCGACCGTTTCGGCGGTTGTTGTGAGTGTTGACAGCGCTCCATCATCATCGATAGTCAAGGCGGCCGCGCGCCTTATCCTGATGTTCAGCGCCGGTACAGTCCAGTCGGGCAAGGCTTCGTAATGAGCAAGCGCGCCATTTACCCAGATTTTGTCGGCGTCGCTGACCGCAATGCCGGCCTCCCGCAAGATAGCCAGCGGATTCTCCCCTGACGTTTGGATGACCCGTTCGATTCCGCCAACCATGATCGTGACTGAGCGCGTCTGCAAAACCGTGACGACCATCCCGTCGCGGAGTCTTTCACTCGCCGCGGGCGACAGCGCCTCCGCCGCCGGCAAGTCAATGCCTTGTTCAGCCAAGAGCTCGCCCACTGTGAGCGCAGAAGTCGTCACCCGGCGCAGACTGCCGCCATATTGGATGCTGACGTCCAAGTCGCTCGGCTCAATGACGGAAGTCGTCGGTATAGCCTGGACGAACAGCGCGAGCGTAAAGACCAGCGTACAGGACGTAAAGGCGATGACGGCGCTGAAGAGCCAGCGGCCGCGCTGCAGCAGCCAATGCCGGCCCCGGGCAGGATAGCGCGCCGGCGACCGCCGGACAGCCGGGTGGGGTTGCGTGTCTGCGTCCCTCGGCGGATTCTTGTTCATGGACCGTGATATTCCCGCGCATGCGCCCGCTGACTGGAATTGCAGTACACTGGTAGAAATAGCACTGCCAGACGATTATATCCGATTGAATTGCCTCATACAGGGTTTACGAACCGGTCAGAACAGGCTATTATTGAGACTTAGTATCAATAATAGTGAGGGATGGACAAAAAATGCAACAAAGAATCACCCTGATGTTTTGCTTGCTGGCGGCTCTTTTGCTGCCGAATATCAGCGCGATCACGCAGGACGACAAGCTCGAAGTGATCGCTTCCTACAGTATTCTAGCGGATGTCGTCCACAATATTGCGGGCGATCGCATCAACCTCACGACGCTGATTCCGGTCGGCGCCGACCCGCACACTTTTCAACCGAGCCCGCGCGAGCTGACGGCGTTGGCGGAAGCCGATCTCATCTTCGTCAATGGCGCCGGCATTGAAGAAGCCTTGCTGGCTGTGATTGAAAGCGCTGCCGAAGACAGTCCGATCGTGGAAATCTCGGCTTGCGTCGAGATCATTCCCATTGGCGCTTCCGGGCACATGCATGAAGGTGATGACCACGCCGACGATCACGATGATGACCATGCCCATGATGAGGACGATGACCACGCCGACGATCACGAAGATGACCATGCCCATGATGAAGACGATGACCACGCTGACGATCACGATGATGACCACGCTCATGATGAGGACGATGACCACGCCGACGATCACGATGATGACCACGCTCATGATGAGGACGATGACCACGCTCATGATGAGGACGATGACCACGCCCATGATGACGATGACCACGCCCACGAAGGCGAAGATGAACATCAGCACGGCGACATGGAAAGCCATTGCGATGAGCATGACGCTGAATTCGTCCAGATCATGGGCGACGAGGAAGCGCACGAACATGGACCCGTCCTGGGTCGCCTGGAAGATATTGACTGTGGCGGCGGGCATGGTCATGGAGAGGACGCGCACGGACACGCCCACGAAGAAGGCGCCTGCGACCCGCATGTCTGGATGGACCCGCATAACGTGATCTACTGGTCGCTGATGGCCCGCGATATCTTGAGCGAACTGGATCCGGGCCATGCCGACGATTACGCCGCTGCGGCTGCCGACTACATCAGCGAACTGGTCGCGCTGGAAGCGGAATTCATCCTGCCGCTGGTGGAAACGCTGCCGGTGGACAAGCGCGTCTTGATCACCAGCCATGATTCACTGGGCTATCTGGCGCATGCCTTCGATTTTGTCATCGTCAGCACAGTGATTCCTGGCGGCGGAACACAGATTGAGCCCAGTGCGCGCGATGTGGCCGTCCTGATCGACCTCGTCAAGGATGCGGGTGTGGCGGCCATCTTCGGCGAGACGACGGTCAACACATCAGTCGTGGAAGCCATCGCGGCGGAAACAGGCGCGGAGTTAGCCATCCTCTATACCGGTACGCTGACCGAGGGTGAGCCTGCGGGTACGTATTTGGATTACATGCGCTACAATCTCCGCACGATTGTGGAAGCGCTGGGCGCTGGCGGCTGATCACGCCTTTGTGCCCGGACTGAGGCTGGCTGGCAATGTCAATATTCAAGCGACGCAACATCGACCCCAGCCAGCCAGCCCTGCTGGTGGAGCATCTTTCGACCGGATACCCGAGCAATCGCTATGCCTTGTCGGATATCAGCTTCACCATAAATGCCGGCGAGCGCGTGGCAGTCATCGGACCGAACGGCGCCGGCAAGAGCACGCTTTTAAAAGCGATCGTTGGCTTGCTGCAATTCACACATGGGCATATTTCGATTTACGGCGCAGATTGCTATAGCAGCCACATCTATGTCGGTTATGTGCCGCAGCAAAGCGAAATCGACTGGTCTTTCCCGGTATCGGTATACGATGTGGTGATGATGGGACGCAACCGGCATATCGGTTGGTTCCGCCGGCCGGGCAAAAGCGACCGCGCTATCGTAAACGATATCCTGGACCATCTGAGCCTGGCCGATTTGGCGAAGCGACAAATCAGCGAGTTGAGCGGTGGGCAACGCCGGCGGGTCTTCATCGCGCGCGCGCTGGCGCAAGACGCCCGTGTGCTGCTGCTGGATGAACCCTTCAGCGGCGTCGACCAAAATGCCGAGGGTGAGATTGTCGAGGCGTTGGAAATCCTGACCCGGCGCCGCATCACCATTCTGCTCTCGACGCATCACCTGGAGAAGGCCGCCCTGCACTTTGACAAGGTGATGATCCTGAACGGAGAGCTGCTGGCATACGGGCCGCCGGCGGATGCGCTGACGCCGCAGAGACTGCGCGACGCCTTTGGACCGGCGATGCCGATCTTCCCTCATGACCATGACTTTCCGCTATACCGGCAAAGCGAAGCCTGAGTATGATAAATGGATATCAGCAATTTTCTATCCGAGCCGCTCAGCTACGTTTTCATCCAGCGTGGCATGTTGGCGCTGGTGATTGTAGGCGGGATCAACGCGGTGGTGGGCTGCTTTGTCGTGGCGCGGGGCATGGCCTTTTTCGGCGACGCCCTGTCGCATGCCATCCTGCCCGGCGTCGCCCTGTCTTACACCGCCAGCGGCAGCTATGTCGCCAGTAATCTATTTGTCGGCGGCTTGGGCGCGGGCATCGTGTCGGCTTTAGTCATCGCCTGGCTTACGCGCAACCAGGAGCTCAAGGAAGACAGCGCCATCGCCATCGTCTTCGTGACCATGTTCGCGCTCGGCATCGCCATCATCAGCACGCAGTCCAGCTATGCTGTCGATCTCACGCATATTCTCTTCGGCAGCATCAATGGTATCAGCCAGGACGATCTGCTCATGATGTCGGCTTTAGCGGCGATCGTGCTGCTGGTAATTTTGCTGCTATACAAGGAGTTTCTCCTCGTCAGCTTTGACCTGAGCCTGGCGCACAGCTTAAAGTTGCCAGTGCAACTCTTGAAGATCCTGCTGCTCGTTTTGATCGCCGTCACCATCGTAGCGAGTTTGCAGGCGGTAGGCATCGCGCTGATGCTGGCGCTGCTGATCACACCGGCGGCGACCGCCCGGCTGTTGGTCAACCGGCTGCATCACATGATCATCATCGCCTGCTTGATCGGCATCGTCAGTGGGGTCCTCGGCTTCTACGCCTCCTACTACCTCGATATTCCCTCCGGCGCTTGCATCGTGCTGACGCTCAGCGCCATCTTCGGCGTTGTCATCTTGCTGCAATCCGGCCTGGCTCAGCTGCGCGAACGCAGCGGATCGTAGATTCCTGCTTTTGGCAGTTGCCAAATATCGCGTTACACTGTCTCTAGTTCAGGGAGGTGGGCATGGACGGCGGACTCAAACAAGAAATCGCTGCCAAGGGATACGCGATCGTCGAGGGCGTGCTCGATTCTGACGCGATCCAAGAAATCGCGGCTGACTATGAACAGTTGCTGGACCGTCTGGCGCTGGAGTGGCACGCGCAGGGTCGCATCTCGTCAGCATTTGACGGGCTGCCATTTGCCGAGCGCCTGACCACCGTGATCAGCGACAGCAACGAAGACCTCTTTCAGCATTTTGACATCACGCTGCCGAACGACACCGTGACGCCGGAGACGCCTTTTCATGTTAGCCGAGCGACTTATGACTTCCTGCGGAATGAGGCGCTGCTGGACAAAGTGGAAGAAGTCATCGGTGGAGAAATTCTCTCCAACCCCATCCAGCATGTGCGAATCAAGCCGCCGCAGCATAGGGTTGAGAGCCTGTCGAGCAATTTGCTCAAGGCGACCGGCTGGCATCAAGACCGGGGCGTAGCGCGCGAGGTCGCCGACGACAGCGGTATGCTGACGGTGTGGATCGCGGTCACCGATGCCACGCTGGAGAACGGCTGCCTCAAAGTGGCGCCCTACAGCCATCTGAACGGTCTTGCTGTACATTGCATGCTGGATCACTTGAGGATCCCCGATCAACTCCTGTCGGGCGAGCCGCTGCCGCTGCCGATCAAAGCAGGCGATGCCATCTTCATGCACTCTGACACGCAGCATGGCTCGCTGCCGAATGTAAGCGACACGATCCGCTGGAGTTTTGACCTGCGTTACCAGCCGATTGGCTTGCCAACCGGGCGTGATGAATTCCCCAGCCTGGTGGTGCGCAGTCGCGAGAATCCGGCGCAAGTGGGTGACTACGAAAGCTGGCGCGAGGCCTGGTACAGCGCGCGCGATTACCTGGCCGGCGTTGACGATCGCGAATCCACCAACCGCTGGGACGGTACGGCGATTGAATGCGCCTGAGACCGCGGACGGATACAGCTTTTCTGAACTGGCGCAGGCGCCGTACATCTCCGTCCAGTCTTATCGATGAATAGCGATATCCGGACAAATGCGACGCTTTGCGTTAAAATACGCGGGCTATAGCTGTTGGCCTGCAATGGACGGAGGAGAATCTTGCGCTACCAGACGGAAGTAATCATCAATCTGCCGCGAGAGCGTGTGATTGAACTCTTCGATAGTTTCGAGAATCTAAAGAAGTGGCAAGAAGGCTTGATCAGCCACGATCACATCAGCGGCGAGCCGGGACAGCCGGGGGCCAAGACAATGCTCTTGTACCAGATGGGCAGCCGGCGAACCGAGATGATCGAGACAATCATCGCGCGGGACCTGCCCGACGAGTTTTCCGGCACTTATGACGCCAAGGGCGTGCACAACATTGTGAAGAATTATTTTTACGATGAGGGCGATACCACCCGTTGGGTGCTTGATTCCGACTTTCAATTCCACGGATACATGCGCATCATGTCGATCTTCATGCCGAGCGGCATGTTCAAAAAGCAGACGCGGCAAACGATGGAAGCATTCAAGAAGTTCGCCGAGAACGCCTGAGCTAGCGCCGGTCGAGCAATTGACGCGTCATGCCGGCGTGGCCCAGGTGCTCCGCCGTATGGTCCAGCCCGCGCAGCAGCGCCCAACCGCGCGAGAATCTCTGCGGCGGCCAATGCCGATAGCGGCTCACATCGACGATTTCGCCCAATCGGCTTGCCGATTGCCCGGGGAAAACTTCCTTGCAAAAAGCGACATTCGCCTCGAATCGTTCGGTGAGTTGGCTGAGCTCATAGCCCGACGCGCGGAACTCCGCCGGACGGTCTCGCGTGATCATATCGTCCACCACCGCGCCGAACCAAAAGCGCTCGGCCGCAGTCACATGCACCGCCAGGACGCAGCACGAACTCATGTCCGGCCCCGGCGACCAATCGAGTTCTTCGGTCGTCAAGCCATCCATGTACCGCGCGTATTCGGCATGCAACCATTCCAGGCGACTGATCGCTTCGGCGAATATCGGCTCCATTGAACTCACTCCCCTTCCAAGTAAAGGACTTGCGCTTACTGGATGCGCAGCATCACCCTTGAAGCGGCGTCCCAGAGTTCTTCCAGCCGATAATAATCGCGGCGGTCCGGCGAGAAGAAATGCGCCACCACATCGCCGTAGTCCATCACTATCCAGCCGTGTTCCGCCCTCCCTTCGTTGGTGAAGGGCAGCTTCTTGTATCGCTCTTTGACGTCTTGTCGAACGGTCTCAGTCAAGGCGCGCAGATGACGCTCGTTATCGCCGCTGCAGATGATGAAGAAATCGGCGATGATATTGTCCGGTCGCAGATCGAGCAGCAGAATATCCTCCGCTTTACGATCCTCCACAAGCTCTACAATGTGGTGAGCCAAGTCTAATGATTGCAAATACCGGGTCTCCATGTCGTCACCGTCGGGCAATGCTGGAAGTTTAGCACAGAACGCATCTTGGTGATACGCGCGCTTCGGATTGGGCAGTTGAGGAAGGCTGACAAATCCGCTGTACAACAGGCTTGAATTACTCTAGCATCCCTTCTCATGGACATCCGACATCCCTTATTTGAGAAGGTGATCGATTGGGCGGACGGCGAGGCCGCAATCTGCGCCGTCGTCGTCACTGGCTCGCTGGCCCGCGGGGACGGTTCCATCGACGAGTATTCCGATCTTGATGTGCAAATCATCACGCGGGACATCAAGGCTTACAGCGCTGACGACAGTTGGCTGGATGCGCTAGGCGAGGTCTGGATTCGCTTCCCGCTCAACGAAGATCTGCCCTATCGGCTGGTGTGGTTTGCCGGCGGCTACAAGGTCGACTTTCAATTCATCGCCGTCGATCAGGTCCGAGCCGAGTTGGACAGCGGCGCGATGAGCGATGAGTATCAGCGCGGCTACATCGTCGTGCTGGACAAGGACGGGCTTTACCGCGATCTGCCGCCATCGCCGCGTACCTTTCCTTCTCCGCCATCACCGAGCGCGGACGAAGTCCTCGCTACGATTAACGAGTTCTGGTTCGAGGCGATACACGTCGCTCAGTTCATCCGCCGGCGAGAATTCTGGGTGGTCAAATGGCGCGATTGGACGATGAAGGAGGACCTGCTGCGACTGCTGGAATGGCATGCCCGCGCGACCGGCGACGACGTCAACACCTGGCTACTTGGCAAGCGCATCCTGGATTGGGCGGATGACGAGGCGTTCCATGCCATAAAGGAGATATGGACCGGTTGGGATGCAGCTGAATCTTGGCGAGGGCTGTTGACACAACTGGCGTTGTTTCGCCGCTTGTCGGTTGAACTCTGCGCCGCGCTCGGGATCGATTACAGCGATGCGACGCATCGAGAGATCGAAGGATACATCCACCGCCTATACAAAGAAGATCAAGAAGCGCATTAAAGAGTCACTAGGCCATTGGGCTCAGGCACGATGGGCACAGCGTCGGTTTCGCCGGCCACCCGCTCGGCCCAGGCATGGGGATCCTGTTCAATCGGCGGGAAGGTATTGTAGTGCAGCGGCACGACAGCTTTGGGCTTCAACAGCTTAACCGCTCTGATCGAGTCATCGATACCCATAGTGAAGCAGTCGCCGATGGGCAGCAACGCGAGATCGAGGCCCTCATCGCCGATGAGTTGCATATCGCTGAAGAGGCTGGTATCGCCGGCGTGATAGATGGTGGCGCCGCCGCCGCGGATGACAAAGCCGTTGGGTTGCCCGCCGTAGGTGCCATCAGGGAATGACGAACTGTGGAAGGCGATAGTCCATTTGGCGCTCATCCAGTCGTTGCGATAGGTGCCGCCGGGATTGCCTTGATAAACATTCTGTACGCCGTGCGCCAGAAACCAGTCGCCCATTTCAAAGTTGCAAACCACCAAAGCGCCGGTGCGTTTGGCGATTTCGACGGAATCACCGACGTGATCACCGTGGGCATGTGTCAAGAGAATGATTTCGGCATCGAGGTCCTTCGCCGCGGCCCGCGCCATCGGATTGCCGCTGACAAAAGGGTCGATGAGGACCTTGTGGCCATCAATATCCAGGGAACAAGCTGAGTGCCCCAACCATCGTACTGAAACAGACATGTCACCCTCCACCAATCACATCTGATTGTCAGGTGTGATTGTAGCACCCTCGTCAACTCAATGCGAAACTTGTGAGCGTATTACAAACGTCGGGCAACATCAAAGATGTAAACTGCAAATTCCCTGGCAAAGCGGCTAGAATCGATTCGGCAAGCTCTGCTTTAGGAACTAAGGAACTCATAATATGGGAGAAAAACGCAACATGTCGAACGACAACAGACGCGGTATTCCCTATCTGCTTGTATTGCTGCTTTTGCTGATCGCCGTGGGAGGCGGGGCGGCGGCCGGCATCCTCGGCTATATCTGGATCACCGGCGGCTCCGGCGAAGCCAGCCTGTCTGTCGAAGACGCGCTGGCGACGCTTGAGGCCAGCGAGGATACAGTGGCGGATGCCGTCGGTACGGCGATCGTCGATGTGGCGAACACTGTGATCGCCGATGCCGTCGCTGTGGCTGTAGCCGAGGCGGTAGATACGAGCGTCGCGGCAGCAGTGGATTCCAGCGTCGCCGCGGCGATGGAAGCGCTGGCCCCAGAAAGCGAGCCGATCGAGTTCAGCATTGTGGCAGAGGAAAGCCTGGCCAGCTTCACGCTGGAGGAAGATCTGCGCGGCGTGCGCACGACGGTAATCGGCTCTACCAATGAGCTGGGCGGGCGGGTCACGGTCGATTTGGCGGACCCAAGCGCCTCCGTCATCGGCACGATCCTGGTCAACGCGCGGACTTTGGAGACCGACAACAGCTTCCGCAATCGCGCGCTGCGCAGCCAAATCCTCAAGTCGGCGCAGGACGAATTTGAATTCATCATCTTCGAGCCGCGCGAACTCAGCAACTTCTCGGCAGATGCCGTGGGCCTGGGCGAGACGATCAGCTTTGATATCAGCGGTGATTTGACCGTCGCCGGCGAGACGCGGGGTGTTACATTCAAGGCCTCGGTCACGCTGGACAGCGAAACGCAAATCAGCGGCAGCGCTTCGGTAAATCTGCTGCATGCCGATTTCGGCCTGGTGATACCCGATGTGCCGTCGGTGGCGAACATCACTGATGATGTGGATTTGCGTTTGGAGTTCGTCGCGCGGGCGGGCTGAACGATATAGGCGCTGTGCCTTGATTTGCGGGCGAGCCAAGGCTCGCCCCTACAAGTTTTCTCGAGTGTTGGTGACCGCGCTAAAGGATGTCGCCACCTCGCGACTACCCTGAAACGGCCAGGTCTGCGATAATTCACGTAGCGCCCCTATCGACCCCGGAACGAGCCGAAATGCCCAGACCGCTCTACACGACCGAGCCCAAGGTCATCAACACGCTGCAAGCGCGCAGCGCCGCCCTGCCCTACCTCGAAGTCGCCACCACCAACCGCAATAAGTTGGCGGAGTTTCGCCGCCTCTTGCCGGGTTATGAAATCGTCGGGGTGAAGCTCGCTATCGAGGAGATACAGAGCCTAGATCCTTACAAAGTCGCCGCGCACAAGGCGATCGAAGCTTACAAGGCGAATGACTACAATCCGATCCTGGTGGAGGAGACATCGCTGTCGCTGCGTGGCTTGGGCGGGCGTCCTGGCACTTATATCAAGGACTTCTGCGAAGAGGGGGAAATGCGGCGGATGATCGTCGAGAGTTGGCTGGCCGGGCGTGATCGCGCTGCTTTGGCCAAAGTTCTCATCGCCGTTTTCGATGGCGGCGAGGTGCAGATCCGCGAGGGCAATACCGCCGGCAGCATCGCCCAGCGCCTGCGCGGGACCGATGGCTTCGGCTGGGATGATATGTTCATTCCCGAGGGCGCGAGCCAGACCTTCGCCGAGATGGGCGCCGCCGACAAAGATCGCTTCTCGATGCGGCGCAAGGCTTTGGAAGCGCTGGCCGAGCAGCCTTTCGAGCTGGGCCAGGCTGTATTCATGATCCCCGAGCCGTATCGACAGGAAGTGGAGCGGGTGGATTATGCCGCGCTGAACGACGAGGCGGCGCTGAACTTCGCTTTTGCGCTGGAAGCGCTGGAGGATGACAACCCGCCGAACAGCGAATTCGCCGCGCCGAATTACCAGCCGATACAATACGAGGAGAATATCTATTACAGCCGTTATCTGCCCAAAGCCGATAGCCGCAGCATCGGCTTGATCCTGACCGATGTCGACCGCGGCACGCTGAATATGAACAAGAACGGCAATCCGATTATTTGGCAGTTTGGTCCGGAGCGGCGCACGCTCAGCCTGGCGCAACGGGCCGATTTCTTCCGCAGCAACCAAAGCGCCGAAGTTCTCGCCACGCTCGACCGCATCGCGGACGGCAACACGATTCCGCCGCGCAGCAACCAGCGCTCGGGCACAGTGGAGACCGTGCTGGGGCTCAACGAAGCGCCGTATATCACCAGCACCTATTCCTGGAAGGACTTGGGCTATCGCAAGATGTCATCGGCGCGGCATGTCTCGCGCACGCTCAGCGCCGAATGCGGACTGTTCAACCGCATCGGCAAGTATCCGCGCAGCGTGCTCGGCTTCGGCTCCATGCCCGCCATATCCGGCTGGCGCGATGTGTTGGTCGCGGCGGCTATCGGCCACCACGCCATCTTCACGCATCGCAACAGCATCTTCGCCGGTTACATCGACCGGCAGGCGGCCGTCATCAATGCGGCGAAGGATGTGCTCAAGCGCTTGCATCTGCACGATACCGACTATGAGCGGGCCGCGCGCAACATCGGCGCCGCCATCGGCTGCAGCAATGTGGCTGAAGAAGTGGCTGCCGCGCGCTATCTCTATGAGCACGCCGGCGTCCGGCTCTTTCGCATCTACACCATCAACTCCGACCCGCGGGTGATAGACGCAGCGGCGGCGATCCGCGCTGAATTCGGCGATGACATCGAGCTTTTCGTCGGGCAGGTCAGCGACAAGGCGCAATGCCTCAAGCTGATCGCGCCGGAAGCGCGTGTAGACGGGCTTTTCTTCGGGCATGGCGGGGGACGGCAGTGCACCTCGGCGACCAATGGCATGGCGGTGACCACGCTGGAAGAGGTCTACAGCATCACGACGGACGAGCGTTTCAATCATGTGACCATCGCGGTCGAAGGCGGCATCGGCACATCCATGGGGCACCTGCTGCTGATGGGCGTCGATCTCATCTCGTACAATCAGCAACTGGCGCGCTGCGTCATCGAGCAGGGCGATATCTTCTTCGAGCACAAGAGCGGCAAGGTCTGCATGCCTTATCACGGCAGCGCTTCGGCGCCGACGATGATCATCGAGAGCGCTAATCCGGCCTTGGCGCGGAAGCGGCTGCGCCCCGGCGGCCGGACACGCAATGTCGAGGGCAAAGCCGGCTACCGCTTCTTCGAGGAGAAAGCCAACTCGATGGTCTTCTACATCAATACCTTCAAGCATTACGCGGCGCGGGCGCTGGCGGATGTCGGCGTGAGGGATATCCGAGAGCTGCGCGAGTTCGTGGGGGACAGCGATGAGGAGTTGATCCGCGTGGTGAGTTCGCAGGCCAGCGCGGTGGGTCAGGCTTACGGGAATTGGATGTGAGCCTGCCTGGCGGCCTCCCGACAAGGGATGACATCGGGCTGGAAATACATTTTGATCCTTGCTACGCTCGGTCAGTGATGCCAATACGTCTTCAGATGCATAACTCGCTGAATGCTTATGATAATTGATGACGGAGCGCCAAGAATGCGAGTTTTGCACAGTCCCCTGCTAATCCTCCTTCTAGTCTTGTTCAACTTTGCAACGGCTGCGCAGGATGATGCGCCTGGCGAGGTCATGCTGTTTCTCAATCGCACGATAGATGAGCCGATATTCTGCACCCTGGACCGGGCGCAGGCTTTCTATCAAACCTTGGACGGTTTCCAGATATTTTTTGACGAGCTCGCCCTTATGGAAGGCGCGGAATACTTGGCGGAGTCGTGGTTGGACAAATACTCCCGCTGGTTGCAGGAGCATTGGGCAACTTTTGACGAAAACACTTGCGGCGCGACACGTCCGCTCATGGACCTCCTGCGCGCCAAGGTTATGTACAGCCTGCTTGAAGGAGCAGTCGGCGAAATCGCTGAAATACCCGCTGACGAAGCCATGACTTATGCGCGCGCTCTGGAGGAGATTGATTTGCAGCTGATGGACAGTGATGAGGCGTCCGAATCCGAGTTGGAGTTGAACCGTCTATTCGCCGAACTGCCACGATGCAGCGTTGAGCAGGCGCTGGCCTTCTATGAAACCCTTGATGGCTATACGCGAATCACGAGCGACCTGGGATCGACCGGCGCCCTCTGGCATGTTGACTCCGATGAACTGGTGGAGGCTGTTTTCACCTGGGCTGAGTCATTTGACGAGTGGCGTCGCGAGGCTTGGTCCGCCTATTACGAGGCGCCCTGCGGCGGAACCCAGATTTATGTATTTCACCTGGAACGCAGGGCATACTTGGCGGCTCTATTGCGAGGCGCAGGCGCGGATCCCTCGGCGATGCTGGCGAACACCGTTCAGGTCTTGCTTCATATCGCGGAATACGACAAGTCTTTGATTGATTCCGTGTCAGACGAATAGAGCAGCCAGACGCCAGGAGAAAATGGTCTAAAACACGATCACGCCGCGCGCCATATCACCCGTCAGCATTGACGCGTAGCCTTCGTTGATCTCGTCCAGCCGATAGCGCTGCGTGACCAACTGTTCCAGCTTGAGCTTGCCCGCCTGATACAAGTCAAGCAGCATGTGGAAATCCCGCGCGGGATTGACCGAGCCGTAAGCGCTGCCGCGGATCTTGCGTTCGCTAACGGTGATGACTTGCCCAAAGATCGTCGTGCCGGCGTCCTGCGGTGTGATACCGACCAGGGTGACGATGCCGCCGGGGCGCACGGCTGCGATGGCGGTCTCCTGCAAGGCGGGGATGCCGACCGATTCAAAGCAGTGGTCAGCGCCGCGCCCTCCACTGAGTTTCTGTATCTCCGCGACCACGGTATCATCGGACATGAGGCAATGGGTCGCGCCGAAGTCGCGGGCGATCTCCATTTTATTGCTGTTGGTGTCGACGGCAATGATGGGATCAGCGCCACAGAGGGCGGCGCCCTGAATGATATTGAGGCCGACGCCGCCCGCGCCGAAGACAGCGACGCTCTGCCCCGGGCGGACCTCGGCGGTATAGATCGCCGCGCCGACGCCAGTGGAGACGGCGCAGCCGACCAAAGCGGCGACCGCCAGCGGGACATCCTTGCGAATGGGCACGACGCTCTCTTGACGGACCACGGCATATTCAGCGAATGTGCCAAGTCCGCCGAGAATATAGATCGGTTGGCCATGCCAACGGATGCGGCTTGTGCCATCCGCCAGGAGGCCGGCGTTGATATCGGCGGCGTGTGTGTCGCAGATGGCGGGCTGGTCCTGCTGGCAGTAGAAGCAGTCGCCGCAGCAGGCTTTCCAGTTGAGTGTGACGTGGTCGCCCCGCTTCACGCGACTTACGCCAACGCCGACAGCTTCGACGATGCCGGCGCCTTCATGCCCCAGAATGATCGGCGCGGGGAAGGGCGCCTTGCCGGCGACCAGGTGCCAGTCGCTGTGGCAGACGCCGGTAGCCGCCATCTTGACCAGCACTTCGCCGGCTTTGGGCAGATCGATGTCAACCGTTTCGATTTTGAAGGGGCTATGGGCTTCGGTCAGGATTGCGGCTTGCATTTGCATGAGGATTTCCTTTGTTCGCGGGCGACCCAAGGGGCGCCCCTACGCACATGGCGTTGAAAGTTAAAAGACGATGATGCCGCGGGCGACTTCGCCAGTGAGCATATCCTGGTAGGCTGCGTTGATCTCATCCAGTCCGTAACGGCGCGTCACTAGTTCGTCCAGCTTGAGCTTGCCGTTGCTGTAGAGATCGAGGAACATCGGGAAGTCGCGTTGGGGCAGCACTGAGCCGTAGAAGCTGCCGCGGATGACTTTTTCGGTACGGGTAATGACCGCGCCGGGCAGGTTTGTACCGGTGCCTACTGGCGTCAGGCCGACCAAAGTGAGCGTGCCGCCCGGGCGCGTGGCGTCAAGGCCTGTCTCCTGCAAGACCTGCAAGCCCACTGATTCAAATACATGATCAGCGCCGCGGCCATTCGTGAGCGCCTGGATCTGCGAAACGGTTGTGTCATCGGAGTACAAAGTATGCGTCGCGCCGAATTCGCGGGCGATCTCCATTTTTGTGCTGTTGGTATCGACGGCGATGATGGGATCAGCGCCACACATGGCGGCACCCATGATGATATTCAAGCCGACGCCGCCGGCGCCATAGACGGCGACGCTTTCGCCCGGGCGCACATCGGCGGTGTAGATCGCCGCGCCAACGCCGGTCGAGACGGCGCAGCCCACCAGCGCAGCTATCTCCAGCGGTACGTCACGGCGGACGGGTACACAAGCTTCTTCGGGTATGACAACGTATTCGGCGAAGCAGCCCAAGCCGGTCATGATGTGGATCGGCTCGCCGTTCAGGGAAAGCCGGCTCGTGCCATCTTTCATCAGTCCCGAGCGCAGCACCGGCGTATAGACTTCGCAGAGATTGGGCTTGTCACGCTGGCAATAGTAGCAGTCGCCGCAATTGGCGCGAAAGCTGAGCGTGGCATGATCACCCGGTTGCACGCTGGTGACGCCCTCGCCGACGGCTTCGACAATTCCAGCGCCTTCATGGCCGCAGATGATGGGCAGCGGAAAGTAAGACAAGCCTTCGACCACGTGCCAGTCGCTGTGGCAGACGCCGCTTGCCGCCATTTTGACCAGCACTTCGCCGGCTTTCGGCGGCTGCAAATCGACCGTTTCGATTTGGAATGGACTGTTGAATTCAGTCAATACAGCGGCTTTCATTTTCATAACGTTGTCCTTTCAAGCCTGAGGGACGCGGGATCTTATGGAGTGGAATGCCTGATTGTAGTCCAACCGGCGCGCATTCCGCCACAACCTCGATCCGCTTCGTCCCTCACACAAGCGCCTCTTTTCGTTTCGCCCTGCCCCAGCCTATAATTGCAGGCCGACATAAACCGATAGCGGGATACAACCATGAACGCACAGATCAAAGAATTCTGGGATATGAACCGTATGTACGTCGGGCTGCGCGACGAGCTGATGGAAGCGCTTGACGACGAGGACCTCGATTTCAGCCCGGGCGGGGGCAATCCGACGCTGGGCGAACTTTGCCGCGAGCTCGGCGAGACGGAGTATGCCTATGCGCAGTCGTACAAAACATTCAAGGTCGACTTCAGTTATCGGACGAATGACGACAGCTATTTGAAGAGCGTCGGCAAGCTGCAGGCCTGGTACGCGGAACTTGATGCCGAACTGGAAGCGGCGCTGGAAGCGGTGACCGACGATGACGTGGCGAATAAGCAAATGGACCGCGGCGGCTATGAAGTTCCGGTACACATTAGTCTGGATATATTCCGCGAGGCGCTGCTGATCTTCTATGGCAAGGTCAGCGTTTACGCCAAAGCAATGGATAAGCCTTTGACGCAGATGTGGCGGGACTGGATCGCCTGACGCGGCGGCGCGGTGATCGCGCATGTAAGCCACCCTGCGATTCCAGCGCGCCATGCGCTAGAATACTGCGCATTATTGACGAGTCAAATGGAATGCGATGACTTCACGATACAACTCGGTTGATGAGCTTCAGTTGGCGCTGGGCGAGCAGGATTACATCGCCGAGCGCGGCTTGTCCGTGGCGATCTATCTGGCCTTGAAGACGGGCAAGCCGCTCTTTCTCGAAGGCGATGCTGGCGTCGGCAAAACGGAAATCGCCAAGGTGCTGTCGGCGCTGTTGGAGACGCCGCTCATCCGCATGCAGTGCTACGAGGGCCTGGATGTCAATACGGCGGTCTATGAGTGGAATTACGCCGGGCAGATCTTGCACCTGCGCCTGATGGAAAGCGAGGGCATGGCTCGGGAGGCGATGGAAGACGAGCTCTTCTCCGAACGGTTCTTGTTGAAGCGGCCGCTTTTGCAAGCGATTGAGCAGAGCCGCAACGGCAGTTCGCCGGTCTTGTTGATTGATGAGCTGGACCGCTCCGATGAAGAATTCGAAGCGTTCTTGCTTGAGTTGCTGTCTGATTTTCAGATTACGATACCGGAGCTTGGCACGATCGCGGCCGGCGTGCCGCCGGTGGTGGTGGTGACATCCAATCGCACGCGCGAGATACATGATGCGCTGAAGCGACGCTGCCTCTACTATTGGATCGACTATCCGCATTTTCGCAAGGAACTGCAGATCGTGGAGCGCAAGGCGCCCGATGTGCCGCCGATGCTGGCGCGACAGATAACGGCATTCATCCAGGACATGCGCTCGCTGGAGCTATTCAAACGCCCGGGCATCGCCGAGACGCTGGATTGGACCGCCGCCTTGATCGCGCTGGACCAGAATGAGCTTTCGCTGGAGACGGTGCAAGACACGCTGGGCGTGATCCTCAAGTATCAGGATGATGTGGAAATGCTGGATGCGACGACGATCCAGAATATGATCGAGCGCGCCAAAGTCGAGGCGCAGCGAGCGGGTTGACCCCCATCCCCGGCCCCTTCCCCCATCCAGAGGGAAGGGGAGTTAGTATAATGCAGAAAGTAAAGATGGCGGCAACTGGAACAAAGAAACAACGTCAGCACCATGTGTCTAGGCTGCAGTCCATGTCAAAGTCCCTCCCTCATTTTGGGATGCCCGCAATAGAGATTGCGGGAGGGATTTGGGGTGGGGGCTGACACGCCATGTCCAACGACCCGCCAATTAACAGCCTATTCCTCGGACCGGCTGACGCCCCTTATGACTATCGCGGCGGCAAGCTGACCCACAACCTGATTCTCTTTGGGCGGGTCTGCCGGGCCTTGGGCATGAACGTGACGCCGAACCGCATGATGGAAGTAGGGCGAGCGCTGGCGCATATTCAGCTTGGGCGCAAGCAAGACTTCTACTACACCTTGCGCGCGCATCTGGTATCGCATCCCAAGGAGCTTGATTATTTCGATGAAGCCTTTGATCTCTTCTGGCGGCGACCGTCGGATGGCTTCACGACTTTGAATCTGCAATCGCTGGGCGAGGAGCGGCGCAAGAAGAAGACGCAATTTCTGCCGCCGCTGGATGCCAGCCCGAGCGAGAACGGCGCCGGCGCCGAAGAGCTGGATTCCAGCATGATCGCGCTGCTGCCGACCTACAGCCGGCAGGAGCGATTGCGCAACAAAGACTTCGCCGATATGACCGCGGAAGAACTGGAGATGGCGAAGCGCATGATAGCCAAGATGCCTGATTCGCTGGGCATGCGCCGAACGCGCCGTTTTGAAAATGGCAAAGGGCGTCAGATCAATATGCGCCGGCTAATGAAAGATATGATCCGCAAGCAGGGCGATGTGACGCGCCTGCCGACGCACCGCCGCAAGGAGAAGCCCCGCCCGGTCGTGCTGCTCTGTGATATCAGCGGCAGCATGGAGCGCTACACCCGCATCTTGCTGCACTTCATGCACACTTTGGCCGGCTCGCTTTATCAAGTCGAGTCCTTCGTCTACAGCACAGATATCACTCGCATTACGCGGCAGATTCGACAAAAGAATGTGGATGACGCGCTGGCGGATATCGGGCAGATGGTATTGCAATGGGGCGGCGGCACGATGACGGGAGAATGCCTGCACCGTTTCAACTGGGTCTGGTCTCGGCGTGTGCTTGGGCGGGGCGCGATCGTCATATTGATCACGGATGGCTGGGATCGGGGCGATATACCGCTGCTGCATCGGGAAATGGCGCGGCTGCGGCTGGCCTGCAAGCGGCTTATCTGGCTGAATCCGCTGCTTGATGTGCCGGAGTATGAACCGCTGACGCGGGGCGCACAGGCGCTGCTGCCCTATGTGCAGGACTTTCTGCCGATCACCAATCTGGCGAATCTGGAAGGTATCGTCGCTGCGCTGCAGAACCTCAACGGACGACCGAGCGCCGAAGCCTATCGCAAGCGGTATCTGGCGCGAGAGGGGGCCTGATGTTAGACATCCTCGATACGATGAATCGCTGGCTGGCTGAAGATCGCTCGGTGGCGCTGGCTACCGTAGTCAAGACCTGGGGATCGGCGCCGCGCCGTGAAGGCTCGAAGATGGGCATCACCGGCGACATGTCAATGAGCGGCTCGGTGAGCGGCGGCTGCGTCGAAGGCGCTGTCGTGGAGGAAGCGCTGGCGGGCATGAAGGAAGGCAAAGCGCGCCTGCTGAAATTCGGCGTCGCCGATGACATGGCTTGGGAAGTGGGCTTGACCTGCGGCGGCAGCATCGAAGTTTTCGTCGAGCCGCTGGATTCGCTCTGGTGGGACGCGCTGGCGGAGCTGGCGCAGAAAGATCATTTCGGCGTCACGGTCACGATCATGGACGGACCGCTGATCGGCGAAAAGGCGCTGCTGGATGCGGCGGGCGACATCCTGTATCGAACTGGATCGGTGGACGAAGGCTTGCTGCAAGAGATGAAAGCTGTCGCCGCGAAGAGCAGCAAGAGCGGCATCGTCGAAATAGGCGAGACGCGCGTCATGGTGGATATGCAAGTGGAGCGTCCGCACCTGATTTTGATCGGCGGCGTTCATGTCTCGATACCGCTGCATAGAATGGCGACACAAGTCGGCTTTCGCGTCTCGATTGTGGATCCGCGGTCGGCCTTCGCCTCGCGCGAGCGCTTCCCCGATGTGGCGAAGATCCTGCACAGTTACCCGGATAAAGCTCTGCCGCAACTGGGTTTGGACCGCAGCACCTATCTCGCCGTATTGACGCATGACCCGAAGATCGACGACAAGGCGCTGATCACGGCTTTGCCAGCGAATATCCCTTATGTCGGCGTCTTGAGCAGCGGTCGGACGCATCGGCAGCGTGTCGCGCGGCTGAAAGAAGCGGGCATAAGCGACGAGCTCATCGCGCAGATCCGCACGCCGATCGGCATCGAAATCGGCGCGAGCACACCGGAGGAGATCGCCGTCTGCATCCTGGCCGAGATCATCGCTGTGCGCAACGGGCTGCGCGTAGACAGTGCAGGACGCACGAGATGAAGTTCGGTGAGGTCGGGCTGGAGGAGGCGGTCGGCGGCATCCTGGCGCATAAGCTCTACGACGGCGCCGGCAAGCTGGTCTTCAACAAGGGGCATGTCATAACCGAGGCCGACCTCGCCAGATTGCGGGAGCTAGGTCAATCGCGCACAACCGTCACGCAATTGAGCGAAGCTGACCTGCACGAAGACGCGGCGGCGGAGCGGATCGGCGCGGTCGTGGCGGGCGAGAATGTGCGAATGCGCGCGCCGGGCGTGGGCCGGGCAAATCTCACCACGGCTGAACGCGGCGTCTTACACATCAACGTGCCGACGCTGGAATTGATCAACAATATCTACGATGGCATCACGATCGCGACTCTGCGCGAGTACAGCCTGGTCAATGCCGGCGAGATGGTGGCGCTGGTAAAGGTGGTGCCATTCGGCGTGCCGGCGGCGCGGGTGGTGGATGTGGAAGGCATTGCCGAAGCGGGTAGCGCTGTGCTGCAAGTGCGGCCCCTGCTGGCGAAACGGGTCGCGCTCATCGTCTCTGGCACCGAAGCGACGCGGGGACGCCTGCTGAAGAGCTTCCATGAGCCGGTACGGCGGCGGATCGAGGGCTGGGGCAGTCAACTGCTCGAACCGACATACACCGCCCACAAAGCCGACGCCATCGCCGAGGCGATCCAGGCGCATGCTGGCGCTGACCTGATCCTGATCGCGAGCATATCGGCGATCATCGACCGCGAGGATGTTGTGCCCTCAGCGCTGTCCCGCGCGGGCGGGAGCATAACGCTGCACGGGGTGCCGGTCGACCCGGGCACGCTGCTGATGATGGGCTACCTGGGCGATGTGCCGGTGGTTGGCGCGCCGGGCTGCGTCAAGTCGCCCAAGACGAATGTCATCGACTGGATTCTGCCGCGCCTGCTCACAGGCGAACGGTTGACCCGCGCTAACCTGGTGTCGATGGGGCATGGCGGGCTGCTCAAAGACATCGCCGAGCGTCCGATGCCGCGCAGCCTTACGGACTGAAATCATGCCCCCGCCCCCCGGCCCCTTCCCGCCATCTCTATGGCGGGCATCCCAAAATGAGGGAGGGGGAGCGAAAGATAATGGACATACGAAGTATGGCGTGATTATCCTGGCGGCGGGAATGTCGTCACGAATGGTCGAGAACAAAGTCCTGCTGCCCTGGCGTGACGGTCAGCCGCTGGTGGCGTATGTGGCGGCGAAGTTCCTGAACGCAGGCCTCGGTGATGTCCTGGTTGTGACGGGCCGCGATGCAGCGCAGGTCACAGAGGCGGTCGCCCCGCTGGATGCGCGCGCTGTGCATAATCCCGACTATGCGACCGGCGAGATGCTCTCGTCAGTGAAAGTCGGTTTGAGCGCGCTGTCGGATAATCTGGCGGCGGCCTTCATTCAGCCGGCCGATATGCCCTGCGTGCCCGCCGAAGTGATAAGGCAACTGGCGACGGAGCATGAGGCGGGCTGGAACCTGGCGCCGCGATTTGAGGGTCAGCGCGGGCACCCGGTTCTGCTGGATCGGGCTTATTGGCGGGCGATGCTGGAATTGCCGGCCGGGTCGATACCGCGGGATGCGCTGCGGGGGACGCGCTTGCGTTTGGTGGATGTGGCGGACGCGGGCGTGCTGCTGGATGTGGATACGCGGGAGGGGTATGAGCGTGCCCTTCAAGTCGAGAGCCAGCGATGCGACAATCGCAACGATGTCGATTGATCGGCAGCGCCAAGTCGGATCTCAAGCCGCAGCGCTAAACGATACATCCCTACCAGTAAACTGACGCTGATGGCTGCGATCACTACCCCACTCCAGCCGCCGGCGCAAGACGGACCACAGCAGCACAATCGCCGCCTCGCGCAGAGCGACAACCAGCAGCAGCGCTCCGGCTTCCGCCAGCATCCGCGCGGCCGGGTGCGGCTCCAGCGCCAGCCGCCCGAAAACCGCCAAGACCAGGCCCCCCGCCAGTATCGGCAACAATGACAGCGTCAGATAGGCGAAGAGGCCGACTAGCGTGGCGTCATAACGGGACAGATCGAAGCTGCTGGCCAGCAGTCCGCTGACCAGGCTCAGCACCAGGGTCTGGGTCATGTTGCTGTAGTAGAGCATCAGGAGAAGCGTCAGCAGCAGGAAGAGCCGTACTTGCTCGAAGCCGAAAGCCCCCCGGCTCGATATCGCCGCGAGGAGCGCGAATACAGCGAGGCCGCCCAGCAGCGCCAGGCCAGCGCGAAAGGTCAGACGCGTCCCCCAGCGCAATGGCGCGAACCAATCGCGGCGATACAAGATGCCGGTGGCGAAGGCCCAGCTCGCGTCCAGCGTACCGCGCGTCGAGGCGCAGATGAGATCGTAGGTGTATTGGTGCTTCTCGCGGAAGATGCCGCTGATGACTTCGGCGGTCAGCTGTATGCCGGCCAGCCATAGGTATAGCGGGAGCAAAATCGGCGAGGCGACCATCAGCGTAATCATGAGTATGGGCAGGATGAAAACCAGGATCAGCAGAGCGGGCGAATGAAGGACGGCGGCGACAAGCGCCAGCCCGGCCAGCACTATCAGGGGGCGCGGCGCCCCCAGCCGGGGTTTCGGGGTCTGTGCGGGGCGGTCAATCTGGCTGATCCGGCGAAAAATTGGATCCGCAATGGCGGCGTCAGCGATGCTTCGCCAAAGGCGAAAGGAATACATGTTTGAGTTCCGCGGCGACTTGACTGATGCGCCAATGGTAACGGATGATGGCGGGTTGTCCAAGCGGCGGCTCAGGGTGTGTAGGTGGCCTGCGGGTTTTCGTGGTGGAGCAGCACATCGATCGTCAGCGCCATGGCGGCAGCGCTCACCGCGCCGCGCACCGCCGCTTTCAATACCGATGCCACGTCGATAATGCCGGCTTCGAGCATGTCCGTCACTTCGCCGCTGCGGATGTCGATGCCGATTCCATCTGGGGCGCCGTCCAACTCGGCCACTTTGGCGCCGTCGAAACCGGCGTTGTGGCAGATGGTTCGGAGCGGTTCTTCCAGCGCGCGGCGAAGAATGCGGTTGGCGGCAACCGCCTCGATATCGCCGGATCCCGCGAGCGCGGAACGGCAGGCGAGCAAAGCAATGCCTCCACCCGACAGGATGCCGTCGCCCAGCGCGCGGCGCAGCGACTTGGCGGTCTCCTTGGCGATGGCGATGCGGCTGTCCATGCGCGCGGGCAGGGCATCGCCGATGCGCAGAACGGCGACGCCGCCCAGGATCTTGCCGATGCGTTCGCGCAGAAAGTCCTCCGCCTCTTTGTCGGTGGCGCACTCGACCAACTCGAGCAGATCGGCCAGATGCTCAGTCAGCTCATCCTGATCCTCGCGGTCGGAGACCAGACCGAACATCGTCCGCTCGACCCAGACTTGCTTCGCTTGACCGAAGTGACTCCGCCGCGGGAGATTCCCCCATCCCCTGACCCCTTCCCCCAAAATGAGGGAAGGGGAATTTAGTGATGTTGTATGAAGCGTGGAAGTCCCTCCCTCTTGATGGGGTCGCGTAGACACAGACCCTTCGGGGAGGGATTCAGGGTGGAGGCGTGGACGGGCGACGGCGGTCGCCAGTGTATCGCCGGCCGCTTTGAAGAGGGGAATCGCGCCGGTGATGACCGCCATGTCGCTCAAGTGAGCGCGCCGCTGGTCATCGGTGCCGCCGGGCGTCTTGACGGCGACGATGCGAAACTTGTCCGGCTGCTTGTTGTTGAGGATGAAATTGATGACCGTCTCGGAAAATTTGTCGCCCACCAGCAGGAGCGCCTTCGCGCCGGCGCGCATGAGCGTATTGATGACGGGCAGCAGGTCTTGGGGATCTTCGATGTCCAGATCACTGAGCAGGATGGCGCAGTCGTTCATGACGATGCGGTCGGGCTCTTTGCCGCCTTTCAACATCGCCCGCGAGACGGCGCCGCGCTTCCAATACATGCCCTTCATGTAATCGTGCTCGATCATGCGCGTGTGTCCGCGCCGGACGTCAAGCTGGCCATGTTCGCCGATGAAGTCGAATATCTCGCCCAGCTTCTCCGCCAGTTCGCGGTCGTGGCAGATGCACTCGGCGAGCTGCGCCAGTTGCGCTTTGCCCGAGATCGGCTGCGTCATGTCGTCCAAGTGCTGAATGACCAGATCAGCCCCCGCTTGCAAATGGTGACGCAGGCGCATGGCGTCTCCGCCGGCGGCGATAACCTTCAGGCCTTCGTTGTAAATCGACTGGAAGATGACGGCGGCGGTCGCTGTGCCATCGCCGCAGTCTTCGTAGAGTCCCCAGAGCATTTGCCGCAGCAGCATGGCGCCCATATCGGCATCGCGATCGGGCAGGTCGCTGATGCGCCGGGCGATGAGACCGCCTTTGTCGAGCAGGTCGGGCGGCTTATTGTCGAGCGCTTGACTGACAGCGACCGTGCGCGTGACCGGACCGAGCGTCGGACGCACCGCGTCGGCGATCAGATTGATGCCGCGCTGCAGGCTGAGAGAAGCATCCGGCTGGAAGACCAGGCGTTCAGTCATCACAGCAAGCCCTCGCCGACGCAGCCTGGGGAACTGACAGTTTTCGCCAGGTCTTTGAACGCGAACCGAAAGTCCCTAAAGTCCCGCAATTCACCCTAAAACAGCCCTTAAATCGCAGAAAGATATAAATACAGTATAGATATAGTAGGGTTTTCGAGGGGGTACCCCCTCCCTGTAGCGAGCGGCGAAATCGGACAAAAGGAAGCGCGCCGAAGTTTCGAAATGCGAGAAGAATAATATGCTGTGCCCATAATGCCGAGCGTACCACAGTTTTGAGCGGAAATGAAGAACAAATGGTCGCGTAGATACTGACCGTCGTTCGCGCATTCGGCAAACAGTTTCGCGCAAGAGGGCGGGGAAGCGCGTCAAGGGCATCGACCGTCCACTGCTCGGCCGAGGCATCAGGGATCGATAGCGCCGTCAACCGCGGATTGCCCCTTGCGTGAGGCCGGCGATGATCTGTCGCTGCATCAAGAGGAAGATGATGATGATGGGCAAGGTAGCCAGGAAGGAGCCGGCCATGATCGCGCCGGTCTCGACTTCGTAGGGACCGTCC
>JAPOYU010000035.1 GCA_026706395.1 Chloroflexota bacterium
CGCAAGGGACGCAGCAGAATAGCTGTGAGCATCACGCGCAGCAGGAGTATCAGTATTAGTGCGACCACAAAGGGCAAGACATCTATCGCGATTCTTTGAACGAATGCTGGCTGCTCGCGGAGAAATGGCAGAAGGTCAAGCAGATCCATTGACGCGACTAACCTTCAGATATGGTTTGGATACGCATTCCATTCTACGCCTGGCGCGGTGATTTGCAAGCGAGACGCGCGCCGAGCCCGGCTGTTGGCGGGCGCCGCCGCTTTTCCGGCCGGCGCATTTTAGCGGCGAAACCTGGACATATTATATGATGCGATAAGGCCTCAAAGCTGGAAGCCGTTGCGATAATCGACGACTTTCCGCTCATAATCATCGACGTAGCGCCGGAGTTTGTTTTCCAATTCGTCCCATTCGTCGCTGAGGAAGAGGCGGCGCAGTGTATCAGAACTCTCGGTCACAAATTCGATCTTGCGGCGGGGATAATCGCCATAGGCGACATGCCAAACCATGTGCATGTAAACGCCCAGCTTTTGAATCGCCGGGACGAAGCTGCTGAGCATGTAGCGGTAGTATTGGTCTTGTTTGCCCTCTTTGATATTGTAGAATAATATGAGCTTATATCTGGGCCTGATATGCTGAAATGATGCCATAATTGGTTGACCGCAGTCGGATTTTGAACTCACCATACTCTATCATATAATGCCTCAATGCGGTATGGCGCTCGTCACCTAGGTCGGTTGCGCTGCGCGTCCCGGAAAGCGCTTGACAAGCCGGGGCAAGTTGGATGGGAATCTCATACATGCAGGACCTGCAACGGGCAATTCAGGATTTACGGCAACGCGCACAGGTAACCGCTGACCAGCAGGCGCTGCGCGAACTGGAGCAAGAAGCCCGCGACCTGCTTATGGAGGCGAAAAACACGCCTCTCGAGCAGATGGCCCAAGACCTCTTTGCCGAGATCGCAGGCAGCCAGTCTACTCAGGCGCGGCCAAACACGGCGGCTCTGCGCGGCCTCGTGCGGCGGGCCCGCATCCGGATCGAGATCGCCGGCGATGACGACGATATCGACGAAGCGATAGACATTCTGGCCGACGCCCTGCGCATGGACGCCGGCAACAGCGATGTCATCAACCTTTTGCAGCAAGCCGGTTCGCATAGCGCGCAAGCCCGGCAACGCGTCCAAGAGATATTCGATCGCCACGATGTAAGGTCTGCTCCAGCCAAAGCGGCGAACGAGCGCCCAGCCCCCCCGGCTTCGCCCCGGCCCGCTCCGCCCCCCGGCGCGCGCGAACCGGAACGGGATTCTGCCCCTCGTCCCGCATACGGGCGTTCCGCCGGTTTTGCGCCGCAAGATCCAGTCGCAAGAGAGCGGCTCTCTCAGCCGGTGGAGGAGCGATCGCTGCCGACCACCGATCCTCTCGACGAACTGCAGAAAAACTTGACTGAAAGCTATTACTCCGGTGACTATCAGCAGACGATTGATGTCGCCAATCGCATCTTGTCGCAGCAGCCCAATAATGCCACCGCTCTCGAATATCGGGAGAAATCTGAAGACAATCTCATACGCGGCATCGTGCCCGATCATCGCATCCCCTTCGAAGCGCGCGTGGCTTACAACCGGGCGAACTCCCTGGTGCGCGCCGGAAACTACGAACAAGCTTCGGGTTTGTATCGCGAAGCGCGTGAATTGGCGGAGCGCGACGGCATCCTCACCTGGAAAGATGTCGAACAGGCGCTTCTTGATATCCAGGACTTGGCGCTTGCTCGCGAGTTGCTGGCCGATGGCGACCGCCTGATGGCGAATGACAACTGGACGGAGGCCCTGCGCAAGTACGAAGGCGCGCTGCGCGTCGTACCGAACGATCCGCAAGCCGAAGAGCGCCTGGAAATGATAAGGCGCATCCAGCGCGATTACGACCAAATCGCGGTCAATATGAATACCATCGGCGGTACGCTGGAAGAACAAGTATCACAAATCGCCGGCGTCCGCAGCTTGCTGTCGCACGCGCGCCAGTTGCTGCCCAATAGCCAGCGCCTGGCCCAAATGCAGCAAGAGATGGACAACAAGCTCGCCAGCATTCGCAGCCAGGTAAACGACCAGGCGCAGATGTCGCTCAGCCATGCCGCCAATTCAACCACGCTGGACGAGCGCGTCCTGCTGATGAATGCCGCGATCAAGCTGCTCGAATTGGGCCTGGAACTAGACCCGACCGATAGCACCTTCTCCGAACTGCTGATGCGCTCCCGCAACCAGCAAGCCGATATTTCCCGCGCGCAGCAGTCCATTCGCCGGGCACAGGCCCTCGTATCACAGAACTTCGATGCCGAGCTGGCCCAGGCGCGTCAAATGCTGGCGGAAATGGTGGGCGATTACGCCCAGGACGAACGTTACCGCGCTACGGTAAACGATCTGTTCACGCGCTATCTTGAGCGCGCCGACGAAGCGCTGCAAGATGGCAGCACGCGGGAAGCGCAAGCCTGGCTGGATACCATGCGCGATGATCCCTTCCGCATCCTCGGGCGGCGCGCCGATATCTCGCGAATTGATGGCGTGATTCGCGGCCGACGCAACCGCGGCCGGCTGGTGTCGCTGATCATTTTCATCATATTCATCGCGATCGGCGGCGCAGTCGTCTTCGTAACCCAGCCGCAGTGGGAGGCAGTGCTTTTCCCCACCCCGACCGAAACACCCACGCCGACGCATACACCGACGATCACGCCTACCCCGACGTCAACCTTTACGCCGACCTACACACCGACAGCTACCGAAACCGCGACCAATACCGGCACACCCACGCCTTCCTTCACTCCGACCGAAACCTTCACGCCGACCTATACGCCCACATATACCAATACACCGACAATAACACCCACATCCTCCAACACGCCGACGCCAACGGATACGCCGACTGCTTCGCCGACGCCGGTGGAAATCTGTCGGGCGGTTGTTCTGAATCTAAACGCAATAAGGGTTAGAGCGCGGCCAACCACGAGAACGGGAACGCCGATCGTCGGTTATTTGCCAACCGGAACAGTGGTTTCGATCCTGAGACAGGAGCGAGAAGACCGCAATCCCGTCGGCGAGATCTGGTATTTCGTCAATGTGACCGTCGATGAAGGCGCGATTTCCGGCTGGATTCGGAATGATACCGTCGTCGCCGACCGAGCGCGGCCCTGTCCGCCGTTACCCTAGCCGCAATTGAATTCAATCAACCGCAGCGCTGGTTTTGCGCGTTGGCGATTCCCGCCGCCTTCGAGCGGCTACCAGGATGTATAGCCGCCGTCGACCACCAGGTTTGTGCCGGTTGCAAAGCTGGCGCCCGGCGATGCCAAATAGAATATGGCTTGGGCAATCTCTTCCGGCTTGCCAATGCGCCCTTGCGGCGTCATCGCCAGCCAGGTCGGTCGCCAGTCGTCATTGCTAAAGCCTTCCAGAGTCATATCCGTGCCGATGTAGCCGGGCGAGACGCAATTGACGCGCACCCCGCGATCGGCCCATTCGCCAGCCAGCGATTTCGTCAGCAGAATGACGCCCGCTTTCGCCGCATTGTAATGCGCCTGCGGTTGCGGCGTATTGGAAATCATGCCGGACATTGAGGCGAGATTAACGATGGCGCCGCTGCCGCGTTCGAGCATGTGCCTTCCGATGGCGCGGCAGCACCAAAACACGCCGTTGAGATTCACCGCGATCATGTTGAGCCAGTCTTCGTCGCTGCACTCTTCCGCATTCACCGCCTGGGCGATGCCGGCGTTGCAAACCAGAATATCGATGTTCGGGAAGGCCTTCAGCGCGGCTTCCGCCATGCGATTGACACTGCCCGAATCCCGCACATCGACTTCTATGAACATCGACTTGCGCCCCATGCCTTCGATCTCGGCGGCAGCGCGCTCGCCGTTCTCGGCGATGAATTCGGCAATAATGACATCAGCGCCGGCGGCTGCCATACGGCGCGCGGTCGCCAGGCCGATGCCGCGTCCTGCGCCGGTGATCAAGGCGGTCTGTCCAGTAAGATCAAAGTCGGAATTGCTCATGGTAGTCCTCGTCCAGTGAAGCCGTGTATTCCAGGATGCGAACATACCACAGCCACAGCGCCACTGGCAAGATGTGG
>JAPOYU010000165.1 GCA_026706395.1 Chloroflexota bacterium
CCCGGCTCTGCCACTGGACTATGCCGTTAGAGCAGGCGCCGATTTGACAGACGTGGTGATCGAAAATATGCAGCTCCAAGCGATAGACTTTGCCGGGCGCCAGAAGCGGCAGGCGCGGGAAGACGCCGCTCCAAACGTGTCAGTCATTGCCGTGGCCGAGGGCGACGGCATGAAGGCCATATTTCGTGAATTGAATTGCGCATCGATCATTTCAGGCGGCGCGGGCTGTAACCCGTCGACGGAAGCCATCATCGGCGCTATAGAGCGGGTTCCAGCCGAGAACGTAATCGTTTTACCCAACCATAAAGACGTCGTGCCGGCGGCCGAGCAAGCCGCCAAGCTGCAAACCGGCAAGCGTGTTCGGGTGGCGCCCACGTCGACCATGATGCAGGGCGTCAGCGCGATGATCGCTTACGGAGATGCGAGCGAACAGGAGGTCGACTTCAAAGCGATGGCGGAGGCGATGGAGGCAGCCGGCGCCGGCGTTATATCGGTCCAGATCACGCGCGCCACTCGACCGGCAAAGCTCAATGGTCTAAACATTTGCGAAGATGATTATATCGCGATTGTCGATGGCGCGGTTTCTGCAGCTGCCTCAGACATTGAGAGGACTCTGAAAGACGCCCTCTCGCTCACGGGCATCAACGGAAAAGAAATTGTGACGCTTTATTGCGGCGCGGAATTCGATACAGCGTCGGCAAAGGAACTGATTGAGAGTTTATCAATGACAATTAAGGGAATAGAATTTGAAGCAGTTTACGGCGGGCAAGCCCTGTATCCGCTCTTGGTAAGCATCGAATAATGCCGAGAATCCAGATCGTAACCGATAGTGGCGCGCGCTTTTCCAACCCACGTCTAGTGAGGCATTTTCCGGTGACTATCCTTCCCAACATCATCGAAATCGGGGGGAGGCGCTTCCAAGAAGACATCGATATCAATACCGAAGAAGCTTTCCAGCTAATCTCGCAGCTTGATGCGCCGCCAAAGGTCATACCGCCATCGGAAAACGACTACGCGGAGTTGTTCGCGCGGTTGTCTCACTTCTGTGATGCCGTCATCTCCGTCCACCCTTCCCGCGAGTTGTCAGACAGTTGGCGGAATGGCCGCCTGGCCGCTCAGCAGGTTAATGGCAGTTGCGAGATCGCCGTGATTGATTCGCAGAGCCTCTGCGCCGGTCAAGGCATGCTCATCCGAGTGGCGGCTCGCGCAGCGCAGGAGCAGGAGACCGCCGAAGCTGTCGTCCACACTGTGCGGCAAGCTGTAAACAGGATTTACTCCGTCTACTGCATCGAGAATGTAAACTTCCTATGCGCAAACGGTTTCATGAAACCTTCACACGCCATCTTGAGCCAGCACCTGGATATCAAACCCTTTGTGAGCCTCGAAGACGGCCAGATAATCGTCATCGAAAAAGTGCGCACCCGCAGCGAGATCATCGAACGGCTTGTCGAATTCCTGGTGGAATTCACCGAATTGGAGGACGCCGTTGTGCTGCAGGATAAGAAGCACATCAGCGAAGAGACGCGGATCATGCAGGATCGGCTGGCGCTGGAATTCCCAGGCCA
Source organism: Chloroflexota bacterium (assembly GCA_026706395.1). The sequence continues at coordinate 1,566 of JAPOYU010000165.1, forward strand.
ACATTTCCCCTTTGCCATGTACAGCGCAACGATGGCGTCATATCTGGGAACCAAAGCCACCGGCGTTGCCGTCCTGGAAAAAGAGGGCGACACCTTTGACGATGAATTCTAATACCGTCAAGATCGCGGCGGACAGCGTCTGTGATCTCCCGCCGGAGCTTGTTGAAGCCCTCGGGGTGCACATCATCCCCACATACGTCAACATTGGCGGCGAGAGTATCGCCGATGACGGCCGGCAACTGGATCGAGCGCGCTTCTACAGCCAATTGCCGGCCATGGAGATCCAACCTACTACCGCCGCCCCTTCCCCGGGCGATGCCGCTGCCTTCTATAGCAAGATACTTGCCGCCAGCGATTGCGAGATCATTTCTATTCACGTACCCGAGAAGTTAAGCGGTGTACTGAATGCGATGCGCCTCGGGGCGGAAGAAGCTGGGGGAGACCGGATAACGCTGGTTGATAGCTTTCAACTGTCGTTTGGTATCGGCTTGCAGGTCTGGGCTGCGGCTGAACTAGCCATGGATGGCGCCGACCGCGATTCAATCCTGGCTGCGATCGAGAGCGTACGCCGCAATACGAGGCTTTACGCGATCATCGAATCGATGGAGTATCTGCGCCGCAGCGGGCGCGTCACTGCGCTTACTGCAAGCCTGGGCGGCATATTAAGAATCAAGCCTGTCATCGAGGCGGTCGATGGCGGAGTGGAATCAATCGGACGCTTGCGCACATGGTCGCGGGCCGAGCAGCGCCTGCGCCAATTGACCCGGGAACAAACGCCTCTGGACCGGCTGGCTGTTCTGCACGTCGCGAATCGTGAGGGCGCGGAAAGATTCCTGAGCTCCATACAAGATATCGCGCCATCTGATACACTGGTCATCGAAACCACGCCGACAATCGGCACGCATATCGGTCCCGGTTCTATCGGCGTGGCGACATTGAAGAGCAACTGGAGGCAATAGTCCATGCCGTCGGCTTTGGAAACGCTCGTAAAGATTCTGAAACTTGAACGAGACCAGGGAGCGAAGAATACAGCGGTTGTCGGCGGCTTGGGCGACTATGCCCGAACATGGCAGCAGCAGGCCCGTGAACAGGCTCGCCGCCCGCATCATCAGATACTCATTGACGAGATCGTCGACAGCCTTGGCGAATATGAAAAGATTGAGACACAGGACAAGCGCATTGAAAAGATCAACTATTTGCTGGATCGCATAGTTAATCGGCAGAAAGCGCCGCCCGAGTATAAGAATAGGCTCTCGGAATGGGAATCCAAGATGCGGTCGCAACCTGATTCGCCGCCGCGCCGCAGCCCTGGCCCGCCCCGACGACACCACGTCGACCGGCGAACGGCGCGTCAACCAAGAAGCGGCGCTCAGAATCGCTTTCATGCCTATGACAGCGCCTCTTATGACGAGGACTTCACAGGCGGACCCCGTCAGAATCGACTGGACATCCCGCCGATGCCGTCATTGGACCGCCCGCCGCGGCGAAACCGAGAGGAGCAGAGCCTCGCCGCGCAGCGCGAGATTCTCGACGAATTGGTTGCGCCAACGACCGAAATCAATGGCATCGGCAACAAATATGCCGAATTGCTCAGTCAACTGAATCTGCACACAGTCAGAGACTTGCTGTATAGCCTGCCGCGAGATTATGTCGATTACACCAGGATGGTGCCGATTCGAGACTTGCAGGAGGGCCAGACGGCGAACGTCATCGCCACGGTCACGCGGGCCAGCACCGTCGCCGGCAGCTCCGGCAACATGGACTTGCTGATACAGGTATCGGACGAGACGGCCACGATGTCCCTCCGCTTCTTCAGCCAGCCCTACTTGTCCGTCAAATTGCGCAAAGGCATCAAGCTGCTCTTGCGCGGCAAGGTGCGTTATTACCGCGATATGCCGCAAATGGCGAATCCAGAATGGGAAGAACTGGACCTGGAGAACCTGCGCAACGTCGGCATCGTGCCAGTCTATCGCATGACGAAGGGTCTGCGTCCCAGGATGTTTCGCCGCACGATGAAGTCGCTGACGAGCGCCTGGGAAACGAAGATACCCGACCCCATTCCGCATTCAGTGTTGGAGCGCAATGATCTCGCCGACCTGGGCTGGGCAATCAGCCAGGCGCACTTCCCGGATGGCGACGACCACAAATGCCACGCCAAACGCCGCCTGGCCTTTGATCACCTGTTGATGTTGCAGCTTGCGCTCCTCGGGAAGCGCCGCGCCTGGCAATCAGTCCCTGGACCGCAACTGGATGTCGATGCGGCCTTCGTAAACCAGTTCATCCAAGATGTCTTTCCCTTCGACTTGACCAATGATCAAAGGCGCGCAATAGAAGACATACAGCACGATGTCTCCAGCACGTTGCCCATGAACCGCCTGGTGCAAGGCGATGTTGGATCCGGCAAGACCGCAGTGGCCTTGGTAGCGCTCGCCATCGCTTTCGCCAATGGCAAGCAGTCAGCCCTAATGGCGCCGACTGCTGTGCTGGCGGAACAACATTACCGCGCCGTCAGTCAGACCTTTGCGCGGATGAGCGGCGAAGACAAGCCAAACGTAAAGCTGTTGACGAGCGCACTTTCCGCCGCCGAACGCGAGGCGGCATACCGCGACATTACGGTTGGCGCTGTCGATATTGTGGTCGGCACGCAGGCCTTGATCCAAGAAGGCCTGGAATTTGATGACCTGGCGGTGGCCGTCATTGATGAGCAGCAGCGCTTCGGCGTGGTGCAGCGGTCGCATTTGCGCGGCAAAGGCGGTAACCCGCATCTTTTGGTCATGTCGGCCACGCCATTTCCCCGCACGCTGGCGCTCACGGTCTTCGCAGACTTGGATCTTACTGTCATTAGCGAGAAGCCCGCCGGCCGCAAGGATGTCAAGACCTGGATCATCGATCCCGCCGCTCGCGAACGCCTCAACGGCTTCGTCATCGAACAGCTCACGCAGGGGCGACAAGCCTTCTTCATTCATCCGCTTGTCGAAAAGTCTGAGACGGTTGAAACACCTTCGGCTGTTGAAGCCTATGACCAGCTGTGTCAAGTCTTCTACCGCTTTCGCGTTTGCCTCTTGCACGGGCGGCTCAGCGCAGCGGAAAAAGACGAACTGATGGCGGATTTCGCCGCCCGGAAATACGATGTCATGGTGACAACATCGGTGGCCGAGGTCGGCGTTGATGTGCCCAACGCCAGCGTCATCGTGATTGATGGCGCTAATCGCTTCGGATTGGCGCAATTGCATCAGTTTCGTGGCCGCGTCGGCCGCGCTGAGCATCAATCTTACTGTTTTCTCATACCGGATAGCTCGACTGAGATAGACATCGATCGAATCCATGCGGCACAGGCCGGGGGGCTCAATGCCAGCGAGTTGACCATCGCCGAGCAGCGTCTTTCCGCCATGGAAGAATCGAACGATGGCTTCGTCTTGGCCGACCGGGACTGGCAATTGCGCGGAACCGGCGAATTGATGGGAACACGGCAAAGCGGCCGCTACGAGATTGACCTGCTGGATCCGTCTCAGGTTGACCTGGCGCGCCTTGCGCAGCAGGAAGCGCTTACTCTATACGAAGAAGACCCGGAGCTTAAGCAACCCGAGCACCAATTGCTCGCGGAGTTTGTCAGAAAGCAATACCCGGGAGAAGCCGACTTTAGCTGAATACGTCATACATTCCCAATCCACATGTAGTGGTCGCATTTCTTCTTTTGGACGATGCGCTCGTCGGCTGGACCCACAATACGCCGCGTGTTGCGTCCCCCAGAAGAAGCTGAATTCATCGCTCACTGCATCCCCTTATGTTTAAGAATTGCCAGCCTCTCCTTGGCCCCCGTAGGATTTGAAATCTGCTTGCATATCGGTTGGCGTGAATTTCTGACTGCTACTACAATGCGCTGGTAGCGCAGGAGAAAATGAATGGCAGGACGAGGAATTGCGCTTTATCCGGCATCGCTCGACCCAATTCACTACGGACACATTGATGTCGCTGTGCGCGCCTCTCGTTTGTTTGAAAAACTTGTCGTCGCTATTTACGACAAGCCCAACAGAAAGCGCTTGCTGTTCGATGTTGATGAGCGGGTGGCATATGCTCGGCATGTATTCAAGAAATATCCATCCATATCAGTGGCGAAATATAATGTTCTCACAGTACAATACGCTCAGTCAGTCGGGGCGGATGTTCTGATTCGCGGCTTGAGAGTGTTTGGAGATTTCGAATTTGAATTCCGCATGGGTATGGCCAACAAAAAGCTGGCTCCCGAGTTGGAAACCATAATGATCCTGGCGGACGAGCAGTACATGCATATCAGTTCAAGTACGATACGAGAAATTGCAGAGTTGGGCGGCGACGTAAGTTCGATGGTGCCGCCGATCATCTCGGACGCGCTGCGCGCCAAGTTCGGAAACTGACTTCGTAAGCATTGACAAGGGTTCACTCGGGGAGGGTTTCGATGGATATTCAGCACTTAGTGGATCGATTGGAAGACTTGGTTGACGAGGGGCGGCACCTCTTCGGTACAAAGTACACGATGGTTGATGAAGAGCGCGCCTTGGAAATCATCGACCAGATGCGGATATCGATTCCGGAAGAGATCGAGAGGGCAGCGCGTACGATTCAGCAGCGCGATCGCGTCCTGGCGGAAGCCAATGAAGAGGCCGCGCGCATCGTGCAGCAGGCGCGTCAGCACAGCGAAGACTTGATCGACGAGCAGGAAATGGTCAAGCAGGCCAAAGTTCGCGCCGAGTTCGTTGTGGAGCAGGCCAAGCTCGAAGCGCAAAAAATCACGCAGGAAGCTGATGAGTACGTTTTGGTCCAGCTGAGCCAGCTCGAACAGCGCTTCACCCTGACGCTCGATGAAATCCGCAATGGCATCCAGTTGATGCAGTATCAAGAGTCAGTCGCGGTCGAGGTCGAACCCGAATTGGAGCCCGTGCACGCGCCAGTCGCCGAAGGTGACAGCGACCCAATCAGTTTCGACCGTCCCGCTCAGGCGCCAATGGGCAGCCGCATCTAAATCATCCGCAAAGCAAAGAAAACTCACTGCAGACATCAATCCAGCGATGTCTGTTTGTGTTTCTCGCCGGCTAGTTGACGTTACAATTCGATTCCTTGCCGGTTGCTGACCCTCTCATCTCATGCGCTTACTCATCCTGACAGCTGCCTGGGTTTTCGGAATAAGCGTCTCGCGAGCCCTTCCCGCCCTCGAAACTTTGCCATGGGTCATAGCATCTGCGATTGCGGCGGTTGCAGCCTTGGCGCTATCGCGGACAGCGCCGCGAAACTTGTGCGTCCTGCTGCTTTTTATCGCCGCCGGCGCGGCCCGACAATCGCTGGTCCCCCGCAGCAGCGAGGTCGCGGCCTTCAATGGCTACACGGGAACGATCACGGGCACGGTGTTCGCCGAGCCGATTATCCGCGATGATCGCATCCAGTTTCGTCTGGATGTTGATTCAATTTTCGTCAACAACCGGACGGAACCGACAAGTGGCCTGGTCTTGGTGGAAGCCTACGGCAGCGTCCCCGCCGCCTATGGCGATCGCGTCCGCGCGACCGGCGCGCTAGACCATCCGGGCGCGGGAGACAGCTTTTCTTACGCCGACTACCTGGGACGGCAAGGCGTCTTCACAATTATGCGGAACGCCGGCTTGGAAGTAATCGGCCCGGGTCACGGTCTTCCTTGGACGGCGGCGCTTCTTGAACTTAAGCATATCGTGCGCGGCATCATCGCAGACCTGCTGCCGGAACCTCAAGGCGGCCTGCTGACGGGCATTCTGCTCGGCGATGAGCGCGGTATCTCGCCCGAACTGGAAGAGGCCTTCGAGAGCGTCGGCGCGTCGCATGTCATCGCCATCAGCGGCTTTAACATGGTCATAGTCAGCGCCATCGTACTGCGCGTGTTTTCCAGCGCGCTGGGCGACAGAAGCGCTGTCGCTACACTTCTCGCGGTCGCGGTCATAGCGTCCTACTCGCTTTTTGTCGGCGCCAGCCCGGGCATACTGCGGGCCGCCTTGATGAGCAGCCTGCTTGTAATTGGCAATCAACTGCGGCGCAGGACCTTCCTGCCGACATCGCTGGCTTTCGCCACACTTTTTCTCTCGATCATCGATCCGAACGTGCTGCTCGACATCGGCTTTCAGCTTAGCTTCTTCGCCGTTCTGGGGCTTGGCCTATTTGCCGATCCACTGTCCGAAAGGTTCCAGTCGCTTTTGGAAACGGTTCTTCCTCGTCGCTTCGCGGTACCGATCCACAGCTTTCTCAATGAGCCCTTTATCGTTTCCTTCGCGGCGCATATAGCGACTCTGCCACTTATCATTCTTTACTTCGGCCGCTTGTCATTATTGGCCTTGCCGGTGAACCTGCTCATCGTGCCGGTTCAGTCGGCGGTGCTGATTCTTGGCTTCCTCGCCGTTGCAGCCTACGTCTTTGTACCGGCCATCGGAACGCTGGTCTTCTGGGCCGATTTGGTGTTCCTGTCATGGACCATAGGGGTTGTGAGGGCGTTCGCGCGGTTGGAATTCGCCGAGGTCGTCGTTGATTTCGATGGTCGAATCATACAAGTCTACTATTTGCTCTTGATAGGATATGCCATGGTTAACGCTGCGCGTCCGCCGCTCTGGACAAGACTACAAGCGTTCGCCCGCAGGAATGCAGTTGTCGCAAGCATCAGCGGTTGCGCGCTGATTGCGCTTGTTCTGATGTGGTCTATGAGGCTGAGCCGCCCCGATGGTCGGCTGCATGTCTGGTTTCTCGATGTCGGGCATAGTAATGCAGTGCTCATGCAGACACCGGGCGGCGCGCAAGTGCTGATTGACGGCGGACGCTTTCGCTCGCGCCTGCTCACCGCCATCGGAGACCGCCTGCCCTTTTACGATCGCGAGATCGAGATCCTGGTCATCACGCATCCGGATGATTGGAATATCGCCGCGCTGAATGCCGTTCTGGAGCGTTACGATGTCGGCGCCTGGATGTATCACGGACAGGTCAACCGCAGCGCGGTCTTTGCGGAGATCGAGGACCGGCTCAAGCGATCGGGCGCAAAGGCGGTGGAACCACGCGCCGGCTACACGGTGGAGTTCGATGACGGCGCGCTGATAGAAGTGCTTCACCCGCCGGCCATGCCATCCATCGGCGATAAGCTCAGCGACAGTGTCCTGGTTATGCGTGTAACATACGGCGATGTGTCGTTCTTGGTCACGTCCGATCTCAGCGTTGCCGGGCAGCAGGAGATGCTGGCGCGCGGCATTTCGCCGGTCGCGGCTGTGATGCAGGTTCCGCAGCACGGCACCGAACGCGCAATTGACGACGAGTTCTTGGAGTTGGTGCAGCCGCAGGCCGTCGTGTTGCAAACGGATATCGCAAATCGGCGCGGGGATCCCGATCCGGATACGCTGGCCAAACTGAATGGGCTGCCCCTATTCCACACTGATGAATTGGGAACGATCCATCTTCAGACGGATGGCAAGACCTTGCTGGTCAACTGAATCTCCGTCGACCTCCGCAAGCGAAAAGAGGGAGCGGCGCCCCCTCTCCCAAGCAGCTCGTGACGATGCCGTAGCTTTAGTAGCTGATATCGACATGCTTTCGCGATGCGGCGGACTCGAGAATGGCATCGCAGATAACGGCGTTGCGATAGCCATCGACGAAGGTGGCGCCATAGGGCGCAACATCGTTGTCATTGACGATGGCGTCGAAGAAGTGGTGGAATTCGTGCACGAAACTGTGCTCCCAACCGATTATATGGCCGTGGGGCCACCAGTTCTCCCAGTAGGGATGATGCGCTTCGGTGACGAGCACATTGTGAAAGCCCTGCGTTGTATCGGGGCTCTCGCCTTTCCAGAAGACGTTCAGCTCGTTCATGCGTTCCAGGTTGAAGTGGATGGAACCGTTCTCGGCATTGATCTCGAAAGAGTTGAAGTTCTTGCGGCCTTGAGCGAACCTGGTCGCCTCGACCGTGCCTAATGCGCCGTTCTCAAAGTCCAGCAGGGCGACGAAGCCATCGTCGACATCGGATTTCACCATGCCGCCAGAGCCATCGGGGCGTTCGGTAATCCAGGTCTGCGCCAAGCCGGATACGGCTTTAGGTTCGCCGACGAGGAAACGCGCCAAATCAATGATGTGGGCGCCGAGATCGCCCAGCGCGCCGCTGCCGGCTATATCTTTTTGGAAGCGCCAACTGGTTTCCGCCGCGCGATCCATACCCCACTCCTGCAGGTAAACCGCGCGCCAGTGATAGATTTGCCCCAGCTTGCCGCTATCGACCAGCTTCTTCGCCTGCTGGACAGCGGGGACGAAGCGGTAGTTGAATGCGACCATGTGTTTGACGCCAGCGCTCTCGACGGCGTCCAGCATCGACTTGGCTTCCGCGGCGGTACGCGCCAGCGGCTTCTCGCAGAAGACATGCTTGCCCGCCTGGGCGGCGGCGATGCAAGGCTCGGCATGGGCGTCGTTGGGACCGCCGTTGTCAAGCACATCGACCGCGTCATTGGCGAGCATATCGCGCCAGTCCGTGTAGGCGTTTTCGTAACCATAGCGTTTTGCGGCATCGTTCACCGCGTCAGCATTACGGCCGGCGATGCCCACCAGACGCGGAATCGCCACGGGCGGGTACATCATGTAGGGGATCTTTCTGAAGGCATTGGTGTGCGCCTTGCCCATGAAGGCATAACCGACCATTCCGATACCGATCTCGGGCGCATCGGCAGCGCTGCCGCTCGCGGCCATACTGGTGAATGAGCTGCTCACTTGTTTCTCGTCAGCCATTTTTCATCTCCTGAATCTGTAAGTTAGCCAGGCGGGCGAGCCAAGGCTCGCCCCTACAACCGTCCATGTTTGTTGCGGACGATACAAGTATCGCCTCTATTCGTCAGCGAAGGCGGCGTCGAAGGCGACGGCGGATGAGGGGAAATCGCTAGCCTTCACCCATTCAGCCGCTTCAGTCGCGCCGAACTCGCGATCCATTCCGCTATCTTCCCATTCAACAGAAAGCGGTCCCTGGTAGCCGGCGCGGTTCAAAGCGCGGATCATCGCGTCAATGTCCAGATCGCCATGACCGGGCGAGACGAAGTCCCAGCCGCGGCGGGCATCGCCAAAGTTGAGGTGGGAGCCGAGGATGCTGCTGACATTATCCAGCGTCACTTTGGAATCTTTGATGTGAACGTGGAAGATTCGGTCGGCGAAACGGTCGATGAATTTGACCGGATCGAAAAGCTGATGGATGAAGTGGCTTGGATCGAAGTTGAAGCCGAAAGCGGGGTGCTGATCAAGCGCTTCGAGCGTCTTTTCGGCGGTATAGATATCGTAGGCGATCTCGCCGGGATGCGCCTCAAGAGCGAACTTAACACCTTCGGCGGCGTAGGCGTCGAGCACGGGTGTCCAGAGCGCGGCGAAATCGGCGTAGCCGGCGTCAATCATCTCGTCAGATGTGGGCGGGAAGCGATAGATGAGATGCCAGACCGTGCTGCCGGTGAAGCCGTTCACCACGTCGACTCCGAAGGCCTTGGCGGCTTTGGCAGTGTCGATCATCTCTTGCGCGCAGCGTTGGCGCACACCATCGGGGTCACCATCGCCCCAGAGACGATCGGGCAAGATAGCGCGATGCCGCTCGTCGATCAAGGCGTCGGCGACGCATTGGCCGACGAGATGGTTGCTGATGGAGAAATATTGCAAGCCATGCTGCGCGAGAACGTCTTTGCGCGACTGGATGTAGGCGTCGCTTTCGAGCGCCTTGTCCACCTCGAAATGATCGCCCCAACAGGCCAGCTCCAAGCCGTCGTAGCCGAAGCTGGCCGCCTTCTCGGCGATGGTTTCAAAGGGCAAGTCAGCCCACTGTCCTGTGAATAGAGTTACCGGTCTCGGCATAAGTCGTGTCCTTTCAAACGTGAATCATCTGTTTAGCTCAACGGACACAAGTATAGCGAGCAATCGGGCGTCGTCCAATAGCGCCGACAGGAGTAGGCCGTCACCGGGCTCGACACTCAATGGCAAGGGGGATGAACGCCCCGGCAACAGAGCCACTGGCGGCCACTACAACCCCATCCCCCAGCCCCTTCCCCAATGAATTAGGGAAGGGGAGCTAAATGCGCGCGAACACGCAGATTAGGTCAGAGAAACGCCACGCTGACAAGACTTTACAGAAGTAATTGGGCACAGATTGAGCGCCAGACAGCTAATACCAATCAAGCCTTAGAGACGGGGGAAAGGCAAGCCGGAAGTGTTTCGCGAATGTTTGCCGTCAGCATGGCAAGTCCAGGTCATGCAGTGGAGAATAGGACGGAAAATTACGGATAATTACGGTTGGGACCGTTGAGAACGGTGAATTTTCCGGTCTCTATCGATACAGTATTGATACAGCGGCGGTTTAGGGGCTGAAATCCGGGAAAATGGCGACAATTGTTGGAATTCGGGTGAGGCAGGGCATGTTTTCGGATAAGATACAGGGCTGGCGATGATGAAAAAATTTTTTTGGCCATCTGGCCAGATGGCCATCTGGAGTCGGGCGCGTTTCGAGATTTGGTTTCGGGTGAGAGAGCATGGAGTCATGATAGCATAGAATCGTCCGCTATAGGTGAACAAATGTTCAGGCATTAAAAATTGGGCGCTTGTTGGTCCCTGCGTTATTATGGTTGACTTGAGGCGGATGCAATTTGCGAATAGAAGAGGAGAACGCTTATGTACAACGGACTGGAGATAATCGACTTTCATGTGCATTTTCCGACGCAGAGCGGGTCGTTCATCGAAGGGGGACCCAATCCCAGGCAGCAGTATGTTGAACGCGTGGGCGAAAAGAGAGCCAAGATCGCCCGGGAACTCGCCATGAGTTACAACCGTCAATGGCGGGCCACCTGGGGGTTTGAGCCGCCGGAGCGGAATACTTTCAGCGATGAGGAACAAGCCGATCGCTGGGCGGCGGAGGTCGAGCGATATGGATTGCGCGCTGTTGGTTTCGTCACGGGCGGCGGCAATAGGAATCTGGCCAAGATTATTCGGCGGCATCCTGACATCTTTGTCGGCTTCGCACACAATTACCTGTTTGCGGAAGGGGCGGCGGAGGAGTTGAAGCGCGCTGTTGAAGAGGACGGGATGAAGGGTTACAAGCTGCTGGCGCCGGCGCTGGACCGGCCGGTCGAGGACGAAGCGGGCTATCCAGTTTGGGAGATGTGCGCCGAGCTGGATATCCCCGTGCTGATTCACTTCGGCATCCTGGGCAGCGGCGGTGGGGTCGCCTGGCACGAGAACATCAACCCGCTTAAGCTGCACAATGTCGCCAAGGACTTCCCGGATGTCACGTTCGTGGTGCCGCATTTCGGCTGCGCCTGGATACGCGAGACGCTGCAGCTTTGCTGGGCCTGCGGCAATGTCTGCATTGATACCTCGGGCTCGAACCAATGGGTGAAGTGGGTTGATGGCGAGTGGGATACGAAGAAGCTCTTCCGGAAATATATGGAGACGATCGGTCCCGAGCGCATCATCTTCGGTACGGATTCGAGTTATTTCCCGCGTGGTCTCGCCGAGCCGTATCTGGCGCAACAGATTCGCGATGTGCGAGAGCTGAATTACCGTGAGGAAGATATACAATTGATCTTCGCAGGCAACGCGGCGCGGCTGTTCAAAATCGCCTTGTAGGTTTTCGACAATAAAGGCGGTGGGATTCTGTGACAATGTTTGCCAGTCTCGGCAAAATAGGTTAGGCTAACTTTGTCCGCAGAGCATCTGAAGATTCATAAGGAGATGAAAATGCTTCGTTCACGGCTTCTTGCAATCCTAGCAGTTCTTATCATCTTGCTGTCGCTCGGCGCTGTCGCTGTGGCACAGGATGACATGGTAGAGATCGAATACTGGCAATATAACTTCGGCGCCCGCGTCGCTGCGATGGACATACTCATCGGACTATTCGAAGTGGCGAACCCGGGCATCAAGGTCGTACATAACAGCGACATTCCCTACGCCAATTTCCGCGATGAACTGGCCGCCTCCGCGCCGGCTGGCGTTGGGCCGGATGTGGTGACGCTTTTCTATGGCTGGATTCCCGCGTTTGTCGATGCCGGCTACCTGGTGCCGTTGCCGGAAGATCCGTTCAGCGAAGAGTTCGTCCTGGAGACATTCTCGCCGATGGTGGCGAATTCCAAGTTCGAAGGCAGCTATTGGGCGATACCGACAGCGGTTCGTTCGCTGGCGCTGTTCTGGAACAAGGATATCTTCGCCGATGCCGGATTGGATCCGGAGACGCCGCCGGCCACTTTGGATGAATTGGTTGAAATGGCGATCGCGACGACGAAATACGACGGCGACGAGAGCGATATTTACAACATCGTTCAACAGGGCCATGCCCCGGCGCTTGCCGCGCAGGATCATCACTGGTTCCGCGAGGTCCTGATCCGTCAGTACGGCGGCGCTCCCTACAGCGATGACGGGCGCACGGTGACGTACAACAGCGAAGAAGGCTGCGCGGCGTTCAGTTGGCTGGCGGCGTTCGAGACCGAGCATGTCACCGGGAGCAACGACATTCTGGATGGCGCGACCAACGCCTTCGTCAACGGCGAGACGGCATTGCATGTCGATGGCTCCTTCCGCGTGGGCACGATCGCCAGGAACAATCCGGATCTTAACTACGGCGTGACCGAGCTGCCGGTTGGTCCCAACGGGGAACAGCACACATTCGGCTCGTATTGGACGCATGGCATCACGCGGCGCGCCAATGACGATCCGGCGCGTTTGGAAGCGGCGGTCAAGTTCTTGCAGTTCATCACTTCTCCGCCAGCGGGAACGCTTTGGGTGAATATGGTGGGCGAGTTGCCGGCTCAAGCCACAGCGGCAGCGGACGCCGATATTATTGCCGATCCGATCCTGGGCGCATTTTCGGCGGGACTGGCTTATTCGCACGCGACCTTCTTCGTCGACGAGAGCGCGCAGCGGCAGGTCTTGATTGACGCCTTCGACAACATTCGTCTGGGCGGCATGGACCCCTGCGACGCGCTCGATGAAGCGGCGGCGGCGGAACAAGAGTTGATCGACGCTTTCTGGGCCGACCGTGGCATGTAGCCTCTGACCGTCAGGGGTATTCTCAACTACGTCAGGTGATTTGTCCGTCGCCTGGCGTAGTTCTTCATTGCCAAGCTCCAAATCGGTATCCTGGCGAAAGACATGGCGCAGAGGCTCCAATCCATATTCAGGCCGTCAACCGGCTGGACACTGGCGAAGAAGAAGATCTTCTGGGCTTATGTTTTCCTCGCCATCCCGATAGTGTTTTTCGCTTACATTCGGATCTACCCCACCCTCTTCGCCTTCCAGATGAGCTTGCACGACTACAACCCGCTGGCGGCGGAGCAGCCCTTCGTCGGCTTCGACAATTATGAGAAGGTCGTTGAGGAACTCGGAAAAACCAAGTCGACCACGAAATCAGCTTTCCGCAACACGATAAGTTATGTGGCGCTGGGCGTGCCAATTCAATTGTGCCTGGCGCTGGCAATCGCTTTGATGCTCAATGAAATCCGCTTCATGAGCACGTTGTATCGCATATTGTTTTTCCTGCCCTTTGTGACTTCAACCATCGCTATCGCCTGGGTATTCAGAATGTTGTATCAGCCGCGCTTCGGCCTGTTTAACGTCATATTACAGATGCTTTCGCTGCCGCAGCAGCCCTTCCTGCGGAGCACGCATCAGGCTTTGCCATCGGTGCTTGCGCTGGTGATATGGCAAGGCATGGGCTTCGCGGTGATCATCTTTTTGGCCGGGCTAAAACAGATTCCGCGCACTTATTACGAGGCGGCCGAGGTCGATGGCGCGAGCCGTTGGCATACATTTCGGTACATCACCATGCCGCTGTTGAATCCGAGCATCGTCTACCTGTTGGTATTGCAGACGATTTCGTTTTTGCGCATGTTCGCGCCGGTGGTAGCGATGACGGAACAAGGGCAAGGCGGACCGCTGAATTCGACGACTACGGTCGTACTGCGCGTCTATCGCGAGGCCTTCCAGAGCTTCAATATGGGCTATGCGTCGTCGCTGACTGTAGTGCTCTTCGCCATGATACTTGGCGTTACGATCATTCAACTCGCGGCGACAAGTCGGCGAATAAACTAAGGCAGGCGCGGTGGAATCGGTCACTCCCTCGAACATTTTTAAGGACCAGGCCAGGGTCAGGTCTGTGGGGAAAGCGGGCGACAGCCGGGCGCACAAGTTCTTCTCCTACCTGGTGCTGACGCTGTGCGCTTTCACGATGATCATTCCCTTCATCTGGATGTTGTCGACGTCGGTCAAGCCAGAGAAGGAAATCCTGCGGCGCAACCTGTTTCCGGTCGAGCCGACGCTGGACAATTACAGCGAAGTCATCAACCAGACGGATTTGCCGCTGTGGTACAAGAATTCATTCATCGTCGCCGTGATCAGCACGGTGAGCGTGGCATTCTTTGACGCGCTGGCGGGTTTCGTCTTCGCCAAATATGAGTTTCCGGGCAAGCGTCCGATTTTCATTATATTCTTGACATCATTGATGGTGCCGACGGAGATGCTGCTGATACCCTGGTTCATCATGTCATCAAATCCGCCGATTGGACCGACTTGGGTGGATACTTATTGGGGCATCGCTTTCCCGGGCGTCATCACGGCGGCCGGGATCTTCCTGATGCGGCAATTCATGCAAGGCGTGCCGGATGAATTGCTTGATGCCGGGCGTATTGATGGCGTCAGCGAATTCGGTTTGTTTTGGCGCGTGGCAGTGCCCTTGAGCTTGCCAGCGATCGGGGCGCTCTGCATATTCAACTTCCTCGGCAATTGGAACGCATTCATCTGGCCGCTCATCGCGACGACGCGATCGGAAATGTTTACCTTGCCGGTTGGTATCCAGCAGTTTTCGTCCGAGGCCGACACGCCTTGGAATCTGATCATGACGGGCGCCTCTCTTTCGGTCGTGCCACTTTTGATTGTGGTCATTCTCTTCCAGCGATACATTATCGAAGGGATCGCGCTGACAGGCTTGAAGGGCTGAGCCGTGTCGCGCGCTTCGGCTTCCTTTCCGCATCCGCTATACGACAAATATGTGCTGAGGCCCTTTTACGAGGACGCCAAGAAATACTTCTACGAGCCGATGCTGGCCGCGAACAAGGCGCATGTCGTCATGCTGCATCGTTGCGGCATCATCAGTCATGAGAACGCGACGGCGCTGCTTGAGGCGCTGGCGCAGGTTGAGGTGATGGGCGTCGAGCAGCTGACATACCGGTCCGGCGTTGAGGATCTTTTCTTCGCCATGGAGGGCAAACTCATCGAGCTGGCCGGCGCGGCTTACGGCGGCAATTTGCAGTTGGCGCGCAGCCGCAATGATCTGGGATACGCCCTGACGCGACTGGCGCTGCGTCCGCTGATACTGAGCACGGCTAACGATCTGCTGAATCTGCGCGAGAGCCTGCTGGCGTTCGCCCGCGAGCACCTGAACACGCTGATGCCCGGTTACACGCACACGCAACCGGCTCAGCCGACCACGCTGGCGCACTATATCGCCGGCATACTGGCGGTTTTGGAGCGTGATTCGGCGCGTTTGCGATTCGCGCAGGCCACCAACAATCGGAGTCCGCTTGGCGCGGCCGCGTTGACCGGCACCGCCTTTCCGATTGATCGACAACTAGTCGCGGACTTGCTGGGCTTCGACGCGGTCCAGCTAAGCACATACGACAGCATCGGCGCGTCGGACAACCTGACCGATGTCGCTGGCGCATTGGCCTCTTTGGGTGTGAATCTGTCCCGTTTCACCAGAGATATGCTCTTTTGGGCGACTCAGGAGAGCGGCGCGATCCGCATCCATGACAGCTTCATACAGATCAGCTCGATCATGCCGCAGAAGCGCAATCCGGTTGTGCTGGAGCATCTGCGCGCGCGGATCAGCCGGATGATGGCGCAGGCACAGGGCATCGTCCTGCAATGCCACAATATCCCGTTTGGCGATACACAAGACATTGAAGACGAGATCTTCCCGCTTCTTTTCGGATCGTTGGAGACGGCGCAAGAGGTATTGCAATTGTATCGCACGCTCATCGATACGCTGGAGGTAAATGTCGATCACTTGCGGAAGCGCGCGGGCGCCGGTTTCACTACGGTGACGGAGCTGGCCGACACCTTGACACGCCACTGTCATCTACCCTTCCGGCAAGCGCATAGCGTCGTTTCGGCGCTGGTGAATTACGCCCAGGAGAATGACATCGCTCCTGACGATGTGACTGCGGCAATGTTGCGCGAGGTTGCCGCGGAGGCTTTGGGCATTGACCTGGATTTGCCGGAAGCGCAGTTCAAGCGAGCGCTTGATCCGCGCGCATTTGTCGAAGCGCGTATCTTGCCGGGCGGTGCGGCGCCGGCCGCTACAGCAGCTGTTCTCGATGCGCAGAGCGATTCCATCAGCGCCGATCGCGCCTGGCTGAAGGATGCTCACACTGCCCAGTCAATGGCGGAGCGGTCACTGCAAGATGCGGTAGAGGCCTTACTGTCGTGAGGCAGCTAGTGCAGCAAGAGCGGCAAGCGAGCTCCTCGACTAGTCCTGCTCAGTTGCTTCTTCCCCCTCAGCTTCGGCCGGATCCGGATCATTGATGTCGGACTCGCCTTCGAGCGTAAGCACATAGGCGACGATGTCGAAGATTTCCAGATCGGTGTAAATCTCCGACCAGTTTTTCGGCATGAGTTCAGCATCAAAGCCTTCGACCAGGAAGGCCGCTGGATCGATGATTGAATCATATATGTATTCCGCCGCGCTTTGTCCCTCGACGCGTGTGAGGGCGCGGTCTCTGATGTTCAGCAAGCCGGGACCGAGATTCGCCTTTTCGCTGTCAACCAGGTGACAGTTGGAGCAGGCGTAACCGCTACCGGCGGTTTCCTGGAAGGTGTTGAACAAAATAGCGCCCTTTTCCGGATTGCGCACCGACACCATACGATCGATTGGCGATAGAACAGGAAGGGCAGTTGGTTCCGGCGTCGGGCTAGGCATTGGCGTCGGCGTCGCTGTGGGCGCAAGGGTTGGCGTTTCAGTTGGGGGCAGGGGCGTGTTGGTCGGTAAGGCAGTGGGCTGGGTTACGGGTCGCGCGTCCTCAGACACTTCGTCTTCGGGCGCCACGGTTGCCTGTTGCATGACTGGTGATTCAAGCGCGCCACAACCCGCAAGAATGATGCAAAGCGCAAAACAAGTGTAGCGGAAGAGCACATTCGCGCCCGCCATTTCAATACGCCGCATGATCATGCTAACCGCCCTTTGTGATATCTCGATAGCTGGAGTCATTGCAATCCGCGGGACATTATTGCAAATCGTCGGCGCATATTGTAGGGGAAGCACAGAGGGATTGGCGTATCGTGGCAGTCATTCGGTCGCGGAAGGCACTAGACAGTGCAGGAGTGGCGTGATATGATGTGCCGCCGTATAGCTGGAAGATAGAGAGGCATGCGCCTCGAAACAGGCTCGGAAAGGAGCGCCGGGAAGCGCGGCTTCCTCCAACTCAGATTATGGCAAATCACAAATCCGCACTGAAGCGAATCCGTCAGAACGAAAAGAGGCGCCTGCACAATCGCGTCTATCGCAATCGCGCGCGCACGCTGGTGAAGAAGGCGCGCGCCGCCATCGAAAGCGGCGACTTGGAAGAGGCGCGTGAAGCGACGCGGATCGCTGTGCGGGACCTGGACAAACTTGCCAGCCGTGGCGTGGTCCACAAGCGGAATGCGGCGCGGCGCAAGAGCCGTTTGATGAAACAGCTGGCAGCCTTGGCGACATAACAAATAAACGTCACTCGCCCTGCCCGGATTCGGCCGGGGCAACTGATTCACTAGATTGATTCGATGAGGTTCAACACGCGCTCGATTTCGGCGCGTGTATTGTATTGAGCGATGCCGATACGGACCATGCCATCGGGGCGGTTCAAGCGCTGCATGATCTCGGGCGCGTAGTAGTTCCCGCTCCAAACATAGACATGTTGCTCCGCCAGGGCAGCGGCGATTTCATCAGGAGTCTTGCCGTCCTTAACCATCGCCACTGTCGGGACGCGCCAGGCGTAGCGTTCGCTGTCGATGATGCCCGCGACCGTGACACCCTTTATCGCACGAAGTCCTTCAATCAGCTGGGCGGCCAAGGCGCGCTCATAAGCGCTTACGGCATGCAGCGCGCGTTTCATTTGCAGGCGGGGGCCCTGATACTGCGGCAAGCGAGCATCGCCGAATCGCTCGCCGATTAACTGCCAAAACTCAAGGCAAGCTCGCAGCCCGTTCCAGGTCTCGAAGCTGGGTGTGCCGTTTTCCCAGCGGTTCGGGGCGACATCCTTTGCCGGACGGACCTTGTAAGCGGGCAATGTATTGAGCAAGTCTTCGCGCCCCCACATTATGCCGAGGTGCGGCCCATAAAACTTGTATGATGAGCAGAGCAGGAAGTCGCAGCCGATCTCAGCCACATCGATCGGCACATGCGGCGCGCTCTGTACCGCGTCCACCACATGCCAGGCGCCGACGGCATGCGCCATACCGGCAATCTGCTTCACGGGATTGATCGTCCCAACCGCGTTGGAGGCGTGAGCGGTCGCGACTATTTTCGTCCGTTCGGTCAGGGCTTCCTCCAGCGAATCCATATCAAGCGTACAGTCGGCGGCGTGGATATCGACCCACTTCAACTCAAGATCGCAATCGCGGGCGATGAAAGTCCAGGGGCTGACGTTGGCATCATGATCCATTCGCGTCACGACGATTTCGTCGCCGGGCGCCAGCGTACGAGCCAGCGCGCGGCTTAGGGCGAAGTTCAGCGTCGTCATGTTGGGACCAATGACGATTTCCTTGGGGCTCGCGGCATTCAGAAAGTCCGCCATGCTTTCCCGCGTGGCCGCGACCATTTCGTCGTTGCGGAGGCTGGTCGCGAAGGAGGCACCCGAGTTGGCATTCATGGTGAGGTAGTAATGAGTCACCGCTTCCATCACGCTGCGCGGTACCTGTGTGCCGGCCGGATTGTCAAGGAAAATCGGCAGGGAGCCGTCCTCGGCGGGAACACTCAAGGACGGGAATAGCGGTCGTATTTCGTCTACGAGAAAGCTCATCGGTTGGCCTCACTCTGCGGTTTCGAACTAATTGACTCAGGACAGAAAAGCGGTTGAGGCAGCGGACATGGTTCAACCGCGCTGGTCCTCAATGTAACCACGGACTTCTCTGGTCAACTGGAGGAACTCACCCTTGTATATCATCTCCGCTGATCGCGGGCGCGGCAAGTCGATCATAATGTCGGCGACCAGCGTACCAGGGCGGCGCGACATTACAATGACGCGATCGGCAAGCAAGACCGCCTCATTGATATCATGCGTTACAAGAATGATCGTCTGTCTGGCGCGCCTGCGGAGCCGCAGAAATTCCAGGCGGAGCGATTCACGCGTTAAGGCGTCGAGCGCGGCAAAGGGTTCGTCCAGGAGCCAAACTTGCGGCTCCTGCAGAATGACGCGACCAAGGGCAACACGCTGCGCCATCCCGCCTGACAACTCAGCCGGATAGGCGCTTTCGAAACTCTCCAGATTGAGTTGTGGCAAGAGCTTGCGCACAGTGCGGTAGCGCTCCGACCTTGGCACACCGGCGATTTCCAAGGGTAAGGCGATGTTGTCCAACACCGTGCGCCAGGGCATGAGATTGGTATCCTGGAACATGATTGCGGCGTCGGTCAAGGGGCGCTGAATGACCAGGTCGTCACAGTAAGCAGCGCCGGCCGAGGGCTTCAGCAAACCGGCCAGCACCCGTATCAAGGTGGATTTGCCACAGCCGCTCGGACCCAGCAGGCAAACGAACTGATCATCCTCTACCAGGAAGGATATCGGGCCCAGCGCTGGAAGCAAGTCACCACTGGGACCGTGGAAGCTGACGGCGAGATCCTCCGCACGCAGTCTCACTCGTCGTTAACCGCCAGAAAATCATTGGAGAAGGCGTCGCCCAGGTCGCCGAGATCATCGCCCAACAAGTTCATTAACGCGAGTGTATCGCGCATTGCTTCCCAGGACGCCAAGTCGCTGTATCCGAGCGCGTCGGCATCCCACAGTTCGATGGAATTCAACAGCACTTCCAATTGCGCCAAGATGCCGGCATCGAATTGCTGCCGAAGCTGAATCCGCAAGGCCTGGCGGCTCTCCACAATTTCCTCGCGCGCTGGGTGGGCGGCGAGGAATTCGCGCTGCCGTTCGCTCGCCTCAGTTAAAGCCGAGACAAAGGCATCATCGCTGGGAAGCGTATCCACATGCGGCAGACTGGCCAGGTAAGCGCCCGCCGGATTATCAATTGTAAACCGCAATGCATGCCGAAGCGCTCCGACCATACGAGCGGTCTGTTCCGGCGCATCATTCAATTGGCTGCGACTGACGATAAGTCCGTTTGAGACCAAGTCGACTTGCGACGCGACGGTGAGCACGGCGACATCCTGGAGATCGCCACATTCACCGGCGGCAGCCAAGTTGCGTATCTGCAAGGGCTCGTTATTGGCATAGACAACGGCGGCATCAACAGCGCCGAGACAAAAGACCTCCGGGGCATTAAAGCCGATCTCATTCACTTCGATCTCGGATTCAGTCAAGCCGGCGCTGGCTAACAGCGTAGTAAGGCCACTGTAACTTGCGCCGAAACGCCCGGGAATGCCGACCCTCAGTCCACGCAACTGGCGCAAATCGCTCAGGTCCAATTCGCTCGAATAGACCAGGCCAACCGGGTATTGCTGGAACCACTCAAACACATAGACGACATCGCGTCCGCGCGACCGCGCCAGGATCACTTGCTCGCCACTGACGATGCCGTAATTCGCCTGCCCGAGCGCCACTAAATCCAGCACTTCCGGCTCCTGGAGATGTTCCAGCGATACGTCGAAGCCGGCGGCGGCAAAGATACCGTGTTGAATGCCCACATAGAAAGGGGCGAATTGAACGTTGGGAATGAACGTAAGCAGAATACGTTCTTCGGCCAAATCATCTTGCGCCGTTACGAGCAATGTGAGTGTCAGAACAAGAAATGTGACGAACCTCTTCAGCTTGAGCATGGAATATATTCACCTCCTCACGATGTTTCGAATCATGATGCAGCGCGCCGCTGCCAGACCAGGAAGCGCCATTCGACAAAGGCCACCAGGCTGTACAAACTTAGAGCAATAACCGTCATGGTCAGCACTGTGACGACGACAAGGGGCGTATTGTATTGGCTGCGCGCCATGATCACCAAGACACCCAAACCGCTACCCGAACCAACGAATTCGCCTACAACCGCGCCTATCACCGCCAGAGTCGCGCTCGTCTTCAAACCGGCGAGAATAACCGGCAGCGCGGACGGCAGCTCCAAGGCGCGAAACGTGCGCCAGGGCCCGGCGTTCAAAGAGCGCATCAAATCGCGCAGGCGCGGCGATACGCTTCGAATGCCGACGATGGCGTTTACCAGCGTGGGAAAGAAGACAATGACCGCTGTGGTCACGACCTTGCTGCTCGGTCCCGTACCGAACCAGATAATAAGCAAGGGGGCATATGCCACGATCGGCGTGGACTGGAAGGCGACAATGATCGGAGACAATACGTATTCCAGCAAAGGCGCTTTAGCAATGGCGTAACCAAGTACAAGGCCGATTCCGACGCCTAATACGAGACCGTACATCATCTCACCAAGCGTCGTCATGGTGTGCTTGGCCAGACTGCCATCAGCAAGAGCGTCGGCGAAAGCGGCGTAAACATCAGCCGGCGCTGGAACAAGAATCGGTGAGATGATCCGCTGGTGAGTGATCCACTGCCATAGCAGAAGAAGCAGCAGAATTGTCAAGAGCGGCGACAGGCGGCGCAATGCGACTTGTCGCCTTTGCTTCGCTCGAAAATCATTATCTATGCTGGTAGTCCGCATATCGCGCTTCCAGGATTTCACAACTGAGGAAGGGCGATACGCAAAGCGAGGCACCGCAGAATTACGCGATGGACCAACGCAAAGCCGTATGTCTAACCAGGCGAGCCCCCAGTGGCGGCCTGCCAACCCTTCTCCCATCCGGACTATCACCGTCGGCTCCGGAATCTCACCGGAATCCACCTGCCCAGCGTTTCGCTGAGACACAACGCCAAACCACAGGCGATGATCAGGGTCACGGGCTTGGCATGCCGCAGCATGCATCACCGCCGGTAGGGACTTTCACCCTGCCCCGAAGGTTGGTTCAGATTTACACTGCGGCAAGTATATCAAAACTTAAGAGGAATTCAATCAGAAGCCTAGAGCGGCGCAACCGACTGAGGCAGCTCCAGCGCCGGCTCATCTTCAGACTGCTCCGCGCTTGGCTGCTGGAAGTCCGCATCAGCTTTGAGCACGCTGAAGACAAATTTCCCTCCGATGCCTTGGCTGTTGCCTTCAGCCCAAATGCGCCCGCCATGCGCTTCGACGATGTGTTTGCAAATGGCGAGGCCCAAGCCGGTTCCTTCGTCGCCGGAGCGCGAGACATCCGCCTGGTAGAATCGCTCAAAAATACGCTCGCGAACATCGTCGGGCACGCCGGGACCGTTATCAAACACTGTAACTACGATTTCTTCCTCGATTTCGGCGGCGGTAATCGTGATGGCATCATCCGCGGGCGACCACTTGATTGCATTGTGCAGCAGATTGCCCAGGACCCGCCGCAACTGGTCGGCGTCGCACAGGACATCAAGATTCTGTGGCACGTGGCTGACGATTGTAAGATTCTTTGTCTGGGCCTGCGATTCCAGCCGCTCGATCGCATCGTCTATGACTTGCTTCAATGGGGTCTTCACCAGACGCAGAATGGCCTCGCCCGATTCAATCATGGACAGGTCGAGCAGCTCCTGAGCCAGCCATAGCAGCGAGTCGGTCTCCATTGCGATTTCCTTGAGCGATTGAATGCTGGCCTTCCGCTTTGGTTTATCGGCGTCAAGGAAAAGACCTTCAATAATCAGGCGGATCCGTGTAATCGGCGTTCGCAATTCGTGCGAGATATTGGCGACCAGGTCGCGCCGGGCGCGGTTAAGCTGCACCAGGTCGGTAATGTCGCGCATGACAATGCCAACGCAAACAGCTCCCCCAAGATAATCGATAGCCAGGGCACGAACTCGATAGTTGGAGCTGCCAATTAGGAATTGCTCCTCGAGCCGCTCGCTTTCTCGCTGGGCCATGGCGACCAAGCTGATAAGCTCAGGCGACTCAATTACCTGCGAAAGTGCTTTGCCTATGGCAGATTCATCGGTGATAAGGCGGGCAGCTGACTGATTCAGGGCGAGTATATTCTGATCGGCATCAAGCAAAAACATTAGATCAAAGGAGATATGATCCGCAGCGGAAACGAGCCCCTGATGCAAGAGCTGTTTACGTTCGCTCTCGTTGAGTTGAGCGCGAAGATGGCCGATTTCTTCGGCTTGACCACGTACGGTCGAGTTGGCCGCATGCAAGCGCCGGCTCTGATTGTAAGCAACACTGCCCATGCCAAGCAAGGAGACAATCAAGAGTGTCAGCAGAACTTCCACATCAGCCCTCGAATCTGTAACCGACGCCGCGGACTGTGCTTATGCGCTCCGGTTTTGATGGGTTGTCTTCGATCTTTTCACGCAGCCAGCGGATGTGGACATCAACCGTACGTTTGTCACTCGCGCCTATCAGGTAGTCTTCACCCCAAACGTTAGCAATAAGAAAGTCGCGCGAGAGGACTGCTCGTTGGTTGCGCATAAATACGGCGAGCAGGGTGTATTCCTTGTTGGTGAGCTTAACTTCATTCTCGCCTTTGAATACGCGTCTTCCAGTGAGGTCGAGGCGCAGATCGCCCGAGGAAAGTTCATCTCGCTTCAATCCGGTTTCCGGCGCAGGTCGGCGCATCTGCACGCGCACACGCGCCAGGAACTCGCCCAAGCCAAAGGGCTTGACGATGTAGTCATTGGCGCCGCTCTCCAAACCTAAGATTTTGTCATTTTCGGTGCCGCGGGCCGTCAGCATGATGACCGGCACACTTGATGTCTTACTGTCGTTGCGGATCATGCGACAAAGGCTGACACCGTCGAGACCAGGCAACATAATGTCCAACACGATTAAATCGTAACTGGCGCTGCGCGCCATGTTCAAACCGGTCTCGCCATCAAACGCGGTGAAGACATCATAACCTTCAGCGCGCAAGTTATCAGCCAGTTTGCTAATCACTCTTTCGTCGTCTTCAACGACCAGAATCTTTTTAGCCACCATGACTATCCATTATGTGGCTGACAGCGCATTTAGCATACTCCAAATCCACTAAGTCTATGTTAAGTCATTTGGCATGTCTTTTAAACATCTGGGAGTGGTGAAAATGAGGACATGGCGTCCGGTCACAGGACATAATAGATGCAGGGGCGACTTTGTGAGTCACCCGCGTAAATCAATAATGACAGGTTTCGGGCGACATACAATGTCGCCCCTACGAGCTAGACAAGGCGGCGGCTGGGACAAAACACAGGCGATGCCGTCCAAGGAACGGGCATGTCCTATGGGGTTAGCTTTGCGGGTCGGTGATCGCAGTAACACCTGCCAAAGTGGTTGCGTGGCGCACAGCGCGACGGATTGATTCCGCCACCATTTCCGCGGCATGAGCGCCGATAAAGGTTGGGTCACCCGGCAGATCCCCAGTGGCCACAGCAAAAATCGTATCGCCATCGAACATCGTGTGGGCTGGATTCACCGCACGCGCGATCCCGTCATGAGCCATCTGCGCAACCTTCTGCGCACCCGCCTTGTCCAGCGTCCCGTTGGTCGCAACAAGGCCAATGACTGTATTCTCGGCAGCGGGAATTTCCGTCGCCATACGCGCCATTTCCGCCAGCACGGAGACAAAACCGTCTCCATCCGCCTTTCGCAGGCCAGCCATGATTTTGCCATCGTCAGCGATAATATTGCCCACAGAATTCACAGCCATCAGCGCGGCAATAACGAGCCCGTTCGGCAAGGTCACAGCTGCCGAGCCGATGCCGCCTTTGGTCGCGCGTTCGTTCCCGAGGATGGCCGCAATTCTAGCGCCGGTCCCCGCGCCAACAGAGCCCATGGCGACGGGTTCACTGGACGCCTCCTCGCAGGCTTGGTATCCCGCATCGGGCCCCGGCACTCGTCCCGGTTCGCCTAGAGTGAGGTCGAAAAGAATCGCAGCAGGCACTATCGGAACAACAACGCCACTGCGTGACCGATAACCCAGACCGCGCTCCACATGCCAGCGCATGACGCCGTCAGCCGTCGCCAGGCCGAATGCGCTGCCGCCAGAAAGCACGACCGCGCTAACTTCTCCCACCAGGTTGTGCGCCTGCAGCAGATCGGTTTCGCGCGTGCCCGGCGCTCCACCGCGAACATCAACCGCCCCCACTGTGCCTTGTTGGCAAAGCACGACAGTACAACCGGTGGCGCCAGCGATATCGGTATAGTGCCCGACGCGTAGGCCCGGCACGCTAGTCAGCGTGTCATTCTTCGTCATCTTCTACGTAGTATTCGACGCCATCGCCGTCGTCCTGCCAGATCAGTTGAACCTTATCGTTGCTGGCTTCAAGTTGATCATCGAAGTCAGTGCGCAGCAATGCGACCGCCTGGTCATAGTCTGCCGGAGCCACCAGTATCTTAATCTCGCCAAGGTTGCCCAGCGTAATGCCGAGCGCTGTCGCGCCGGCCTCTTGGTGGATCATCGCAGGAATTTCATGCGCCCTTAACTTGCCCAACAAGATATGCGCTTCCTGCAGATTATGTGTGATGTAAGCGGCGATCCAGCGCGGACCATCGCTCGACTTGTCATTCTTGCGCAGGCTCATGATGTGCTTTCGGAAATTGGTCGCAACTGCGTCAAGCGCTCAGGATTAGGATAATCCAGCCGATGGCCCCTGACAAGTCGTTCGGGCAATTCAGAATGATCCCGCCGCAACACCGTCAATCACCGATTCGTATTTGCGCGATTTCCACCTCGCGTTCAAAGCGTCTTTCACCGTCAAGGACTGCGCCCGGCTGGCTGCGCCCCGTCTCGTAATCGTACAGGATCAGCTTTGCAGCGTATTCTGCCTGTGGCAATTCCGCGACATTGAGCGATTTATGATACAAGGCATCGCCGCCAATCACGTCGTCCAATTGGGCAATCATGTCGCCTTGCGCGTCAAACAGCTGGAGCGAAAACGCGTACTGACTCGCCATCGTGTTGGTCCACCAAAAGTAGATGTTCAGGTCTTCATTTAGCGGCCGAAGCAAGATGTTCGCGAGCTCAGTGCCGTTCTCGTAATGAATTTCAAGCGGCTGCCGCGAGACGAGCAGTTCGCATGGTATTGAGCGTTTGGCATACAGGTCGACGATCGAATTGTCAGTTTCGAGGAAGCGGCCGCAAGAATGAAAATGATTCGAGAAATCATCGGCAAAGGCCTTCATGGACTGCAAGTCAGTCTCCTGAGGATTATGTATGAGCCAAATCGGGAAGTTCCAGATCGCCATGCTCTCCACATCGACGTAGCGCGCATCCGTGCTCTGAACGACGGGATTGCCGTCGGCATCATTCCAAATATGTATTAGTCCGCGCCAGTTTCCCGTTTTCCTGCCATAGTAATCCAGAAGCTTATTCTCGTTGAGTAGCGTATCCCGGTGAAAGCTAAGGACAAAATCGCTTCTTCGCGGATCAATTCCCGGTTCATACAGCAGGTCTTGAAAATGCGGCACCGTATTGTGTTTCTGGTCTCGTTGATTCGTGTACAGATACAACTCGTCAGAACGCCAAAACATGAAGAAGAGCGCGATCCATACAGCCATAAACGGCAGGCGCAACAGATTCCATCCCGGCAACAAGTTTAATGCTATAGCCAGGGTGCAGATTAGAAGGATGCCTGCCGAAATTGTATATCGAATGCGCCGAGCGATTATCAGCGCAGTGAATTCGTTGGCAACAAGCAGCAACGCCAAGACAAAAACGCAGATAATCGTTATGTAGACTTGCGATGGGGCTAACTGCCTGAACCGGAAGACAAGCACAGCGGCGGCGGCAAAGATAAGTGGTTGGCCATTGGAGTAAATCGAAAGCAGAGCAGACAGCGCATCGCCCAGGGCAAGAGCATCGCTCGCAGGCACGTTACGAATCTGCAGATATGACCAAGCGTATGGCAACCAGGGCAAGAATAGCAGTGCAACAAAGACTGCCGCCACGCAGATTTGCACCCAGCGCAAGTTCTTTGGCGCGATCAGCAGATGATATATGCCGATTGCAGCAAGCAGAATGAAACCGAAATAGTGAGTATAAACAAGTGCCGCGCAGCTGGCGACCAAAGAAAGCCACCGCCGTCTCATCTTTGCGTTAGCAGAGATCAATGACGTCCAGTAAGACCATAGAACCCAGGCTGAAACTAGGGCCAAGAGGGCATACATTCTCGCCTGATGGGCATAAAAAATGAAGAAGGCCAAAAATGATGCAATCAGGACTGCATCCAGTGCTGTGTCTTTGTGCACAGTTGCGCGTACCAGACGGTACGTGAAGGCGATTGCCAACAGTCCTGTGAACAGTGACAGCAGCCGGATGGTGAACAAGTCTCGGCCTGTGTAACGAATCCATAGATTAAGCGCCATGTGATACAGTGGCACGTGAACTGGATCCTCTAGGGCTATTCTGCGCACCACCTCATTTACACTGTAATTCGGATGCGCGCGCGAAATATACATATCCTGGATAGAGTTTATGTCCGCCGGACGCGCGGGTTCGGACTTCAATATTGGCAGGCTGGAGCCGAAGACAAAGGCAAGGCACAGCACTGCAACCGTGAAATGCGCGATTGCACTCTTGCCAACGAAGAGACGTTCTCTGTTCATCCTGTTCCGATTTTACGCCTGAGTGGGTGGATTTGCCCGCCCAATAAACGACAAGACCTGACGCAGATGCGACCACACGCAGCCAGTTTCTCAGCAGATCGCGTCAAGTTTGTTCAGCAAGCGAGAAGCTGTCGAGAGTAACGGTACGCTCGAATCGTTCTTCGCTGTTGACTACATGGCCAGACACACTCTGTTTCGTCTCAAAGTTATACACGATTAGCTGCACAGTGTAATCTCCCGCAGGCAGTTCAGACAAATCAAATGAGAAAGCGTCAATCGGCTCGCTAGAGATTACAGCGTCCAATTGGCGGACCTTCGCCATCTGACTGTCAAAAACCTGCAGAGAAACCGAGTACTCTTTGCCGATGGTCTCGCGCCACCACAAATACACTCTGAATTCGCTATCGACAAATTCACTGTGGGCATTTGCCAACTCTATTCCGTTGTCATAGTGGACGGCGAAGGGCTTTGCATTTGTCACTAAATCACATGGTAGATCATTCCTCAGGTAATACTCAATGACACTTGTATCACGGTCCAGGAAACGATTGCAGGCTTTGAAATGCTGCAGGAACCAATCTGTGTAGACGGGCAGATCGTCCAACGAGGTCTGCTCGGGATTGTGTAAAACCCAGATTCCGTTGCTATTTTCAGCTATGGCTTCAAGCGAGCCATATTTTGCATGGCCGCTCTGCATGACGAGTTCCCCATTCTCATCGTAGGTAATGTGAACGATATACGCCCACCTAGATATGACGCTTCGGTAATACGGAAGAGTCTTATTAGACGACAGTATCATATTTGGATGAAAACTAAGAATCAGCTCCTTGTTCCCGGGCAACTTCGCAGATTCGTAAATAAAGTCTTGATAATGAGGTATCTTCTCGGTTTCGTGCTGTCGAATGTTCGTGAAGATAGCGTAATCTTCAGTTTCCAAATAGTAAAAAAATGACATACACCATAAGAAAGCAAAGGGAAAGCGCAAAAGCCTCCAGGCAGGCAGCATTCTCAGACCTATGATGGCGAGGCAAGAAAAGGGAACCGCCAATACTAAAGAGTAGCGCAGCCGATTCGCTATGAGAATCGGCGCGAATTCGTTCAGTAAGAAGAGCGTGGCTACTGTCCACAAGGCAACAAATGCCAAGTAGCGCTCGGAGTCATTGAGGCGCCTGATGTTCAGAAGTACTAAGCCCGCGACAAGCGGTGGCAGCAGAAGTATCCCGTTTGAGGAAACTGACAAGACTGTATACACAGCCTGGATGAACGGCAATCTTATCGCTGTCGGATCAAGTCTATGTTCCGCAAGGCCACCGACAACAACGGGAATCCAGGGCAAAAACAGAAGCCCTGCCAGCGCCATTATCGCGAGTATCCGCCACCAGCGCTTATCTCGCCGCGCAAATACAAGATGATAGCTGCCGATAGCGACCAATATCAGCCCGCCCATGTAGTGAATATATGGTATCGACGCGGCCAGAACGAAAAGGGAAATCCAACTCCATTTGCTAAGGGGGCGTTTTCGGCCCGCGTACCAGTACGACAATAGGACCCAGCCACAAGCGAGCGTCAAAAAGGTGTACATTCTTAGGTACTCAATATGAAAGATATAGAACGCCAGAAACGACAACGCAATGGTCGCGGCGGCGGCGTTCTCGCGCTTTCCCGTTATGTTCGCAAGCCGGTACACCATTGCAATCGAGAGAACTCCGAACAGCACAGATAGAAAGCGTAGCGAAAAAAGATCTGAGCCGACAAGTTTGTGCCAGACGTTTAGGACAACAAAGTAAAGTGGTCCGTGCTGAGAGCTGAGTTTCGCGACACTTCGGATCGTTTCCGGTATGGTATATATTTCCGAATGCCAAACGGGTTCAATGTGATTGAGGGTTCTGAACTCGTCGTTTTCGATGGGGTCAGTTTTAAGATTGGTGACACCAACAACGAACACGAAGAAGACGCAGATCACCGCAAGGGCCGGGTAAATGCGTGACGTAGCCTGTATTGGCACAGCTGCTCCATAGAGTCGACCTTTTCTGAAAACTAATAGATGAGTCTAACGCAAGATCGCTACTTGTGCTGTTCGCGAAGGCTTCTCTCTCTTAACAGATATCTCGCAATCGCAACAACTAATAAGCAGCGCCACGGCAAACCAGAAGATTTGATCACCAGGCAGGCCCCTTACATGTTGACACTACTAGAATTGTGACAGAGCCACCGCCAATAGGAGCGAGGGCCTGTGTCATGCATTCATTCAAGTCTTTAGGAACCGTGAACAAAATGCTGCATGTCAAAGTTAGTCGCCGTGGCAGGGCAGTCACGTGCGGTCGCCAAGGAAGAGTTCCAGTTATCAGTAGTTGAGAACCGAATCATTCTCTTTCATTTACCATGATGTCCGCCTTTGGCAGCAGTCCAGAATCATCAAGGAACGCAGCATAGCGCCTTGCTTGCTCGTATGTGCCAGCAGCCACAAGATGGACACCGTCAAGTTCCCAATAGTTGTTATTAACCGGAAAGTCTTCTGTCAGATTGATGTAAGGAATATCCATATCTGTAGCGATTTGGCGCGTGACGGCGTTGTGCTGGGCTATTGACTCTCTCCACAGTTGTGGACGATCGGCTTCTACATTGTATATCCATGACGAGACTACAGGTTGCACATTATGCGCCAGCGCCAGCGTCATGAGATTGCGTATGTTGCGCTCGAAGTAAATTGGAGTATTCGCAACGAGGCGCTTTTCCAGCGTGGTATCGCCGGGATCCCGCTCACACTGCACCCGTGACGGCTCAAACGAGGAATCCAAAGCCAAGGGATTGCTCATCCAGTCGAAGGAAATCGCAACCAAGCGGTACAGAGCTGAGGCTGGCAGTTCTGCATTCCGCTCGACAAACAGGCCTCGATGCCCATTTAAGCCGCGCTGTGGATTCAGACCGCGATAGCAATCGCTACTGAGCCATTCACGCACGGTAAGATCGTTGAGGGCTCCGTAAAAGATCAGCATGTCCGGCTCGAGCTCCAGTACTCGGAACACAAAACTGGAGAGAACCTCCCAAGAGGTATAACCACTCACACCGGCATTGATGACTTCGACATTGCTATAGCCGTAATCATCACGCAGGATCGATTGCAGGAAGGCTGGGTAGGATTCTTCTTCTGTGGTACCCGTGCTATAGGTAGTCGAGCCGCCCATTGCGACGATGCGGAAAGTTCCTTGCGGTTTGGGAATCGCAATCTCTGGTCCCCGATAGCCAAGAGCGTTATGCCCTTCGTAGGCAGGATCAGGTACATAGCTCACATATGGCACGGGAATTATATTGCTTTGCAGTTCACGTATCTCCTTAAGCGAGTAGAGATACATGATCTTTTGCTCACGGCTACCCGCGGCGCTGAAATAGGTTGACAGTGCGATCTCAATAATCACCAGCGTGATTCCGACGGCAAGAACGATTGCGCAGCCGGCTCTAGCAATCGCGCGGACAGTCAACAGCCGCGACGCTTCACGCCCCGCTTGCCACAGAAAATCACTAAAGCCCAGGCAAAGCAGCGCGAGCGCGATGAAAACAACGGTCACAAACATCGGCTGCGTCACCAATATAGTGATCGGCTGAGTAACCGTCACCTCGCTGCCGTCCATCAGCATGACCTGAAGCGTCGGCTGCGATAACGTATTGATGCACAGCGTCTTCTCACCAACAGCGGGCGAGAGTTCCTCATTTGCTAGAACACGCTGCGCATACGCTACATTCCAGCGCATTTGAATGCAGTCGCCGGGAAAGAGAACGGTGCTGCTGCTGGCTGTCAAGAAGATTGTGGTATTTGCGTAGGCAGCGTTTTTCGTGATTGGCCTTGGGTGGTAGTGCCAGTACAAGCCAACTGTCAGCAGCAAGGGCAGCCCCACCTGGAGAATCCGCCTTAGTGATCTGCGGCGAAACATAAATGCCTCACATCAAGACAGAAAGGAAATCCGGGAGAGATATTGGTGGCTGTTGAAACAGGTCTTGGTTCAGCGGGAATCATCCGGTTGTAGCACAAAAAAGAGGGTGTAGCGGGGTAGAGAGGTGTTGGCGGCGGCATACTCTCCCACATCGTCTCCAATGCAGTACCATCTGCGCT
>JAPOYU010000144.1 GCA_026706395.1 Chloroflexota bacterium
TGCCTCTGTAGCTCAGTGGACAGAGCACCGGTCTTCTAAACCGTTGGTCGCAGGTTCGAGTCCTGCCAGGGGCGCCTGCCTTTAATCCAGACTGTTCCCACCTAGAATCAAGCGGTGATGTCAGCAAAAAGCTGTTTTGTCTCTTCGCTTAAGGCTGTCTTATTGGTCTTCGCCCATTGTTCCAAATCCCGGTAGTGGGCAACTGCTTCGGCACGCCTGCCCAGTTTCACATACAGTCTTAGTAAGCGAAGGTGTACCGCTTCCAAGGAATAATCGGCATCAATCGCCCGGCCGAGGTTAAGCAGCGCAAGCTCATCGTTGCCGCGCTTGGTCCACAGATCCGCAATGCGCATAAGTGACTCTATGAAGGCCAGACTGTAGGCCTCGCGCCGTTCTTTGATCCAACTGCCTTGATGCCCCTGCAAATAAGGTCCGCGATAAAGTTTCGCTATCCTCTGCCATTGAGAAAACTCGTCTTCAGGTTGGCCGTGACGGCAGGCTAGCAATGCTTCTACGAATTCAAAGGCGTCGAAGTAAAAGGGAATATTCGAATTGATGCGATAATAGGTTCCGTCATGCGATAGAATATCAATCCCTAAAGCCTTGTGCAGCCGACGTTTGGTTACATGGAATACGTTGACCGCCTGATCTAAGTCCAAATTGGGCCAGAAGGTTTCACAGATTTGGTTTCGCGTCACTTCCGGGCGATCCATTACAAAAAAGAGCAGCAAGCGCGGAAGGTGGCCTTCCCAACTGTCGACCAGATAGTCGTCCAAGAAGACATATCCAGGACCGAGAGAAAGCACTTTCAGGCTCGCATCTTCGACATTGCGAACACCAGATATGTTCTCTGTAATCAACTGGGCGTCACGCAAGATCAAACCATGTCGCTTAGCCATCATTGATATCCAGGGCAAGCGCGGGAGCGTGCGACCGTTTATGACTATCGTGCAACGATCTGGCATCAGATGGGATAGACGTTCGACGAAGCGATGGACATCATCGGCCAGGTCGGCACGATCAAACTCGTCCAAAACAAGGAAAAAATCGCCTTCCGTGATTTCCTCCAATTCCTCCAAGAAGGTATGCAATACGAGATCGAAATGTTTGTAGGGATCATCCAGCACGTTTTGGGGCAGTATGTTTAGATGGCGGCCGAATGTCGCGTGCTGTTTCGACAAGGTGTTCATCAACCCAGTGAGGAAGTTAAAGAGATTGATGTCATCCACGTCAAGCGCGTAATAATATGACTGTAGCTGCGGATCGCTAATCAACCGAGCCACCAGCAAGGACCGATACCGGCTCGCTGGGTGGAGCAAGATGATTTTTGTCAGACTGGAATAGCGCAGTATGTTCTCGTAAGCAGGCGTGATGTGGGGTCTAATGTTCATTTCCTAAACTTCTTAGTATAGAACCTTTCGACAAGGAAGCACGCAACATATCACAATATCAATGGGCAGGTAGTAATGACTCATCGAATATCTAGTACCGTATCCACTGCGTGAGCAAGTGAGATCGCCGCTACTCATATTTGCGGCGGGTCAACCGAAGACTGGCCTCGCGCGAACCCGACCTCAAGCACGCTTCGTCTCCATCTCTACCAACTCCCTCCGCAATGTCTTGCCCACAGCCGTCTTGGGCAATTCATCAATAAATGCAATGCGTCGGGGAATCTCGTATGGGGCAAGTCTCTCGCCAAGAAAGTCTATGACCTCGTTCTCGTCTAGACTTTGCCCGGTCTTAGTGACAATCCAAGCTTTGAGCGCTTCCTGCCCTTCTCTCTCTGGATGTGGAATCGCCGCAACGCCAACTTCCAGGACAGCCGAATGAGATGCAATCGCATTCTCAACCACGGTAGGGTATACGTTATATCCACCGATAAGAGCCATGTCCTTTTTGCGATCTACGATGTAAAAGTATCCATCCCCGTCCATGCGCGCGATGTCGCCGGTGTAGAGCCAGCGCTTCCCATCCTTCTCGCGCAGGACATTCTGTGTCTCATCCAGCATGCCATGATAACCCACCATGACATTTGGTCCAGCCATTACCAACTCACCGATATCGCCGACAGGCACAACGGTCTCGCCATCCTCCAGACTGACGATCCGCATGTCCATCTCAGGCAAGGGAAGACCAATCGAACCGGGTCGGTTCTCCCTGTATATCGGATTGACGTGCGTTGCCGTTGGCGCTTCGCTCATGCCGAAGCCTTCCGTGACCGAGCTGCCAGATAGCCTCTCAAACTCTGACTTGGTAGCCTCAGGCAACGGCGCTGAACCGCTCAAGCAAAGGTGCAGCGAACTCAGATCGATCTCGCCACTTTGGACCTTAGGATGATTGTTTATCGCGTTATAGAGCGCTGGAACGCCGGGAAACAAGGTGGCGCGGAACGTCTCGATGTTGCCAAGCACGTCGTCGATATCACGCGGGTTGGGCACCAGCACGATCTTGCATCCTCGATACACGCTTGTACTGACAACAACTACCAGCCCGTAGACATGAAAGAAGGGGATGGCGCCCAGAAAAATCTCATTCTCCACCGGTGTATCAAAAAGGTCGAGGAAGCCCTCGGTCTGCAACATATTGGCCACCAACGCCCGGTGCTTGGACATTGCCGCTTTCGGCACGCCCGTGGTCCCGCCGGTGTATTGGAAGATCGCCAGGTCATCCGGCTGCACATTCACATTCGCTCGCTTGCCATCGTGCTTCGCTAGCAAGTCCTGAAACCAATAGTCGCCCTCCTCCAGTTCCTGGACGAAGTGACCTTCTTTCTTCTCTTTCGCAATCGTGAAAAGGAACTTCGCCAGACTTGGCAGGTATTCCTTGATGTTGGCGACGATGACCGTTTTGATCTTGGTATTAGGACGCACGCGCTTGACCAAGTCATAGAACAATGTCAAGGTCAAAACAAACTCTGCACCGCAGTCATTGATCTGATGCGCCATCTTATCCGCCGGATACGTCGGATTCGTGGCAGCTACCACACCGCCCGCTTTCAGAATGGCGTAGAAACTAATGACAAATGCTACAGAATTGGGCATTACAATCGCAACGCGATCGCTCTTCTTCAGGCCAAGATCCACAAGCGCAGCCGCTAAAGCATCCGAGGCCCGGTCCAACTCTTCGTACGTTACCGACCGGCTGATTCGACCCAGTACCGGAAGATTCGCCGGTGTGATCAGCGCGGTCGCATGCGGCATTCGATTGCGCGTGTCTTTCAAGAACTGATGCAAAGGCACTTCGGGAAACTCGAACTCTGTTGGCAGGCCAACATCGTAGTTATTGGTCCACGGCCTTTCAGCGTAACTTACCATTCACCATCACCCAGGATATCCACTATGTATCAACGTTAAAACTAGTATAACTTATTTCACAAGCGCACTGAAATCTACCGCCGGCGATTCCAAGATGTGCTTCATGCCCGACTGAACAATCACGGATACGTTCATGGCCTCCCTAAGCCTGCCCGCACACACTCACCATGCGTCAGCAAACTAGCCATGAAAAATCTACTAATCCTATGCGCTAATGATAAACGAATTCATTGCAAATTGTGCAACGACTGATGCAAATTCCGCAATATTCTCTTCGCTAGAAATCTCAGACAGATGTTTATCCCTCTAGCCAAGACTGCCAGCCCCCTGGAATACGTGTCGGCTGCCCGGTGGAATCCAGACAGACCAACTTGAGCGACGCTTGAAACAGAAGCTTGCCATTTTGGGCATCCAGAACTTCACAGGCGAAGGTCACAGCGCGGCTTCGCACGTCGACAATCCAGGTTCTTACTGTGACACGCTGATCATAACGCGCTGCCCGCAAGTATCTTGCTTCGAGAGCTGTCGCCGCCAGGAAGTAGCCAGATTCTTCAATCC
>JAPOYU010000048.1 GCA_026706395.1 Chloroflexota bacterium
ACCGTACAATGGTTTTCAAGACCATCGCCTTAAACCACTCGGCCACCTCTCCAACGCACAGCCCTGACGTGGCGAATCTCATGCTAGCACAGCGGCGATGTCATGTCAACTTGGCGATACCCGCCGAACAAGCGAGTTGAGCGTCGGCGGCTAGTCTACTATACTGCAAATGCAGCGGCGGGAAAGTACTGGTAATGACGCTGGAACTGGCTAGCCTGGCGGGCATCTGCCTCCTGATTCTTGTGGCGAATCTCGAACAGAGGCGACGGGACGAGTTAGAGTCGTCCGGCCTATCCGCCGCGCCAGAGTCGATAGTTGGCAGGTTTTGGCGCCTGGTTAGCGCGCTCTGCAAAGGTCTGGATTTGGGGCGCCGCGCCCGATTCGAGCCGAGCAACATGGTTCATCGCACTGCTGCGCTGCTTATGATCGGGTATGCTTTGCTGACCTTAGCCATGTTGTCGCAATCGGAGGAATCAAGCAGACTCAGCGTTATAAGCACGGAAACATTCGACGGCATGCTGCGACTCGTCATAACTAGCGCAGCTTACCTTGTCGCAGCGTTATTGGGTGTGGGCTGGCTAACGCGCCGGCGCTTTGCCGCGGTCCTTCAGCGGCTGGACCTGAAGCTGCCGAATCGACGCGACTGGCTAGAGGGCCTGGCGCTCGCCTGCGCGCTCTTTGTGCTGGCGCAAACGGGTGTAGCGCTCTGGGCGGACTTAGCGCCTCCTGCGCTTTTTGATATTCAGACCCACGCCGCTCGCCACATATTTGAGTCGCTCAATGCATCTTGGCTGGCGGGGATGCTCTTCGCCCTTACGGCGGCCCTGAGCGAAGAAATACTATTCCGCGGCGCGCTGCAGCCGATTTTCGGCATCGTCATTTCTTCGCTGTTGTTCGCGCTGCTGCATACCCAATACCTGTTGACGCCGGCAGCGTTGATACTATTGGTGGTGTCGCTGGGATTTGGCTGGCTCAGAACCCGCCGGAATACCAGCGCCGCCATCATCTGCCACGCGGCTTATAACGCGCTGCCATTCTTGATGCATCGTCTGGCGGTCTGAAAACGCCGCCGCGGAGAACTTGAGCTGATGATCAACCTCTATGAATTTAGCTTTGATGAATTGGTCGAATTTCTTGGCGACTTGGGCGAAAAGCGCTTCCGCGCGCGGCAGATCTGGGACTGGATGTATGACCGACGCGTCGACAACTTTGACGCGATGACCAACTTGCCGCGCCCCCTGATCGCAAGGCTCAACGCGACTGCTTCCTTGGGCACGCTGGAAATGGTCGCGCGTCGAATCAGCCGCGATGGAACAGAGAAGCGATTATATCGACTAGCCGATGAACAACTGATCGAATCGGTCTTGATGCCCTACGACGACAAGCGGAAGACCGCCTGTATCTCATCGCAAGCCGGCTGCGCGATGGGATGTGTCTTCTGCGCGACCGGGCAAATGGGCTTCGGGCGGCAGCTAAGCGCGAGCGAGATATTTGAGCAGGCGATGATCTTCGCGCGGGATTTGGCGGCGCGCCGCGAACGCCTGAGCAATGTCGTGTTCATGGGCATGGGCGAACCCTTCCACAATTACGACGCATCGCTGGAAGCGGTCCATCAACTGATGAATCGCTTGGGCATCGGCGCTCGGCACATCACGATCAGCACGGTGGGATTGGCGCCGCAGATTCGTCGCTTCGCCCACGAGAATCTGCAGGTCAACCTGGCGGTAAGCTTGCACAAGTCGGGTGACGCTGAGCGCTCGGCCTTGATGCCGGTCAATCGACGCTGGAATATCGACGAACTGATCAATGCTTGCCAATATTACGTTGCTCGGACGAACCGGCGGGTCACGTTCGAGTGGGCGGCCATCGCCGGCGAAAACGATACGGAAGAAGAAGCGAGGCGACTGGGGCAATTGCTGGCTGGCCTTCGCTGCCACGTCAATATCATCCCGCTAAACCCCACAGGTGGTTTCACCGGTACGCCCGCGACAGCCGCCAACCTTGATCGGTTCATCGCGGTCCTGCGTCAATTTGGCATAAGCGCGACTGTGCGCCTCCGCCGCGGAATCGACATAGACGCCGGCTGCGGTCAGTTGAAAACCGCAATCCTGAGTCGTGACCAGCTTGCTTGATCGCCGCCTTGGAACACAGGTCGCTCCGGCAGCAATCGCACGGCGATCTATTGCGGGCGCGCTTGTAAAGCAGTAAGATCAAGAGAGCGGAACTACGCAGCAATCGAGCGCTGAAATGCACCATTCCATGATCAAGATCGCGCCATCAATTCTGGCGGCCGATTTCCGCCGCCTTGGCGATCAAGTCCTGGAAGCCCAGGCCGCCGGCGCAGATCTGATCCACATTGACGTCATGGACGGGCGGTTTGTACCCAATATCACCATGGGCCCGCTGGTGGTTGAGGCGGTGGCGAAAGTGGCTGCGATTCCACTGGATGTTCACCTGATGATCGTGGAGCCGGAGAAATTCGTCGGGCGCTTCGCCGATAGCGGCGCCGACAACATCACTGTGCATGTGGAAGCCTGCCGGCATCTGCACCGCGTACTCGACCAGATTACGGAAGCCGGATGCAGCGCCGGCGTCGCGCTCAATCCGCATACGTCCGCCTCGTCGATCGCCGAGATCCTGGATATGGTCAAGGTGATCAATGTCATGACGGTGAATCCCGGTTTTGGCGGGCAACGCTTCATCGAGGGCATGCTGGCAAAGATCAGACGGCTGCGCGATATGACTGATACGCTCTCCAGCAAGATTGATATCGAGGTCGACGGTGGCGTCAACAGCGCGACGATTGGCCCCGTGGTAGAGGCGGGCGCCAACGTCGCGATCGCCGGAACCTGCGTCTTCGAGCATGAGCATGGCGTCGCCGCCGGGATAAGCGAGTTGCGCGCTGCTGTCCGCGCGGCGCCTTGATTAACTGCGATGGCCGATTCCCAAATTGATGGAAACGCACTCAAAGCGATGCTGGGCGCCGGCGTCAACTGTGTTTCAGAACATGTCGCCCTTATCAATGACCTCAATGTGTTTCCTGTTCCGGACGGCGACACCGGAATCAATCTTCACCACACCTTGCAGCGCGCTTGGCAGGAGATTGCGAACCGTGAAGAAGATGCGCTATGCGTCGTTGCTGAGCGATTCGCCTATGGCGCCTTGATGGGCGCGCGCGGCAACAGCGGTACAATCATGTCGCAATTTCTGAGGGGTTTTGCCGCTGGTCTGAAGCAGGCATCGGTATTGACCGCGCCTCTGCTCATCGACGCCTGTGAGTCAGCCGTGGCGCGGGCCTATGCTGCCGTTTCGCAACCGGTCGAAGGCACGATCTTGACTGTCGCGCGGGAATCGGTGGCGGATTTGACTGTCGACATGTCACTCGACGAGATTTTCGCATCGATGGTGAACGCCGCTCACAGGTCAGTGAATAACACCCCGAATCTCCTGCCGCTCCTAAAGGAGGCCGGCGTAGTTGATGCGGGCGGTATGGGTTTGCTCTGTTTTTTGCAAGGACTAAAGAAGCATGTTTGTGGTGAAAGGGCTGAAATCCGTCTGCCAGCCCCGGGCGAATTCGAGCGACCGACCTTGCAGGCCGCACCCGCAGAATCCTATGGTTACGATGTACAATTTATGATGATGGGCGAGCGCTTGGACGTCGGCGCGGTGCGGGAGGATATGGAGCAGCTTGGTTGGTCCGTGATCGTTGCAGGCGATTCGACCGCCATCAAGGTTCATATTCATATCGATAACCCGGCTCTGCCACTGGACTATGCCGTTAGAGCAGGCGCCGATTTGACAGACGTG
>JAPOYU010000143.1 GCA_026706395.1 Chloroflexota bacterium
ACGGCATCCTGCCGCCCGGCTTCAACTGCCATCGCATCGTGGCGGTCGAGGTCTACACGCCGCCGGGCAACTGGTCGAGCTATCCGCCGCACAAGCATGACGTGCATGTCGAAGACGAAGACGGCAACCTGCTGGAAGCCGACCTGGAAGAAATCTACTTCTACAAGATCGATCATCCGGGCGGCTACGCCTATCAGCGCGTCTACAATGACGACCGCAGCATCGATGGCCTGATGCTGGCGCAGAACCACGACAGCGTGCTGGTGCCGGAGGGCTATCATCCCGTCGTCAGCGCGCATGGCTATACGACCTACTACTTGAACTTCCTGGCTGGCAGCGCGCAGTCGCTGGCGAACAGCGATGATCCGGCCTACAGCTGGGTGCAAGGGACGTGGACGTTTAAGGATCCGCGGCTGCCGCTGGTGCATCATGGGATGGAGGGGTAGGGTGGTATAATGGAGTTGAGGCAAGTCGTGGAGGTCTATCTCTGATGCGCATAACCAAGGTGTCAGTGAAGAAGCTTTTTGGCATATTCGACCATGAGATTCCGCTGAATCAAGAATCTCGGATTACGATCATTCATGGACCGAACGGATTTGGAAAGACAACGCTACTGTCGATGATACACGGTCTCTTTAATGGTAATTTGTGGGTGTTTTATGATGTGCCTTTTGAAGAGTTTTGTGCTGAGATTGACACGGGCGAACGCATATTCGTGGTACGCGACAAATCGGACCCCGATTCCCAAGACACTCGATTAAAGATAATTCGCGATTGCGATGATGAGTCGGGTGGCGCGTCTTACGATTTGGCAAATCGAAATGGATATCTACAACACATCCGGAACGTAGCAGCGTCCAAGTCTGCATTACAGCAGGTTTATAATGATCTGTGGCTGGATTTTGACACCGGAGCAGTGTCGACTACGCAAGAGCTTGTTGACGTATACCTGGAAATACAGGCGGAACTCTACGCAACACTAACGCCAGATTGGTTCAAGCACCTGTGCGAAAAGACTCATACGCGATTTGCAGAATCACAACGTCTCCAAGGTAAGATTCCCGCAGCGCCGTTTCGTAATCAATATCACAGCATACGTCAACCAATTCCTGTTCTGCCCGACACGACTGTAGAACGGCTGTCCCGCGATCTTGTCAAAGAGATCGATACTGCATTTGAGTACTATTCGGAAGTGTCGCGGGAACTTGACAGCAGTTTCCTTAAGCGACTTGTTGACACGAATCCCGAAGCAAAATACAGTCGAGATGATCTAAAGGAAGACTTGGAGCGCCTCGAAGAGGAGCGTAAAGAGTTTGTTGCGTTGGGACTTCTTGATAAGGATAACAATGCTTTAGACTCCGAGTTAGATATTTACCGGGAAGACTTTAAAGCCGTCTCCATTCATGTGCACGATAGGAAAGCGAAACAGCAGGTGCTCAAGGACATTGCCCAGCGTCTTCGTATACTGGTGGATATAGTCAATGAGCGCTTTAAGTTCAAGATGCTAAGAATAGATAGAGAGAAAGGATTTGTCTTTCTTTCCCATCACGGCTTGGAGATTCCGCTTGAAAGATTGTCTTCCGGCGAACAGCACGAACTCGTTCTGTTCTATAGGCTTCTTTTCCATATTCAAAAGGACTCACTAATTCTTGTTGACGAGCCGGAAATTTCGCTTCACGTGACTTGGCAGCGGAAATTCCTTATGGATCTCAAGGATGTCGTTGATATGAGCCACTTTGATGTATTGGTCGCGACACATTCACCTCAGATTGTTCATGACAAATACGACTGGATGGTTGACCTAAATAACCCGGAAGATGAACTCGCCGATGATGTTCTCGAATATGCCGCCGTATGAGATTGTTAACGAACTTCGAAAAAGCCGAGTCGCGGATAAACATGATTCTTTGGTATTAGTCGAAGGAACTACTGACCGGGCGCTGCTGTCCAGTTATCAGTCACAACGATGCCAACTCTTCCCAGCGCAAAGCAAGGAAAGAGTTGTAGATGTGTTAGACATGGCAAATGTGAAAACACAGTTAGGCGGTATCGCCGGCATTATTGATGCTGACCTTTGGCTAATTGAAGACGACAAACGTCTAAAGATCATAAATCTACTTTACGATAACGTTCCGGACATAGAACTTGTGCTCTTAAGGTCTTCGGCGCTCGAAAAGGCGCTTCGCAATACGATTACCGAATACAGTTCAGATCGTATAGCCGCATTAGCCTTTAGCTTGCGCAACGAAAGTCTTAGGCTGGCGGCAGATTTTGGCTACTTTCGCCTCTATCACTATCGACATCCGAAATCCGATCTCAAACTAAGAGTAGTTGCTGAAGCCTTGCCAAGCTACATGGACATAGAAGCTATTGCGTGGCACTCCGAGAAGATTGCTGACTCGCTCACAAGTGGTTCCAGGCGACTCACCGCCGCATATTTGCTAGAGCAGATAGCGAGGCTCCGCGAGAAAGTGGAACCGGGAATTCTACTTTGTCGTGGGAAAGACGCGTTGTCGATTCTTGCTGCCTTATTGCCTACTCTGTACAGACGGGCGTTTGGCAACGACGATTGGTTGGATGTCGTAATCTCGCAGTTTCAGATTACGCCGCAGAATCATGAAATCGCTCGGATTCTGCGAATGAATTACGAGTTCGAGGACTTCAAGCACAGTGAACTCTGTAAACGCGTACGATCTTGGGAATCCGCAAACAATCCATATAGAATTCTTAAACCCGAATTCTGAAAGGACACCGCCGCATGACACCACCCACCACCCGCCTCACCATGTCCCAAGCCCTCGTCCGCTATCTGGCCGCGCAGCACGTCTCCCGCGACGGCGTCGAAAACCCCTTCTTCGCCGGCGTATGGGGCATCTTCGGGCACGGCAACGTCGCCGGCCTCGGCCAAGCCCTCGAGCAATACGCGCCCGCGCTGCGCTACTATCAGAGCCGCAACGAGCAGGCGCAAGTCCTCGCGTCCATCGCCTACGCCAAGCATCGCAATCGCCTCGCGACCTTCGCCTGCGCGTCGTCGATCGGGCCCGGCGCGTCGAACATGGTGACGGGGGCGGCCGCCGCGACGGTCAACCGGATTCCGGTGCTGCTGCTGGCGGGCGATATCTTCGCCGAGCGCATTCAGGCGCCCGTTTTGCAGCAGATCGAGAGCGAGCACACGCAAGACATCAGCGTCAACGACTGCTTCAAGCCGGTCTCGCGCTATTGGGATCGCATCTATCGGCCCGAGCAGCTGATCACGGCGCTGCCGGAAGCCATGCGCGTGCTGACTTCGCCGGTCGATACCGGCGCTGCCACGCTGGCGCTGCCGCAGGATGTGCAGGCGGAAGCGCATGATTACCCGACCGCCTTCTTCGAAAAGCGCGTCTGGGAGATCCCGCGCAATCGAGCCGATCGGTGCGCGATTCAGCGGGCGGCCGAATGGATACGCGAGAGCGTGCAGCCGCTGATCATCGCCGGCGGCGGCGTCCATTACAGCGACGCCTGTGACGCGCTGGAGGACTTCGTCGCGCGGACGGGCATTCCAAGCTGCGAGACGCAGGCGGGCAAAGGCGCACTCCAATATGACAATCCGGGCAATCTGGGCGCCATCGGCGTGACCGGCACGGAAGGCGCCAATGTCCTGGCGGCCGAGACCGATCTGGTCATCGGCATCGGCACGCGCTACAGCGATTTCACCAGCG
>JAPOYU010000067.1:0-27075 GCA_026706395.1 Chloroflexota bacterium
GCCATCAGGGCTGCGCCACCTTCAGACATGACCGTGCGCACATCGGCGAAATCCAGATTGATCAGTCCGGGCACGGTGATCAATTCGGAGATGCCCTGGATGCCTTGCCGCAGCACATCATCAGCGAGTGAGAAGGCCTGCTGCAAGGTGGAGCGCTTGTCGGCCATCTGCAACAGTCGATCGTTCGGGATGACGATCAGCGTATCTACTTGGCTTTTTAGAGCCTCGATGCCGGTCTTGGCCAGTTGGGCCCGACGGGTGCCTTCAAAGGTGAAAGGTCGGGTGACGACGCCGATGGTCAATGCGCCGAGCTCTTTGGCGATCTGCGCGATGACGGGCGACGCGCCGGTGCCGGTACCGCCTCCCATACCACAAGCTACGAAAACCATATCCGAGCCGCGAAGGACTTCGAGCAAGTCTTCGGAGCTTTCTTCCGCAGCTTTCCGTCCGATCTCAGGATTGCCGCCGGCGCCAAGGCCGCGCGTCAGTTTATCGCCGATACGCACGCGCGTCTTAGCCTTGGATAGCATAAGCGCCTGATTATCGGTGTTGACCGCGATAAACTCAACGCCACCCAAGCCTTCGTTGATCATGCGATTGACGGCGTTTCCACCTCCTCCGCCAACCCCAACGACTTTAATCTGGGCGAAGTTTTCCCCGGTAATTAGATCATTGACCATAATGACTACCCTCGTGAATCAGCGAGTTGCTGTGCGCATACCGCAAGTTTCTGCAATCATTGTACGCAGATTCCAAACCACCGCAAATCAAATAAGAGGCAAAAATTTGCATTAACTTGTCTAAATTATCGCTACTCGTCTTGTGGCAGAAAGCGCCGCAAGAAATCATTCATCCGGCGTCCCCAATTGCTGACCGGCAAGCCCATATTACTTACCAGCTCCGGCTCCGTCACAGAATCCATTTCCAGCCCAAGCCGCAGCAAGCCGACGCTCGTGCTGTAGGATGGGTTCTTCAATGTATCGGCGATGCCGGCGATCCGCTCCGGATGAGCCAGGCGGACGGGGAGATTGATAATGCGAGAGGCAAGGTCCCGGTAGCCCGGCAACTGAGAACTGCCGCCTGTGATCACGGCGCCGGCGCGCAACAGCCCGGCATATCCGGATCGTTTGATTTCCTTCTCCACCAGCTCGAAGATCTCTTCGAAGCGCGCTTCAATAACCATAGCCAAGTCTCGACGCGAAACCGGCAGAATTTCACCACCGAAAGGCTCAACCGGGAATACTTCGGATTCACTGACGGCGTTCATGTCGGCATGACCGCGCTGAATCTTGACCTGTTCCGCCAAGCCGAAGGGGACGCGCATCCAGTAAGTGATGTCTTGCGTGACGTGGTTGCCACCGACCGGGATGATCGCTGTATGCCAGACTGTGCCGTCAATGAATATGGCGAGATCTGTAGTG
This sequence comes from Chloroflexota bacterium, assembly GCA_026706395.1. The sequence continues at coordinate 1,422 of JAPOYU010000067.1, forward strand.
CCGCCGCCGATGTCGATGACCACCGCGCCCATCTCCCGTTCATGGTCGGTGAGTACGGCATCGCCCGCCGCCAGCGGATTGAGAATAAAGCGATCAACCAAGACACCGGCCGATTCCACCGCGTCTTCCAGATTCGCCAGGCTGGTCGTCGAGGCGGTGATGATATGCGCGTCGACTTCCAGGCGGAAACAGTGCATGCCTATGGGGCTGCGGATGCCATCCTGGCTGTCGAGAGTGTAGCTGCGCGGGACGACGTGCAGGATCTCGCGATTATGGGGTATGGCGATGTTGCGCGCCACGCTCATGGCTTTTTCCAGGTCCTCGGCTTGTACGCTCCGCGAGCCGACGATAGTTGCGAGCCCGCGGCTGGTCAGTGACGATATGTGGCTGCCGGCGACGCTGACAAACGCGCGATTTATATCATAGCCGCTCGACTTCTCCGCCTTGCGGATCGACTTCGCAATGGCCGAAGACAATGCGCCGACGTCATTAACAACGCCTTTCTTCATGCCGTCGCTGGGTTCGATGCCCAAGCCGACGACATAGACGTCCTCCGGGCGCACCTCGCCTACGATGGTGCAAATCTTATGCGTACCGACGTCCAGTCCAACTACCAAGTCGCCCATGCGGTTCTAAAGCCCCCATAAAAGTCGGTAGAACGGTGCATCGGGATTCGCTATATTCAGTTCGGCAACGTCAATTGCGCGACTGTTTAAATTCTCCACCAGCACATCGTAGATTTTGATTTTTTCGTCCATGACCTCGGCCGAGTCTGTTCCCATCCAGACTTGCCAACCCTGTTCGTTTGTCCAGCCCAAGCCGTGAATAGGGTGGATGTCAAGGTGATCGCCTTCCGGCAGAACTTCCTGCAGCCGCAGCGCGCCCAGCACCATATCCTTGTTAAAGTCTTCCGCGTTGAGTGTCGGCCCGTCGGTGCCGTCATTCACCAGATTCACATGAAGCAGGCCCGGCATCTCGGCGCGAGCAGGCATGACACGCCCCTGGAAGTCGATCCAGGTCTCATCGCCGGCATCGGACCATAGGAGAGCGGGCTGACGTTCCTGTACGTGAAGCGTTACCAAATCGGGCGGCCAGCCGACCTCAACCGTGATATCCGCGACGGAAGACGAGCGAAGCACGTTCTCCCGAATTTCGTCCGGGTCCAGCCAAAACATGTGGTAATCCGCCAATTCCGAGTAGGCGAATACCTCTTCACGGGGAATGAACGTGTTGCCGCGCACTTGTATCGCTCTCACGTAAAAGACATCGCTGGTGAAAAACGCCAGCAGGGTCAATCCAAATAGCACAAAAAGAACGGCGCTGGCGAGCCTCCAACGAGAAAATGCCTGCCGTCGTTCTCGTCGCGCAGTCGCCGAGTGCTTGGGTACGGTACCCGGCGCTGTCCGATGCAAAACGCCAGCTGCGCGGTCGGGTTGACGCCGGTGCGCTTGGACATGACTCGCCACGTATGGTCGTCCACCAGTATTTGGATGAAGCCTCCAGCCGATATGGCATTCAGTGTACTATCGGTCAAAACACGGCGCAAACCGCATCAGGCGTAAATCCGCTACCATTCTCCGAGGATCTGAATCTCCAATTCCAGCGCGACATCAAACCGTTCCTTGACGCGCTTGCGAACCAGTTTAATGAGGGCCAGATAGTCGCGGGCGCTGGCGTCAGCGCTGAGGTTGATCAGGAAATTAGCATGAACGGGCGACACCTGCACGGCGCCAAGGCTAAGGCCCTTTAGGCCCGCCGCCTCGATCAAGCGGCCCGCATAGTCGCCCGGCGGGTTCTTGAATATGCTGCCGAGGCTGGCGCCCGGCGGCTGTGTGTTTCGGCGGTAGTCGTTGTTGTCTTCCATGCGTCGTTGAATCGACTCGGGTTCTTCACGTTCAAAGCTGAACTCGGCGCGCATCACGAAGAACCGACGGTCGCTGCGAACCTTGAGCCTGGAGTAACGGTAGCCGTATCGCATGTCCTTCGCTTCAATCCAGCGTTCTCCGCTGCCCGCTTCGTAGATCAGCACTCGACGCAACGAGCCGGCGATATCGCTGGCATGCGCCCCGGCGTTGTTGACCAAGGCGCCGCCTATTGTGCCCGGCACCGCGATAGCCCATTCCATGCCGCTCAACGCATGCTCGTAGCAATAACGCGTGAGGCGAATCAAGTTCGTGCCGGTGCAAGCCGTGACTACTGCCGTATTCCCCCTATCCTCATGGTGAATTTGCGTCGCCCGGTTGACGATGGCCAAGCCGCGGATGCCGGCATCGGATATGAGAATGTTCGCGCCGCCGCCGATTATGGTCACGGGTATCGGGCGCTGCCAGGCTTGATCGAGCAGCGGAATCAGGTCGCTGTAGCTAGGATCTTTGGCGATGTAAAGATAATCCGCTGGGCCGCCAAGCCGAGCAGCGGTAAAACGAGCCAGTGACTGCTGGCGCGGCAGATCGTCGATCGAGATAAGCCGACCCGTGCTCAAATCTACTTTGCCTCGTCGTTGAGATACATGTCTGCGATACGATTCGCATCGCCCGCGCTGAAGATGAGCACGACCGCGGGAGCGCCAGCAAATTGCCGCAGAATTGCCACCGCATTGTCATAATCTGGCGTGAATGTGGCGTCAAATTGGCGCTTCATTTCCGCGACCAGCGCCTCGCTGGAAACGCCATCCAGCGGCTCTTCTCGGGCGGCATAAATGGGAGTGACGAGGACGCGATCGGCTTCGCGAAAAGCCGCGATGAATTCTGACCAGAACTGCCGCACGCGGCTAAAGGTATGCGGCTGCCAAATCGCCCAAATCTGGTGACGCGGATAACGCAAACGCGCCGCCTGAATGTTGACTTCAATTTCGGTAGGGTGGTGCGCGTAGTCATCGACCACGATTACGCCGTCGCGTAGGCCGCGGATTTCAAAGCGGCGTTCAGTGGCTATGAAGCTGGCCAGGGCTTTGGCGCTTCGGTCGAATCGGACGCCGCGTTCATGCGCCACTGCCAGCGCCGCCAGCGCATTCTGTACGTTATGCCGGCCTGGCGCGCTGATGCTCACGCTTCCTTGCGCGTCGCCGCGCCGCAGGACTGTGAAAGTCGTCGCCTCTTTGTCGAAATGCAAGTCCGTCGCTCGCCAGTCAGCATCTTTGCTCCGGATGGCGTAGGTCTGTACTCGAGAGCCCGCGCTGCGATGCTTGTCAGCTAGCATCAGCGCGGCCTCATCATCGGCGCAGGCGACCAGCAATCCGCCGGGTGCGATCGAAGCGACAAATCTCTCAAAGGCGGCGTTCATGTCGGCCGGCGTCGGGAAGAAATCGGGATGATCATGTTCCAGCGTGGTGACCACCGCCAGATCAGGCGATAAGCCGTGGAACATGTTGTCATATTCGTCCGCTTCGATGACAAAGGACTTGCCGCCGCCAACTCCGGCATTTCTGCCCGAATTGCCCATCGTGCCGCCGACGATGAAGCTGGGGTCTTTGCCGGCGCTCTGCAGTATATGGATGATCATGGACGTGGTCGTCGTCTTGCCATGCGTGCCGGCCACGGCGATCCTGTCGAAAGCTTGCAACAGCGCCGGCATGAACTCCCGCCGGCGATATACCGGTATCCCTAACTGCCGCGCCGCCTTCAGCTCCACGTGATCGTCGTCCACAGCGGAGCTCGCTAATACCAACTCGGCGGATGCAACGTAGCTCGCGTCGTGGCCGCTAAAGATTTGCGCGCCGCCCTCCGCTAATGCCGCCGTCACTTTAGTTGCCGTCATATCGGAGCCGCTGACAATGCAGCCCCGTTCCAGCAAGATACGGGCGATGGCAGACAGGCCGGCGCCCCCGATGCCGACCAGGTGTATTTTCGTGCCCGTTTGCAGCTGCGGTATCCGCACGGCTTTTCCTCACAGCGCCAAATCGCAATATGTGATCAGGTGACCAATATGACGACCGCCAGAATCACCAACACTGCCAATGCAAGCAGCGCGCCATTCCCGGCCAGGCCGCCCCCGAGCAAGACAACTGGCATGACGCCAAGACTTTGAAAACTGGCGGATGGCTCTGCCGGCGCTGATACCAGCCAAGCGAACGGGTATCGATTTACATCGAGAAAGTACCAGATCGAGCCAGCGATCATGTAGCCGTTGAAGAAGCCCGCCAGCGCGCCGAAGAACGCGCTTCTTTTCCCGCGCGCTGTGTTATCAGGCTGGAAAGCCATACGACTCCGATAGGCCGTCACAACAACACCCAGGTAAAATACAGTCTGCAGCAGGAAGGTCAGCTCGTTGGTCAACAAGAGATACAGGCTGCCGCGCAGCAGATTGTCAAACTGCAGGATAGCGAAGAACCCCAGAATAACGCCGGCGGCGGCAGTGATTTCGCCCCGCCAGCCGCGCACTGCGCCAGCCAGGGCAAAGAATAAGGCCGTCGCCCACATCATCGAGACCAGACTGATCATTGCGCCACCCATCCTGTCCAGTTCATATGAGTATCAGGACGACAATAAACAGGATAACTACGAGCAGCGACAAAAGATCACCCGATGTGCCCGGACCGTTGGCGAGGACGAAGAGTGGCAGGTTGTTCACCGTGCTCAAGCTGAGGGATGCCTCCGCCGGCGCCTCAATATACGGCGCGAGCGGATATTCATTGATGTGCATGAAATACCAGAGCGAACCACTAACCAGATAGCCGTTGAGCGCGCCGACGATTCCACCGAGGACCTTTGATTGCAGGGCGTCTCTGCCGCTGTCTTCAACGTCGGCGTATTCGTTTCGGCTCATCAGCGCTCGCGTCTGATAGGCGAAGAATGTGATCAGCAACAGTATCCCGGTTTGAACCAGAAACTTGTTCTGGGCGGAAAAACTGGCCAGCAATTGCTCGCGCAGAGCCGTGTCGAACTGATGCAGCGCAAACAGGCCCAGCGTAATGCCCGCCATCGCAATGATCTCTTTGGACCAGCCGCGTGTCAAACCGATCGCCGCGAATCCCGCGACTGAGAGCCACATCAACGTTGCCAGCTCCAACATATCAGCTTCCGCCGATTTCCAGCAGCAGGCGCGCAAGACGCCCGGCGCCATCCGGATTCGCCAGAGATTTCGCCTTGGCGCGCATGCTGCTCAAGCGCGTTTCATGGGTGAGCAGACCGCGGATGGTCGCGTACAGTTGCTCCCCCATGTCCTCGTCATTCAATCTAATCGCGGCGCCGTGCTCGGCGAGGTAGTCGGCATTGACCTTCTGATAGCGCCAGGCGTAAGGGTAGGGCACAAGAATGGCGGGCAAGCCGAATATCGGCAGTTCCGCCAATGTGCTTGCGCCGGCGCGGCAAAGGGCCAAGTCGGCCGCTGCAAAGGCCAAACCCATCTCATCATGAAGATAGGCGAAGGCGTGATAATCAGGGTGCTCGCGCAATTGGTCGACTCGCTTAAGATTCGCCTCCCAATCGAATTCGCCGGTGATATGGATAATCTGCAAGCCCATTTCGAGCAATCCCGGCAGGTTATCGGCCAGCGCCATATTGATGTTGCGCGCGCCGCGGCTGCCGCCGAAGACCAGCAATGTCCGTCGATCGGCCTCCAGGCGGAATCGCTCCTGAGCTGCTTTCCGATCGGTATTGAGGCGGTTCTGCTGTAAAGGGTAACCGGTCAACACCGTTTTGCCGGCGTCAAAGAAGCGAACGGACTGCTCAATGGTTATGGCGATTCTGTCGGCGAGGGGCTTCAATGCCTTAATCGTCAAACCAGGTTCGATATCCGGCAGGTAAATGACGATTGGTATACGAAAAAGACGTGCGCCGAGGGCCACCGGCAGGTTGGCCCAACCGCCGGTCAAGAGGATGACCTGCGGTCGAAGGCGAGCCAGTATGCCCAGCGATTGCAGGCAGCCCGCCGCTAGCTTCAGCAAGCTGATTGCTATTCGAATAGGATTGACGCCATGTAAAGGACCGGCGAAGACCTGCTCACGGCCGGCGAACGCGATGCCCGACTTTGCCACCAGACTGTGCTCCATGCCGCCCACCGCGCCGACGAAATACAGTTGATGCGCCTCATCCTCTGCTTGGAGCAGCGCTTGCGCGGTTGCCAGCGCGGGATAGACGTGACCGCCGGTTCCTCCAGCTCCGATCAAAATTCGCAATATCGCTTCTCCGTTTCGAGGCGGGTTTGCGGCGTGTAGCCACGCGGTGCACACTGAGCATGAGCCCGACGCCGATCATGACGACCAACAGTGAGGACCCGCCGAAACTTATAAATGGCAAGGGAACGCCGGTTGAAGGGATCACGCCGGTCATGACGGCAATATTCAGCAGCGCCTGAATGATTACCCATGAGGTAAAGCCGACGCAGAGCAGCGCGCCAAAATTGTCTTTCGCAATTCGCGCCGTTTGAAAACCGCGTATGGCGAAGGCGATGAATAGCGCGACCACGAGAGCCGCGCCCATGACACCGAGCTCTTCACCGATGATGGCAAATATACTGTCCGTGTGCGGCGCGGGAAGTGCGCCGAATTTCTGTTGGGACTGGCCGACGCCAACGCCAAACCAGCCACCGCGGACAAAGGCGGTTATCGCTTGTAGTGTGTGGTAGTCCGTCAAAGTGATATCGCTCAAACCGACGAGGAAATTGGCGATGCGATCCTGGGCATATTGCCAGGATTGCACAACGATCAGCCCCAAAGTCAGCGCGGTTGCGCCGACGGCGCCCATGTGAAATATGTTTGCGCCGGCGACAAAGAACATCACTCCGGCGGTAAGCACGACGATCGCCGCCGAACTCAAGTCCGGCTGCAAGACAATCAAATAAGCGATTGTGCCGACCACTAGCGCAAAAGGCACCAGACCGTAGAAGAAGCTGCGCACCCGGGCATTGTGTGAGCCAAGCCAAGCTGCCAAGAAAAACACAATCGTGAATTCCGCGAGCTCGCCGGGCTGGAGGCGCCCGCCCGTGAAAGACCGCCGCGCGCCGAAAATGTCTTCGCCAAAGATTCGAACCGCCACCAGAGATACGACGGTAAAGATCAGCAGCCAGACCGCAAAGCGTTTCCAGAAGCGGTAATCTATGGTGGCAAAAAACAGGAGCGCAAGGGCCGAGATGACTACATTGCGCAGGTGTTCCTCAACGAAAAAGCCGGCAGCGCTGCCGTATGTCTGGTTGCTCCAATCCCAGGTCGCGCTGAATACCATCAAGGCGCCCATTATGAGCAGCAAAAGAACAATGGCGAGCATGGGCTTGTCGAACGACGTTAGAAAGCGTCGCTTTGGATGCCGGACCGGGCGGACCTTGTCATCGTTAATTACGGTAAAACCGGGGCGTGCCCGAATCCGGCGTCGGATGCGGCGCTGTCTGTTATCAAGGATGGCTTGCTCAGTCATGCGATTCCTCGACCGACCACGTGGCTGCCCGATTCATTATAGTTCAGTTACCAATTGGCGAAAGTGCAGCCCGCGGGCAGCGAAATCGGCATAGGCGTCATAGCTGGTTCCGCCGGGCGAGAGCAGGACAACATCGCCGGCTTCCGCTACTTCTGCCGCGCGCGTGACAGCTTCTTCCAGGTTTGGCGCTCGCGAGAACTGATCGTCGCCAACTCGCAGCATATCCAGCAGTTTGGCCACTTTGGTGGCGACTTGTTTCTCGCCATCCTCGCCGAACAAGATGATGTGCTTCGCCTTGCGCAGCGCAAATTGTATTGCCGCCTCCCAAGGGAGGTCCTTGTCCGCGCCGCCGATTAGAAGGACCAGAGGTTCGTCGTAGCTGCTGAGCGCGGCGAGAAGGCGCTCCGGCGCGGTGGCGATGCTGTCATTGACCCAGGTCACGCCGTCGAGCGTCCGCACTTGTTCCAGCCGATGTTCCACGGGCTCAAATTCACGAATGCTTGCGCGCATGACTTCCGGCATGACCCCCGGCCGATCGATTGCCAGGCCCATGCCGCCGGTGATGGCGCAAGCCGCCAGCACATTCAGCGTGTTGTGGTCGCCGCGCAGGCCGATGTCCTCGCGTTCACAAACGACATGAGGATTCGCATCGAAGCTGGCTGAACCCGCGACCAGGAGCCGACTGCCCAAGACGAAGGCCCCGTCGGGAACCATGTCATACAGGCTGAACGCCAACAGCTCTCCCGCGACGGCGGATTCAAAAACCCTGCTGCCGGGGCTGTCCCAGCCCAAAACCGCCATATCGCTATGACGCTGAAATCGGAAGATGTTGGCCTTTGCCTTGGCGTAGTTCTCGAACGTGCCATGCCGGTCCAGATGGTTCGGTGTGAGATTCAACAAGGCGGCGACTCGTGGACTTTGCGTCATTAGCTCAAGCTGAAAACTTGAGAGTTCCATGACGACTATGTGATCGGCCTTAATCCGCGGAAGGTCTTCTATCAAGGGATTGCCGATATTGCCGCCGACCCAAACCTTGTAGCCGGAGTTGGCGACGATCTTTGCCACAAGGGCGGTGGTGGTGGTCTTGCCTGCGCTGCCTGTGATGCCGATCACCGGGGCCGGGCAGCGCTCCAGGAATAGCTGCGCATCGTTGGTGAAGGGGATGCCGCGCTCGCGCGCCAATGACAGAATCGGCAAGTCAAGCGGGACTCCGCCCGACACGCAGATGCAACGGGCCCCGATCAGAACGTCTTCCGGGTGGCCGCCAAGATAAAATCGAACTCCGGGATAGTCGCGGCGGCGCAGATTCAATTGCTTGACGCTGCGGCTGTCCGTCACGACCACTTCCGCGCCTACCGTCGGCAACCAGCGAGCCAGCGCAGCGCCTTGACGCCCGAAGCCGAAAACGACTACCCGCTTGCCCGTCAGTTGATCGCGACTGGTCATTCGCTTCCAGGCTCACGCTAGAGAAGCGCCAGCGCAACGCCGACGAATGCGCTCAAGATGCCGATCAGCCAAAAGCGCTGCACGATCTGTGTCTCGCTCCAGCCGCCAAGCTCGAAGTGATGATGAATGGGCGTGCGCCGGAAAGGGCGAATATCAACTCCATAGAAGCGTCGGCTGAGTTTAGCGGAGGCAACCTGCAGGATCACGCTGAGAATTTCCATGACGGGCACGATGGCGATAACCGGCAGCAACAACCAGTGACCAGTCATCACTGCGGTTGTGCCCAACGCGGCGCCCAAAGCGAGGGAGCCGGTATCGCCCATGAAAAGCTGCGCCGGGTGCGCGTTGTACCAAAGAAAGGCGAAGCAGGCGCCGACGACCACAAAGCAAAGCTCGACCAGAAAGATCTGTTCATGCAGGAAGGCGATGACGCCATAAGCGCCGAAAGCAGTGGCCGTAATGATGCCGGCCAGCCCGTCCAGACCGTCGGTGAAGTTCGTAGCGTTGGATGTAGCGACAATGATGAAGGTGCTGATGCTTACGAATAATACCGGATGCAAAGGTATTTGGACCTGCACTAGGGGCAGGATGAGCGAGTTGGCATACGAGAACTGGAAATGAGAGATTATTGTTGACGCTGTCAGCGCTAACAGTATCTGCCCGGCGAACTTTATCGTGCCGGAGAGCCCTTCGCCCACGTTTCCGCGCGAGGTCTGTATCCCTTCCCAGTCGTCGATCAGGCCGAGAAAGGCGAAACCGATGAGGACAAAAAGCGGCACCAGGATGCTGCGCCCGGCGCCTTCTTCTACGATGCGGGAGATATTCAGCGAGAGCGTGATCGCGATGGCCGGCAAGATGATCATGATGCCGCCCATTGTTGGCGTGCCGATCTTTTGTACGTGGTGGCTGTCCATCAACTCCGCGCGAATTTGCTTGCCCAGCTTGAGGCGATGCAGAATCTCGACAAAGGGGCCGCCCCAGATTACGCCGAGAAGGAAGGTGGCGCCGCCAACGCTTAGCGCCAGGGGTAATTGACCATCCATTTAGCTGAATTGCCTAGCTACTGCTTCCGTTGGTGTCCGCTTCAGCGGCTGCCAGACTTGCCCGTACTCTATCATCCGGTATCTCGAGCAAAATAACAAGGCGGTCGGCTATGCGTCTGAAGACCGGCGCCGCAACCTGATAGCCAAAATCGCCATCCGGTCGGTCCAGTTTCACCATGACTACGGCTTGCGGCTCATCGGCAGGCAAGAAGCCGATGAAGGAGAGGATCTTGGCATTCCTGCCTTCTTCAAAAGCTACAGCCGTGGAAATCTTGGCCGTGCCGGGCATCCCGGCGATGGAATAGCCCGGCAACTCCGCCGCTGGCGCGCCATCCCGCACGACGCGAATCAGCATCTCTCTGATAATGGCCGCTATATCGGCCGACACGACCCGGCGAATTGTCGACGGGCGCGCCTCCTCCACGCCGTTCTCCCTTATCACCTGGCGAACGATACGCGGCTGCCGCATAATGCCGTCGTTGGCGATCGCGGCATAAGCGGTGATCATCTGCATCGGCGTCACTTTTATGCTTTGTCCGTAACTGTTGAGCCCGAGGAAACTCTCGTTCCAATCCGAATCCCCCGGGATTCGCAAGTCGCCCCGCTCTTCCGCGAAAAGTCCGACGCCGGTCGCTTGCCCCAAGCCAAACGCGCGCATCATGCTGTAAAAGTCGCTCGTGCCCATCTGCAGCGCGATCGTCGCCGCGCCGACATCCAGCGAGTCCACCAGGACCGTCGCGACATCTGTCGTTCCGTATGACCGGTAGGTGGCATTGTAAATGTCCCGGCCGCCGACCTCCAGATAGCCCGTGTCGTTGTAGGTCCAAAAAGGAGAGATGACGCCTTTCTCGAGCGCGCCGGCCACAGTCAGCACTTGCATCAAGGTTCCAGGTTCGAAGGTCTCGTTGATCGCCGGGTTGACACGTAGATTGGGGTCAGCGATTTGCAGGAAATTATTGGGGTCGATGGATGGATAGTTGGCCAGCGCCAGCACATCGCCGTTCCGCGGATCCATCACGATGACTGTGCCGCGGAAGGCACTGTACTGCTCAACCGCCTTCTGCAGTTCGGTTTCTACCCAGAACTGCACATCACGGTCCAGGGTAAGGACAATGTCCTGCCCGCGCTGTTCAGCCGGGCGATCTTGCGGCAGGTCGAAGGGGACATTACTTACCGAAAGATCAAGCACGCGACCGGAGAGCGTATCGTTGAAGGCGCCTTCCACCCCCAGCGCGCCGCGAAGACCGTCATCGACGACGATGCCGACAACATGGGCTGCCAGCTCGCCTTGCGGATAGAAGCGTTTGGGAATCTCTTCCAAGCCCAGCGCGATGTTGTCAAGCGCGGCGATCGCTTGCCCCTGTTCGGCCGAAATCGGAGCGGCGAGCAACTCCCAGACATTCTCGCTGGTGGCTTTACGCCATATCTCAAACTGGGCGATATTCAGGATTTCCGATAGCTTCGCGCTGAGGCTGTCGGCGTCAGTGACAAGCGCCGGGCTAATGCCCAGACGGTATTGGACGACGTTGAAGGCCAAGGGCTCCCCATCACGGTCATAAATGCGGCCTCGCTCGGCGGGGATGCGCAGCGTCGTATTGGTGATGGAACTGCCTATCTTTTCCAGCTCTTGCCGCACGGAACGCGGAAAGAACTGGAAATTGGCGAGATTAATGATGAGATACCCTGCAAGCAATATCAGGAATATCGCAACGAATGGCAATCGCGCTTGAATTGTGGCTTGTTGCGATGATAGCTCTTGCATGCTGTCAATTCTCGTCAATTGCCAAACGATTGGAACTGCTCGCTTATGAGCGCCAATTGCTGCTCCAGCCAGCCGCTGAATGTTTCGTCGTAGCTGGCTGCGGCCGGTTCGCTTTGTCCCGCGTCCGCAGTCGCTGTGGCTGCTCGACCCCGATTGGGGTTGTATCCCTCTATCAGAAGGTAATCGATATCGGCATTGGTCGCGGGGCGGAAGCCGATTTCGACAGCGCGAGCGAAGAGCCGAGGGACAGTGCGGTAACTGGCAATCTCGCCGATGAGTTTTTCATTCTGCCGCTTTAGTTCGTCCCTGCGGCTAATCAAGTCTTCGATCTGTCGATTGGTAATCGCAAAAGACGCCACCTGCGACAAATACAGGCTGCCCATGATAAGGAGAATGGCAACGCCCAGGATTGCCAGCGCGGTCGCTTGATTCCGCGTCCGGAAGCGTTTGCGGCTGAAAGTATGCTGAATCCAGGCTTGCGACATTCCCGAAGGCCGTTTGCGTAACGGAAAAAGATAAATCGCGGCAACCACTGCCAAGCTGCCGAACCGTACATCATCCAATGTATACGAAACAAAATAACGCGCAACTCAAGTTCAACTGGCTTACAGCTTTTCGACGACGCGCAGTTTGGCGCTGCGACTGCGTGGATTGACGCTAAGTTCCGCATCGTCCGGCGCGATGGCTTTGCGCGTTATCAGCTTGACCCTTGCTCGCTTGGCCTGGATTGACGCCATGCCAGGCGGCGAAACTATCGGAGTGGAAAGCTGCTTGAACGCTCGTTTGACGATTCGATCTTCAAGGCTGTGAAAGCTAATGACGGCCAGGCGCCCGCCCGGTCGCAGCAGATCAACGGCGATGGGTATGACCTGCTCGAGCGCCTCCAGCTCCTGATTAACCGCGATGCGCAGGGCTTGAAACGTCTTGGTGGCGGGATGCTTCTTCGCTTGTCGCCTTGCCGGCGCCGGTATCGCGCCTGAAACCAGCTCCGCCAGTTCTCTTGTGCTGGAAACAGGCCGCCCCGTCACAATTGCGCGAGCGATGCGGCGGGCATGACGCTCCTCGCCGTAACGGAAGAGCAGATCTGCCAGTTCGCCCGCATCCAACTCATTGACAAGGACTTCAGCGGTTTTTATGTCGGCGCTCGCGTCGAAGCGCATATCCAGAGGAGCGTCATGGCGAAAGGAGAATCCACGGCCGGGATCGTCAAGCTGCAAGGACGACAGACCCAGATCGAGCAGGATCGCGTCGACCGCTTCCCAGCCCAGCGCCGTCGCTGCGGCTCGCATTTCGATGGTGCTGCCATGATGGAAACTCACCGCTCCGGCGAAAGTCGCCAGCGTTTGACGCGCTTGGGCGATCGCCAGCTCATCGCGATCAAGCGCCAGAATCTCATCAATGCCCGCTTCGAGCATGGCCAGGCTGTGGCCTCCGCCGCCGACCGTGCCGTCGATCAGACGCGCGACCGTTGGATCGGCCGGTTGCAGCGCCTCAATGACAGCGGAGAGAAGGACCGGAATATGTTGCAGCATGTCACACGGATGGTCTTTTTCGCTCTCCCTTGAGCATAGTGCAAGCGGCCGGATTTCGGGAGTGCAAAGGCGGCGTCAGGTCAGTTCACTGCGACGCCGGATCGTGCTAGAATGATGCTTAGTCAACGCGCATTCCAACGTGTAATCTGCTCTTATGGCCTACGAAAAGCCACAGCATATCGAGACGATCCTGAAGAACCTTCCCGCCAAACCCGGTGTCTATTTGCTCAAGAACCGGCGTGGCAAAATCATCTACGTCGGCAAAGCGAAACGTCTGCGCAATCGTGTGCGCAGCTACTTCACGACGCAGGCGGACGGCAACAGCAAGACTCTGCGCATGCGCCGGGAAGTGACGGATATCGACTTCATCATAACCGAAAACGAAGTCAAGGCGCTTATCCTTGAAGAGACCCTCATCAAGAAGCACAAGCCGCGCTTCAACATCGAGCTCAAGGACGACAAGCGCTATCCTTACATCCGCGTCGGCTGGGGCGATGCCTTCCCCAAAGTGGAAACGACCCGCCGGATCGTCAATGACGGCTCGCGCTATTTCGGTCCCTATTCGGCGATGTGGGTGGTGCAGAAGACGCTGAGCGACTTGCGGAAAGCCTTTCCCTATTTGACCTGCGACCGGGAGATCACTGGCGAAGACGAGCGCGCCTGCCTGTTTCACGATATCAAGCTCTGCAACGCGCCCTGTATCGGGGCGGTCAGTCGTGATGAATATCGCTTCATGATCCAGGAACTGATGGATGTCCTGAGCGGACGGGCCAGCGATGTGCAGAGGCGCTTGGTTAATGAAATGAATCATGCCGCCGGGGAGCTCAACTTCGAGAAGGCGGCCGGCATTCGCGATCAACTGAAAGCGATAGATTTCATCACGAACAAGCATAAAGCGGTCGGAAAGAATCTGACTGACCACGATGTGATTGCCCTGGCGCGCGATGACCGCGACGCGACTGTCCAGATTATGTTCATTCGCAATGGCAAGCTGATCGGCAGCGACTCGCGAATGATGGACAATACCGAGGGCGAAAGCGATACCGCCGTGTTGGAGCAGTTCATCAGCCAGTTCTACGCCAGTTCGTCGAATATCCCCCGTGAACTCATCCTGCCCAGCGAAGTTGAAGAAGCGCGCATACTCGAACGGTGGCTCAGCGACAAGCGGTTAGGCTCGCGGGTGACGATCCATGTGCCGCAGCGCGGCGACAAGCGCAAGCTCATCGGTTTGGCGCAGGAAAACGCGCTGGAAAGCCTGCAAATGATGCGGGCGCAGTTCGAAGCCGATACGACCAAACACGAGCGGGCAATGGCGGAATTGCGGGAGTCATTGAACCTGCCGCGCATTCCCAACCGCATCGAATGTTTCGATATCAGCACGACGCAAGGGACAGCGATCGTGGCGAGCCGCGTCGTATTCGTCCGTGGCGCCCCGCGCAAGAGTGAGTATCGCCGTTTCAACATCCGCAGTGTATCCCACGCCGGCTCGGACGACTACATGTCCATGAACGAGGCGCTGACGCGGCGCTTCCTGCGCTGGAAGAACGCCGTGGAAAAGGAAAGGGAGCTCGCGCTGGATGGCCGGGACAAGGACGAGACCTGGCGCTTGCTGCCGGACTTGCTCTTGATTGACGGCGGCAAAGGGCAGCTGAGCACCGCCCATGCGGTGTTGGAAGAATTCGGCGTCGCCGATCGCGTTCCGCTGGCATCGCTGGCAAAGCGGATCGAAGAGATCTTCCTGCCGGGCAAGGCGGATTCAGTGCTTCTCCCGCGCCGGAGCGAAGCGCTGTACCTGGTCCAGCGGGCCCGCGACGAAGCCCATCGCTTCGCCATCACCAGCCATCGAAAACAGCGGCGCAAGCTGGGCCTGGCCAGCCGGCTGGAGACGATCCCCGGTGTGGGACCCAAGCGGCGCAAAGTCCTGCTCAAGCATTTTGAGAACTCCATCGACGCGATCAAGAACGCCAGCGTCGCCGAGCTCGCGGCGGTCAATGGCATCAGCAAAGAGGTCGCCCTGAATATCAAGAGTCACTTGGATTGAGCGTTGCTGTCATTCCGGCGCAGAGCAGTCGATGTGTTCTGCCTCTAGAATGGCTTCCAGATGGTCGATCAGCGGAACTATATGATTCTGTACGACATTCCAATGCGTATCGAGGTTGATATCAAAGTAGGCATGCGCTAGCCAATTGCGCATGGCTTTCATGCTAGACCATGGCAGGTCGGGATACCTTGAGCGACACTCTAGCGAAACGGAACCAGTAGCTTCTCCTAGAATCTCCAGCAACCTGGCCAAGATCAGTTGCAAACCTTCATCCCGTGCAAGTGAAGCGCGCGTGTGCACCTGCGCAAACTGTTGCGTCTTCTGCGCGGCTTCCAATGCGTGGCACAGCCTTATGCGGTCATTCTCCCGGCTGATTTTCAAAGATCGGTATCGCTTCCTCACAAACCGCTTTTCGGAAATAGCGACTCAAATCCTCCGGCGTTCGCAAGTCAACCTCTCGGCCGATAATTTCGCTCAGGTCAACAGCGTTCTGGAAAAACTCAAGGCCGACCTGGGACCCAGCCATATACTCAACTAGCAAGTCGATGTCGCTGTCGGAGCGCATATCCCCATGAAGCGCTGAACCGAAGACGGACAAGCGTCGAATCGGCTGCCTAGAGCAGTACTCGCGAATAGCGTCCAACGGCAAGTCAAGTGTTGTTTCGGGATTCATAGCGTTCTCCCTCGCAACCATTATCTCCAGTATAACGCAACTAGCGCCTAGATATGCAGCTGATGCACATGGCGGATGAAGTCCTGCCGCCTGAGGCTGTCCATCACGGATTCGGGCAGCGGCTCATCAAAGGTCAATACGGTCAGGGTGTTGCCGCCGGGCTCGGCGCGCCCGGTGTGCCAACTGGCGATGTTGATGCCGTTTTCCGCCATCAAACTGCCGACCCGGCCGATCACGCCGGGCCGATCGTAGCTGCCCATGATCAGCAGGTGCCCGCGCGGTTCAAAGTGAATCCGATAATCATTGATCTGCAAGATGAAAGGCTTCTGCCGATCCAGCAAACCCCCGGCGATGCTTATCTCTTCGCCATCCTCGAGCGTCGTCTGGCAGGTGATGATGTTGCGATATTCGCTGATCTTGATGCCCTTGGCCTGCGTGATGTGCCAGCCGCGTTCAGCTGCAAGCAGCGGCGCATTGACGAAGCTCACCTTGTCGCCGAGTATGGGGCTGAGCAAACCCTTGAGGATGCCCACGGTCATCGGCTTGATCAGACCGTGCATATCTTCGCCGATTATTTCGATGGCGATGCGGCGGATTGGGCTTCGCGCCAGTATGTGCTGCAATGCGCCGATGCATTCAGCCAGTTGCATAAAGGGGCGGACCTCATCGTACTTGACGCCGGGCAGGAGCGGCATATTCACGACATTGCGGTAGTCGCGGTCGCTGAGCGCGTCAATGACTTGCTCGACGATCTGCAGCGACAGATCTTGCTGCGCTTCCGCCGTGTTGTCGCCAATATGCGGCGTATGAATGACGCGATCCAAGCCGATCAAAGGGCTGCTGAAGGGCGGCTCTTCGTTCCAGACATCAACCGCCACCCCGCCCAAGCGTCCATCCTTGAGCGCCTCCGCCAGGATTGATTCCTTGATGATACCGCCATGCGAAGTGTTGATGAAGAAGGCGCCCGGTTTCATCAGCCGGAGCGTCTCCTCGTCAAGAAAGTCGACCGTTTCCTTCGTCGCTGGAACGTGCATGCTGACGTAATCGGCGGTCGACAGCAACTCGCCCAGACCGACCAGGCTGATGCGCCTGTCGTCGACCTGCTCCTCGCGGATATAGGGGTCGTAGGCCTGGACGGTCATGCCGAGCGCGAGACAGAGGCGGGCGACGCGATGACCGACGCGCCCCAACCCGACTATGCCGATGGTTTTGCCATGCAGTTGCACGCCAACCTGCTGCTGCCTGTCGAAGAGCCACCAGCCCTCGCGCAGGCTTTCGTGTACCGCGGGCAGATTGCGGCTTAGCGCCAGCATCAGCGTCAGCGTATGTTCGGCGGCGGCGATTGCGCTGACGCCGGGCGTGTTCATCACCAGGATGCCGCGCTCGGTGGCGGCGTCGATGTCGATGCCGCTTAGGCCGGCGGACATGCGCGCGATCAAGCGCAATTCGGGCGCCCGCTCCAAGAGGGGCGCGTCCAGTTTGAAATCGGAACGTGTGATGATGGCTGCCGCGTCCGCAAGCGATTCGCGCACGTTTGAGGTTTTCGGCGGCACGCAAGTTACGCGGAACCCTCCGCTCCGCTCGAGCAGCGCGATGCTTTCCGGCGTGAGGTCGGTTGCTACTATGACATGGCGCTCGGTCAAGCGAATAGTCCTTTCGACTTGATCTCGTCCAATACCTCATTGAGGCTGCCGAACACGTATTCATTCACATCGGCAAAGTCGTTCAGGCTGGAATGCGACAGGTCGGGCACAGTGAAGCAGGTCATTCCCGCTGCTTTCGCCGACATGGTGCCGGCGCGGCTGTCCTCCAGCGCCAGGCAGAGCTGCGGCGCGATGCCCAATTGCTCCGCGGCGTACAGGTAAATGTCCGGCTCAGGCTTGCCGCGCGCGACGAATTCGGCGGAATAACGCTGCGGAATCAGCTCCTGCCAGCCCATCAAATGGACAAAGTGCTCGATCACAGTTTGCGATGAACTGGAAGCGATTGCGCGTGGTATATCGCGCTCGGCGGCGTAGCGCACGATGTCCTGGGCGCCGGGCCGCGCGCAGATACGCTCCGGCGGCAGCTTCAACAGGCGACCGGTTATGGCGGCTTCAATGGCGGCTGGGCTGTCGCCGAGCTTGGGATAATGCCGCTGCAGGATGGCGGCGAACTCGTCCACGCGCATGCCTATGCCCTGGTCGCGCACCTCAGCGGAATAGCTGTAACCGTGAGATTCAATCAGGTCGATTTCGACTTCGTGCCACACCGGCTCGGAATCGACGAGCAGGCCATCCATATCAAAGATAAGCGCGGAGAAACTCATATTCAGACGATATCCTCGAATTCGCGGATGAATTGCTGGTGCCGGGTCTCGGCGTGGAAGAGCGTGGATTGATTGTCCAGTGTCAGCAGGATGCCCTTGCGGAATACCGCTTCGTGCATGGTGCCCTGGACGGCGGAAAAACCACAGCGGCCGGCGGTCAACGGCAGGATAGCGGCGAGCGACGGCGACAGCAGAAACAGTTCGGCGCTTTCTCTGACAACATCGCGCGGTACGACGCCGCCGTAGCCCACGAAGAGATCTACCAAGTGCTTGGTCGCCAGGTCGGAAGCGCCATCGCCGATCATGACGCGCTTGCCGGGCAAGTCGCCAGCGAGCTCGCTGATGATTTTTGACTTCCCGCTCGAAATGGTCAGAGGACCTGCGCTGTAATCGAGGTAGGTTTTGGACTGCTGCGCGCCCGGCTCATGATAATCCCACCAGCGGCCGGACAGCTCATTGTATTCTAACTCCACCGCGCGTATGCGGTCCGGCTCAAGGCCGAGACGGCGGCCGAAGCCCTTGACCGCATCGATCAAGCCGCCGCTGATGATGAAGACCTCCTTGCCCAGAAACCGCAGGGCGGCGATGACCGCGGGGGCGTCTTCAACGACGGTCTCCCAGTAGCGCTCTTCAACCGCCTTGAGTTGGGCCAGGGTCGGTTTGATCGCCCGCAAGCGCTTGCCGTAGACATCGGCCAAATCGAGCTGGCCATCCATCGCCTTGTTGGTGAGCAGACCGACGCGCTCTTCCTTGCCTTTGAGGCGGGCGAGTTCGTCGATGCCTTCAATGGCGGACAGCGTGCTGTCACAATCGAAGAAGATGAGATCGTAGGTTTGCCAGCCAGCTTGCCGCATGGATTCACCCGGCGATTGAATCAAAGCGCGACCATTATAGCCCCTCGCGGCCAGAAGTGCACGGCGGTCTATGTGGCGCGTAAGGCTTGTCCGTTAATCTTGCGCGTTGGTCGGGAGCGGATAGGTCAAGCTGATGGCTTATTGGAGTTTTGTTGGACTTCCAAATTGGAAGGCGAAATATTTTTTGTCCAATAAAGCTCCAATTCCAGAAAGGCGGCGGGTTGAGCTATGCGGTTGTTAAGGCGCTGGGATCAGTTTAGCATAAGTCGGGATGGAATAGGCGACCAAATGTTCTTGTTTTGGAGGCATTTTTGTCACTGGGCGCGCCGAGGTCATAGATTGACGGGTTGTGCGGGCGACTAACAGAGCCGCGCCTACAGATGATTTGCTGTCAAGAAAGGTCTCGCCATCTTGGATGTCAGCCGCTTGAATGCTGTGCGACGCTCCCCTATAATCGAACAGTCATTTGATTCCCCGGCGTAGAATCCGGCCTGAGGGAGGGGTGGTTTGGCGCGAAAACCGGCGGACCAATCGGTCGACCGCGAAGATATTCTGTGGGCGGCGGCGGAGGTATTGCACCGCAATGGCTATGAAGCGACGACGATGAAAGACATCGCGGCGCAGGTCAACTTGACCGCTGCCAGTTTGTATCATCACTTCAAAAACAAAGACTTTCTCTTGCTCAATGTGCTTGAGGTTGGGCTGGACCTGACGATAGAGAAACTGGAGAACATCGACGCTTCTGAGTTGTCCTGCGTCGAGAAGCTGAGCGCGATGATCCGCTCGCATGTCGTCAGCGTGACCGGAAATGTGGCGGTGGGGGCGGCGATGGTCTTTGAGATCCGCGCGCTTCTCAACGTTAGCGTCGGGGCAAGGAATAGCGATGAGAGTTTCATGGAAGAGTTTGTCGCGCGGCGGAATCGATTCTTCGTCCGGCGCGATTATTACGAGAGCCTGTTTCGCAACACCGTTCAGGCCGGGATCGATGCGGGCGAGTTCCGCGAGGTGGACGCGGCGATTGTGACGCGGGCGATGCTGGGCGCGCACAACTGGATCGGCGTGTGGTTCAAGGAGGGCGGTCGGCTAAGTGGCGAAGAGGTGGCCGATGTGATGGTGGACACCTGGCTGGCGGCTTTGGGGAAGTAACATGTTGGAGGACTCGCAAGTGCAAAAGCGCCCCTTAACGGATAATCTCCCCGACTACGAGACTGTACAGCGTTTCCTACGCATTCTGGCGGGAACAAAGTACTCAGACTATGTTGGGATGATGAACGATATCTGGGCTCATATCGGCAGTCCGAAAAGCCAAGTTAACTGGAAGAACCCGGACGAGTGGATCCAAGAGCGACTAGATGGCGAGAGCCGAAAATTGGCGTCGCGCCTGTGGATTGATTCTGATAATCTTGTCAATCCCCGCCATTCTTACGACATGCGCGCCTTTTGCAGCCATCACGCTCTTGCAGTGTTTTCCAATGATGTCGTTGCTCTCACGCAAAAGGGGAAAGACTTTATAGATGCCGTTGACCGAGTAATCAAAAGCATCGATGAATCTGAAGGTATTACGTTTATATTGTCCGAAATTATGAAGCATGGTCGCTGTAAGCGTCTTGACCTGATTGAGGCATTCACGTATTACTGCCATACCTACACGACGTGGAAGGCAAAAGCATCTATCGACTCAGCCCTCAGCGCGCGTTTTCGACACCTGCGCAAGCGGGAGCTAATCGAAAGATCTGGGCATGCTTACGAAGTCACCGATGCCGGCTTAGCTTATCTTCGCCGAGTGCAGCCTACACAGCCTGGGCCTAATCTCACAGTCGCTGAACAGGCAAAACGGGCCAATGATCAAGCGCGTCTACAGCTTGGGGATTACTTGCAAGAAATGGATCCCTACCATTTCGAGCATCTCATAAAGCGCTTGCTTGAAGCGATGAATTACGACGATGTCACAGTAACTAAGCGGGCAGGAGACAAAGGCGTAGATGTTGTCGCAGATATTGAACTAGGCATAAGTCGCGTGCGCGAAGTCGTTCAGGTCAAGCGAACGAGGAGCAACATCGGAATACAGATTCTTAATCAATTGCGCGGATCGATTCCACTATTTGAGGCAGTGCGCGGCTCCATTATCACGCTTGGAGGGTTTACAAAACAAGCAAAGTCAGTCGCCATAATTCCAAACGTGTCGCCAATTACATTGATAGATGGAGACCGACTGCTCGATCTCCTGATAGAACATGACATCGGCGTTCGCAGAAGTGAAATCGAAGTCTTTGAATTCGACGCGGATAGTTTAAGCCAATTTGACACTGAGGAAAACCTGGACGATGTTTCATCGCCACAACCGGAGAGCGAGTAGATTCCAATCATGCAAAACATCCTCATCACGGGCGCGAACCGGGGCATCGGCCTCGCTCTGACGAGACAGTTCCTGGCTCAAGACGACCCTCGCGTTTACGCCGCCTGCCGCAATCCGGATGGCGCGGCGCAATTGAATAAGCTCGCGCAAGAGCACAATTCTCGCGTTCGCGTCCTGCAGATGGATGTCACAGACGAGGCGTCAATAAACCGGGCTGTCGAAGTTGTCAGCGAGGAAGCCGGCGCACTCGACATCCTCGTCAACAATGCGGGGATCAGCGGCGGCGACCACGCCCGAATCATGGGGAAGCTGACGGTAACTGAAGTCAGCCATGTGATTACGACAAACGCCGTCAGTTCGCTGATTGTGACGCAGGCTTGCCGTGACTTGTTGAAGCGGGGCGATAATCCGCGCGTCGTCATGATCTCTTCCGGCTTGGGCTCGCTGAGCCGCGCCGGCGGCAGTTCCTATGCCTATCGCATGAGCAAGGCGGCGATGAATATGGCGGCGCGCGTCCTCGCCGTTGATGGCGCGATGGGAGGCATCATTGCAGTCACGCTGGCGCCCGGCTGGGTGCGGACGGACATGGGTGGTCCGGCAGCAAATCTTTCGCCGGAAGAATCGGCGCGCGCATTGCTTGCGATAATCAAGGGACTGGGCAATTCCGACAACGGCAAGTTCTATCGCTACGATGGCGTCGAGTTGGAATGGTAAACGATCAGCTTTGGAAAGGGTGACCGTATAGATGGGCTACCAGATCAAGAGAGCGGCAGTGATTGGCTCGGGCACGATGGGCGGCGGCATCGCGGCGCTTTTGGCCGGAGTTGGCATCGAGACCCGGCTGCTCGATATCCCGCCGCCGAGCAGCTCGCCGTCTGATGGAGCGGCCGTCCGCAATTCGATCGCCGCCCGCAATCTGAAGGCCCTGCGTCGAAGTCGGCCGCCGCAGCTTTACAGCGCCGATGACCTGGCCAATCTCGGCATCGGCAATACAGAAGACGATCTGGATCAGGCAGCTGAAGCCGACTGGGTCATCGAAGCCATCGTTGAGAATCTGGAGATTAAACGCGGCTTGATGAAGCGGCTGGTCGATGTCCTTCGCGACGATGCAATCGTGACGACGAATACATCGGGAATTCCTATAGCCAGCATCGCTGAGGGCTTGCCGCGGCAATTCACGCGTCGTTTCCTCGGCGCGCATTTCTTCAATCCGCCGCGCTATTTGCGCCTGCTGGAGATCATCCCACATGCCGGCACCGACCGCGACATCGTGGATTTCATGCTGCGCTTCGGCGCCGAGACCTTGGGCAAGGGCACGGTGCTCTGCAACGATACGCCGAACTTCATCGGCAATCGATTCATGTCGATGGCGGGCATGCAAGCGACCAACTACGCGCTGGACCATGGCTATAGCGTCGAAGAAGTTGACGCGCTCACCGGTCCCTTGATCGGACGCCCGAAGACGGCCACCTTCAATCTGAACGATCTGGTCGGCTTTGATATCGCCGTCGGCGTGGCGCGCAACTTGTATCATGCGATTCCGGATGACCCGGCGCGGGAACTGCTGCTGCATGAAAAGAACGTGGCGCTTTCCGATGAACTGCTGGAGCGCGGCTGGCTGGGGCGGAAGACGGGCAGAGGCTTTTATCACATGCGGCGCGATGGCGGGAAGAAGGAACTCTGGGCGCTGAATCTTGAGACGCTGGAGTACGAGCCGCCCAGCAAACCGCGTTTCGATAGCGTGGGCCAATACCGCAAGGCCGAGCCGCTCGGCGAACGCATCCGGCTGCTGATCAACGCCGATGACCGCGCTGGTCAGTATCTGTGGCACTTGCATGCCTTTTTGCTGGCCTACGCCTCCAACCGCGTTCCGGAAGTGACGGATACCATCGTCAATGTGGACAACGCGCAAAAATGGGGTTTCGCCCACCAGATGGGACCCTTCGAAATTTGGGACGCGATCGGCGTGGCGGAGACGATCGACCGCTTCGAGGCGGATGGCTATCCGGTTGCGGACTGGGTCAAAGCGATGATGGCGGCCGGACACGCGACCTTCTACCAGCGGGACGCAGGCGGCAAGGTCACCGGCTACTACAGTCCGCAGGAGCGCGCCTATCTGCCGCTGGAGAGGGACGCGCGCTTGGTCACGGTCGCTGATTTGGCGGCTTCCGGCGTCGAGGTTTTCAGCAATGGCGATGGCGCGGTTTACGACATGGGCGATGGCGCTTTGCTCTGGGCCTTCAAGTCCAAGCAGAACAGCATCACTGGCGGCTTGATTGAATCAGGCTGGAAGGCGCTGGACATTCTGGCGCGGGACGAATTCAGGGCGCTGGTGATCGGGAATGATGGCGAGCGTTTTTCCATCGGCGCTAATCTCGATCCATCGGCGCTGATGGCGGGGCTGGAAGGCATCGAGAAGGTCCTGGTCAGCCTGCAGGACTTGACTCAAGCGCTGCGATACGCGCCCAAGCCGGTGGTGGTCGCGGCGCACAATATGGCGCTGGGCGGCGGCGCGGAGTTGGTGATGTCAGGCGCGGCGGTCGTCGCCCATGCCGAGCTGTACATGGGCTTGGTCGAGGTAGGCGTCGGCTTGGTCCCGGCCGGTGGCGGCTGCAAGGAGCTGGTGCGGCGGCTGGTCAATCCACTGGCGCGCGGCGGCTCGGACGATGTGCTCGCCGGCCTGCAAAAGGCCTTTGAGACGATAGCGCTGGCGAAGGTCAGCGGCAGCGCCAAGGAGGCGAAGGCGCTGGGTTTGCTGGCGGAGTCGGACAGGATCGTGATGAACCGCGCCCATCTATTGGGCGAGGCAAAGAAGTTGGCGCTGGCCTTGAGCGAAACTTACATTCCGCGGAAACCGGAGCCGGTCTATGCGGCCGGCCGCGATGCTCATGCCGCCCTGCTGATAGGCGTGGCCGGGTTTGAGGAAGCGGGATACGCCAGCGAACACGACGCCCTGATCGCGCGGAAACTGGCCTATATTCTGACCGGCGCGGCGCTGGCTGAGCCGCAGTGGATCGATCAGCAGGTTGTATTGAATCTGGAGCGAGAAGCCTTCTTGAGCTTGATCATGGAGCCGAAGACGCAGGAGCGCATCATGCACATGCTGCAGACGAACAAGCCCCTGCGAAATTAGCGCAAGAGCGGCAAAGATCCGCGAGGCGAAGGCTAGACACGAAAGTGAGGAAAAGCATATGCGCCAAGCAGTAATCGTAGCGGCATCACGCACAGCCGTCGGCAAAGCGGTCCGCGGCAACACAAGAAACGCGCGCTCGGACGACATGGCGGCGACCGTCATCGCCGATGTCATGGAGAAAACCGCCGGCAAACTGGACCCGCAGGATGTTGACGATGTGATTATGGGCTGCGCCATGCCGGAGGGTTCGCAGGGCATGAACTTCGCCCGAGTCATCGCTTTGCGCGCCGGCTTGCCCGTTGATACGCCCGGGCAGACTGTCAATCGCTTCTGCTCGAGTGGCTTGCAGACGATCGCTCTGGCGGCCAACAGCATCATCGCCGACCAAGCCGATGTCGTGATCGCCGGCGGCGCTGAGTCGATGTCTTCCGTGCCGATGACGGGCCATCACCTCAGCCCCAATCCGCACATGGCGGCGAACGACCCCAATGTTTATATGAGCATGGGACTGACGGCCGAGCGGGTTGTCTCTGAGTTTGGCATCAGCCGCGATGACATGGACCGGTTCGCCTGCAACAGCCACCGCAAAGCGGCCGCAGCCACCGATGCCGGCTACTTCGCCGAAGAGATAGTGCCTTTTGAATGGGACGAGACGGTTGTCGGCGACGATGGTATGCCGGCGACGGTCAACAAACTGCTTGACCACGATGAGCACCTGCGGCGCGAGACCACTTTGGAGGCGCTCGCCGGATTGAAGCCGGTCTTCAAGCCGAACGGTTCGGTGACGGCGGGCAATTCCAGCCCTTTGAGCGATGGCGCTGCGGCGGTGATCGTCATGGAGCGGGGAAAAGCCGAGCGCTTGGGCTTGCAGCCGCTTGCGCGTTTTGTCAGCTTTGCCGTGGCCGGCGTCCGCCCGGAGATTATGGGCGTGGGGCCGATCAAAGCCGTGCCGAAAGTGTTGGAGCGCTGCGGCATGAGCCTGGACGATATCGACCTAATCGAACTGAACGAAGCCTTCGCCTCGCAATCGTTGGCCGTCATGCGCGAATTGGAACTGAATCCGGAGATTGTGAATGTCAACGGTGGCGCGATTGCGCTCGGCCATCCGCTGGGCTGCACCGGCGCCAAGCTGACCGTGCAGATCATCAACGAAATGA
>JAPOYU010000067.1:27085-31994 GCA_026706395.1 Chloroflexota bacterium
GAAATGAATCGCCGCGACAGCAGCTTCGGAATGGTGACGATGTGCATCGGCGGTGGAATGGGCGCGGCCGGCATATTTCAAAACCTGAACTAGAGATTCTTTGCGAAAACCAGGATATCGAGACTGGGCATGTCCGCTTTCTACACGACAGTGGCGCGCTTTTATGATGCCGAAAACAGCGACAAGACTGATGATCTCGCCATGTACAGCCGGCTGGCGGCGGGGGCTGCAGACGGCATCCTCGATGTGGGCTGCGGCACCGGGCGGGTGTTGCTCCATCTGGCGAAAGCGGGGTACTCGGTGCATGGCATCGACAAGGACCGCGCCATGCTCGACCGGCTGGAGCAGAAACTGAAGGCGTCGCCACAACTGCGCCAGCGAATCTCATTTGTTTATGGGGATGTTATGACTCATCGCTGGTCGCGCGAATTCGGCTTGATCTTGCTTTCCTACAACGTGTTGATGCAATTTCAGGACTTGGATGAACAGATTACGCTGCTGGGGAATCTGCGCCGCTTCCTCGCTGCGGACGGAACCTTGGTTATCGACTTGCCAAACGCCGGTCCCGCCTTCGCCTCGGAAGACAGCGACGCCTTGAACCTGGAGCGCAGCTTCCTCGATCCGGAGACGGGCCACCTGATCATGCTGCAATCGGTCAGCTATCTTGACCGCGCGAATCAGATCCTCAGCGTAGAATGGATATACGATGAGATTGACGGCGAAGGTCTGGTCAAACGGCTGATGGCGCCTCATCGCCTGCGGTATTTCTTTCTGCCGGAGCTGCGTTTGCTGCTGGAGCGCTGCGGATTCGCCTTGAAAAGTGTTTTAGGCGATACGGATGGCGCCCCATACGATGCCGACAGCGAGCGGATGATCGTACATGCGGTCGGCATTTAGCGCGCAGTCTTCGCGTCATATCCGGCGCAACCTCTGCGGGGCCATATTTGTTGTGATGCTTTTGGCCAGCTGCCGGCTCACCGTCGGAGCCAGACCCACGGCAGCGGCGAGAATCGCCTATGCGCCGCGATTTGATCCGACCCCTACTATTCACATAGTCAGTTCTGATGAGCTATATGGCGAGGACAGCCGCGCCGTCGGCGAAACCAGCCCAGGTCTTGCGTCCTTTCCGGTTGGCGCTGTCCTGCCCCCGGCGCCGGATGCCGACTCGGAACATGGCGTCACAGTCCTGCTGGATGCCGCTACGTCGATTAGGGGTGAGCTCTATCTGGCTGACGGGCCGCGGAATCCCGGCCTGCTGCTGCTCGGCGAAGACGCGCGCGCCTGGGGCAACCTGCCATCGAGGCTGTCTCAGGCTGGATATGTCGCGCTTGTCCTGGAGACGGAAGCGACGACGCGGGCGCGACATGTCGAAACGATGCTGCAGTCGCTGATCGCCGTGTCAAACGTCGACGCGGGCCTGATCGCGGTTGTCGGCGCGGGCCGGGCGGCTGACCTGGCGCTTTTGGCTTGCGCCGTCAATTCCCTCTGCGACGCGCTGGCGCTGCTCAGCCCGCTTTCCCGCGACACGCTGTTGAACGTGCTGCCATCCTACGGGGAGCGGCCGCTGTGGCTGGCGGCTGCCAATGCTGACGCGGAAGCCCGGCGCGCGGCAGCGGCGTTGGCAGAGGCGGCGCGGGGCGAGGCGAGATTTCTTGCAGTGCCGGGCGGGCGTGGCGCGCTCATGTTGCAGCTTCAGCCGGAGCTGGAAGAGGATTTGCTCCTTTGGCTGGCTGACCAGTTGGACACAGGTTGATCAAAATGCCGATCATGGGCAGAAGGGCGAGTTAGATATGTTTGATCTATTGGAATACTTCCGCAGCCGGCAGGGCGCCATGCTTGATCTCTTGACCGAGCTGGTAGAGCGGGAATCCTTCACTCGCGACAAGGGCAAGGTCGATGCGCTTGTCAATTTCCTGGCGGCGAAGCTCGACGCGCTCGACGCCGATAGCGTTGTGAGGCATCCACAATCCGAAGTTGGCGACTTCTTGCAAGCGGCGTGGAATGCGGATGCGCCGGGTGAACCGGTCCTGTTTATGGTCCATATTGATACCGTGCATCCAATCGGTACTTTGTCGACCATGCCCATTCGTCGCGAGGGCGGACGCTACTTCGGGCCCGGCGCGCTGGACATGAAAGCCGGCGTCGTTATTGTTCTTGAGGCGATACAAGCCTTGCGCGAACGGGATCAACTGGCGGATCGGCCAATACATCTGCTCGTTACGACGGATGAAGAGATCGGCAGCCCCTATAGTGAAGCGCTGATCAAGCGGCTGGCGGCGGGTTGCGCCTTGGTGCTGGTGACGGAGCCCGCTACCAAAGAAGGCGCGATCAAGACCTGGCGCAAGGGCGGCGGCAAGTATGAGCTCGTCGTCGAAGGCCGCGCGGCGCACGCGGGTATCGCGCCGCAGGAAGGCATAAACGCCATCATTGAGTTCGCCCAGCAGGCTCTGGAAATCAACCGGCTGAACGACCTCAAGTACGGGACATCGGTTTCGATCACGATGGTCGAAGGCGGTACGGCCGGCAATGTCATTCCCGCTCGCGTTCGGGCGCATATCGACACGCGCGTATTAACTATGGAAGCGATGGAGAATCTGAACGCCGCGCTCGCCGATCTCTATCCCAAGATGCCGGGCGCCAAAGTGACATGTACGCGACAGCACCATCGTCCGCCGATGGAGCGTCACCCGGGCTTGTTTGAGCAAGCGGCCGCCATTGGCGAGCGCTGCGGTGTAACGATTTATGAGGCGGGAACTGGCGGTGGCTCCGATGGCAACTTCACCGCCGCCATGGGCATTCCGACGCTGGACGGCTTGGGCGCGCATGGTGATGGCGCGCATGCCCCGCACGAACATGTCATCATCGACAGCTTGCCCCGTCAGGCGACTCTGATAGCCTCGATCTTGCTGGAATGGGATGCCGGGTCGTAGCGAGCATTCCGGCCAGACGAATTCTTCGGCATTGTTGACTTCTGCCAAGCCAGAGCGCTGCCTCTTGGCAATAAGTTCCGTGTTTGTCGCGGGAACGGTCGGCTACGATTGCGTCCTTGATCGCGCTGCCTGGATTTGTTCCGCATGGAAGCCCTCTTTTTCACAGCCTTCGCCATGTCACTCGCCTTCGCCGCGCAGCCGGGAATTATCGGGTTTGAGTCGCTGCGGCGCGGGCTTTCCCACGGCTGGACCGCCGCGCTGCATGTCGAGCTAGGCTCGCTCTTGGGCGATGGCGTCTGGGCGATAATCGCGCTGTTGGGCGTTTCGGTCCTGTTTCAGAATCGCTTAATCACTTTTGCGCTGGGCCTGTTTGGCTGCGCGCTGCTGCTGCGTTTCGCCTGGGAAGCCTGGGAAGCGTCTCGCGGCGACCTGGCGTTTGACGGCGGCAATGACGAGCGGAAGAATCACTTGCTGGCCGGGGCCATGCTGTCCTTGTCAAATCCGCAGAATATTACATTTTGGGTCGGCATGAGCGGCACGATTATCGGCATTGGTTTCCTCGATCCCGAACCCAAACACCTCCTCGCATTCTTCGCTGGATTTATGATTGCGCAAGTCTGCTGGTGTTTCTTCTTCGCTACGGTGGTTGAGATCGGACGGCGGCGTCTGCTGAACCAGCGGCTCTTCCGCTGGGTCAATCTGGCTTGCGCTGTGTTTCTCGGCTGTGCGGGCATCAAGCTTTTGCTGCAAACCGCGCAGGCGACATTAGGCGCTCTTTAGCAGAAACGCCGAGGCTAGTGTCTGTCCTTGCCATTAACACTCACGGGCCGACAGATATGCGCCGGCACCTCATAGCGACGGCGGTCAGCGTGCGAAACGACGCTTAGCGCGCCGTTGCGATAGACGTATTCCACCGTGTAGAGGCCGCGTTCCGCATCCCAGTAGGGCAAAGTCAGTCGGACGATCTGCCCGCGCGTTACCGCGGCGCTGAGTTGCATGCTGTTGCTCCGCCTGTTTCCGTCGAGGTTATGATCGATCGCGAGTCGTCAAAGTCCGCATCCGACTCGAGTATCAGCAGTATAGCACAGGCGTTCTATCTTGTCAACAAGACTTTAGGCGGCGCTGGCCGTCGAAGTTGTGGCTAAATCTCGACGTAACGTTTCCAGACTTCGGGGCCGGAACCCAGGGCGATGACCAAGTAGCTGGTCCGCGGGGTTTTGGGTTCCCACAAGAGGCGCATACCGGCGACGTTGTGCAATCGGTTCCCCTTGCGGTGGTTGCATTTGGCGCAGGCGCAGGCGGTATTGGACCAGGTGTCCTTGCCGCCTTTACAGCGCGGGATGATATGATCGATCGTGAAGTCCCGCTTGCTCAGGACTTTGCCGCGGAGTTGCGCGCCTAGCCTTAGTCCACAGTAAATGCAAGTGTAATCGTCGCGCACGAGCACACCCTTGCGGCTCCAGTGGGACTTGCGACGCGGCACGTTGACGTAGGACTTCAGCGCGATGACAGACGGCACCTCGAATTTGCTGCGAACGGTGTTCAGGTAGAGGCCGGTCATCTCGACCGCGATCGCCTTGCCGCCCAGGAGCAGGTTTATGGCGCGCTGAACCGTGATCACCGAAAGCGGTTCCCAGGTGCTGCCGTTGAGCAGCAAGACACGCTGTTGCAATACGCTGATGCTTGACACTGATTTCCGCGCCTCTCAACTTCACTGACGCAACCTGCCAGCTTGCTCGCACATATTATATACCACGAAATTGCGCGTTTGCCGAATATCACTAATCGCTTAAGCCGAGCGTAACAAAGCCTTTACAAGGCTCGTTCGGTACTCCATAGGGCGCCGGTAATTGCAGCCGCGACACTGCCCGCCGAGGAGTATGAGGGCGATCGGTCGCTGCCGCGGGTTTCGGCGAGTGCAACTGGAAATATTTTGCCATTGTCTGTGTCCTGTCTGTCACTACGACGCAAAAAGATGC
>JAPOYU010000084.1 GCA_026706395.1 Chloroflexota bacterium
GGGCGAGCCGCATACACCGCTGGTCTATGCGGTCGGGCGCTTGTGGAACTTTATCGTCGGCGGGATAGATTCGCTATTCGCCTTACGCTATCTGTCAGTCCTGGGCAACAGCATTGGAATCGCGGCGATATTCGCTCTGGCTTGGAGGCTGTCGCGGACCACCAGTTGCGCGCTGCTCGCCGCCCTGCTGTGGGCGCTTCATCCATTTGAGATCTGGCACAGTCAGGAATTCCGCAACTATGGCTATTGGGGCGGGTTGAGCGCCACATCGCTTTGGTTAGGTCTACGCCTTGTCGATCGTCCTCAGAAAGCGGATTGGCGGCTTTACACTCTCATCGGCGGTTTCGCCGCTCTTAGCATCTACACCGAGTCCTTCTCAACCGTTGCGTTAGCCTGCTTTGCGTTAGTTATGCGCTGGAGGGATTGGGACTTCCTGCGACGCTTGCTGGTCATACAGTTCATCATGGCGGCACTGCTCATTACCGGGTTGCTGCTGATACAAGTGCAACACGGCTTTCTTGGCTACTACCCAGGTTTGGTGCAGACATTCTCGGTTATCGACTACATTCATCGCTTTGTGCCCGTTCTATCACTAGGAAGCACGATTCCTTTTGATCAGTCAATGGTTGGGGTCGGTCTATCGCTCGTTTGTTTGCTCCTCGCGGTTGTCTTGTACCGGCGGTCCCCAAGGCAGTTTCGTTTTGTGATTCTGGCTGGGATGGGGCCGTTGGTTTTGCTCGGCGTGGTCTCGCAGCGCTACAACCTATTTCATCCACGCTACGTGTTGTCGGCGGTTCCGGCATTCATCCTTGTCTATGTATTGGGCAGCCACCATGTCGCAAGATTCTTACGTCGATATATTGGCGTTCCAGGTTGGCTGCTATCTGTTCTCCTGCTGCTTCCCTGGTTTGTGCTAGCGCTTTCGACTATAGACGCGTACTTCAATAATCCTGCATTCCGCAAGGCGCCGGCTTGGGATCAATTAGGTGCCTTTTTGAACTCGCGCGTTACCGAAAACGACCTGGTGATTCAACTGTCGGTTGATCCGGCTTTTGGTTACTACTATGACGGACCTGCGCGGGACATCGGTTTGCCGGTCAAGTCATACCAGCCTGTAGCCGAAATCGAGTCCTCGCTTGAACTACACCGTCAACGGTTCAGCAGCATTTATGTCGTGGCCCGAGAGCAAGCGGGCTGGCAAAATGCCGGCGCAGTGTCGGAGTGGATGCGTGACAACATGCAGGAAGTATTGCGAACCGATGTCGCTGGGCTACCCGTTCGGCAATACAAGAGTTGGACCGTTCTCCAGAACTTAAACATCGAGTTGGCGCGATTTGACGCAACTGTGGCATTGCTGACCGCGGAGAACTGTCCGCTGCGCTTGCCGACAGGAGAGTGGCTGCTGCATTTACATTGGCGGCCGCTTTCGACTACCGCGCGCCCTTTGAAGACCTTTGTACATGCCTACGGCGCCTATAATCCGGCGGCTGGAAGCAACCTATGGACGCAGGACGATCAGTATCCTCAAGAAGGTCGTCTCGATTCCACCACTTGGAATCTCGATGCCGCATTTCGCGACGTGTATTACTTGCCCGCGCAAGATCTGGCCGCCGGCCAATATGAAATCCGCGTCGGCTGGTACGACGCTGCGAGCGGTGAAAGGCTGGCATTAGTCGACGGCGGCAACTCTTTCGTTCTGTGTACGGCCGAAGTTGGGCACGCAGACTAAACATTTCAGTAATAGTTTGCATTTGATTAGCGCGATTTAGGGCTCACCTGTAGACTCCACTCAGGGAAGGGTGTTTGTGATGGCGGGATGTGCTCCATGCTTCGTCAGTGGCGAATTACATTAACTGCAGTATGTTTTACTGCAACGCTTATTGGATTACTGGCGCAAGGCGCGAATGTTGCCGCTGAAGACGAACAGTCTCAAGCTAACCCGGCGGCAACCTTTGACACTTACATTGTTCAGAGCGGTGATTCGCTATATAGCCTGGCTCAGCGATTTAATACGACAGTGGAAGCCTTGGCAGCGACCAACAACATAATTGACACCGGTCAGTTGTATGCCGGTCAGAGTATCTTGGTCCCGACTGGCGCCAGTTCTTACGTCGAAGTCTATGAAGTGCAGCCCGGTGATACGCTCTTCAGTATTTCCAAACGATTCAATACTAGCGCGGGACTATTGCAGGGCTTGAATGACATTGCCGATGGGCGGAGCATCTTTGCTGGTCAGATCTTGACTGTGCCCTCTGTCAACCAAGAGAAACTGAAAATTCATGTTGTAGGCCCGGATGAATCTTTGTATAGCATTGCGCGGCGATACAACACGACTGTTTCGGTTTTGACATCGTTGAACGGGATCGGCGGTCGTTTGGACCTGGCAGTTGGACGCAGCATCCTCGTGCCGAAGATCGATGAGAGGGTCTTCGAAATTGTCGTCGTTCAGTCGGGCGAGTCGCTCTTTGGCATAGCGCAGCGTTATGGCGTCAGCGTCGCCTCGCTTCAGGCTCTCAACCGGTTGCCGGATCCAAGAGACATCAGAGTTAATCAGGCGATATTGGTGCCTAAGCTGGGAAACATGGTGTTAGAAGTCCATATCGTGCAACGGGGAGATAACCTGACCAAGATTGCCGAAGCCTATAACACAACGGTGGAGTTTCTTCAGTTGCTGAACAGCATCACTGACCCCGGTCTGATACAGCTTGATGACAGCATTCTGGTACCCGGGTCTGCGTACGCTCCGGCGCGGCCAGGATTTGGATACGGGATTCAGGTCTTTACGGATCAGGATGTAGCCGGCGCGTTGGCTGAGCGGGTTTCTCAGCTGGGCGTCGACTGGGTCAAGATTGATGTGCCTTGGGAGGAGATAGAAGTTCAGCAAGGTGTTTATGATTACGCGGCCTTGGATGCGACAGTGGCAGCGATGGAACACGTGGACGTTAATATCCTGCTGAATGTCTTTGCCGCGCCCGCATGGAGCCGTACAAGCTACACTGAGAAACTTAACAGTCAACTGCGTGATTACGGCGGACCGCCAGAAGATCTCAACGATTTCGCGACATTTATGGCCAATCTGGCAACGCGCTACGCCGGGATCGTTGATGCGTATGAGATATGGAAGTCACCCAACCTCCTCAGATACTGGACGATTCCCGTCTATAAGCGAGAGCCTGAACTTAATGCCGACGGCGATTATGGTATACCGGATGAAGTTCACCTGGGCGCGCAGTTCTACGTGCCGCTGCTCAAAATTGGCTATGAGACGATAAAGTCGCATGACGAGGAGGCCTTGGTCATAAGCGGGGGTTTGGCGCCGGTCGGTTTTTCTGATGGCTATAATTCCATACATACCGGTAAATATCTTCAAGAGATGCTAGAAGGAGGCGCCGCCGATTACAGCGACGCAATCGGAGCGGCTTTCGGCGCCTCTGCCGTTCCGCCGACTCTAAAATGTTGTGACAAGCCGCCCGGAGTGGATTCGCACTATGAATCCTTCTTACAGTATTTCCCTGAGCTGATGGAGTTCTACGCAGAGGTTTTGACGGAGAATGACCTGGCAGGCACGCCAATCATAGTTACACAAGTTGGGTGGGGTACGCGCGAAGGCGCCAATATCG
>JAPOYU010000015.1 GCA_026706395.1 Chloroflexota bacterium
TCGGCACCGCCTTCAAAGGCATCACCACCTCGCTCGTCAAAGATGTCGTCACGCCCCCCATCGGCCAGCTCACCGGCGGGCTCGACTTCTCCCATTGGGTCATCCCGCTCAATGCCCTGAACTTCGGCCGAGACGCCGCCGAGGTCGCCACCATCAACATCGGCAACTTTCTCAATGTCGTCATCGACTTTGGCATCACCGCCGCCGCCATCTTCGTCATGATCAAAGTCGTCAACAAGCTGGATGAAGCCGTCGATGAAATCGGCGATATGCTCGACGGCGACGAGGAAGAAGTCGCCCCCGAGCCCGAGCCGGAACCCGAGCCCGAACCGGAGCCCGAACCAGAACCCGAGCCCGAGCTCGAGCCGGAACCGACCACGGACGAGAAAATCCTCGAAGTGCTGGAAAGGATCTCGGCGCAATTGGACAAGGCAAATCAGCGCTGATATAGTGAACCCTGAAACCAGAAAAGGTCAACGGAGAAAGAAAACATGTCAGACGACGTAATCAGAGACGCCCTCAAGATGATGCCCTACGGCTTCTATTCCTTCACCAGCAAAAACGGCGATGACGTCAACGCCATGGTCGTCAACTGGGTCTCGCAGATGTCTTACGCGCCGCGCCTCATCGCCGTCGGCATCCAGAAGTCCTGCTATTCCCACGGCGTCGTCTCGGCCGGCGGCGTCTTCGGCCTGAACATTTTCCTGCAGGCCGATTCCGACGCCATCATGCCCGTGACCAGCGGCCGCGCCAAAAAGCCGGACAAAATGGATAATGCCGATTATGCCCCCGCGCCCGAAACCGGCGTGCCCGTCCTAGCCGGCGCCGCCGCTTATATCGAATGCAAGGTCACGCAGATCGTCGATGTCGGCGGCGACCACGACATCGTCATCGGCGAAGCCATCAACGCCGAGGTGCTGAAAGAAGCCACGCCGCCCGATGTGCTCTCGCTCACCGAGCTCGGCTGGAGCTACGCCGGTTGAGGACACATTGTTTGCAATCTAGTTCCCCTTCCCTCCTGGTGGGATGCCCGCCATAGAGATGGCGGGAAAGGGGTTAGGGGATGGGGGGCGGCAACTCCCCCGTCGCCAACACCGCCAGCAGCCGCTCAATCAACTGCGGCCGGCCGTGCTGGCGGAGGACATTCTCCCGCAGCGCGCCGCCGATCTCCGCGCGTTCCGCCGCCGGCAGCGCGCGCAGACGCCGCAGCCGCTCGCGCAAGCCGTCGATGTCCTCCGGCCCCTCCGTGAGCAGCAACTCGCGATGCTCGCCGAGCAGCGGCGCGAAGGCCGGATTGCAAAGGACCGTCGGCACGCCGCAAGCCATGCTCTCCAGCGCCGCCTTGTCGAAGAGGCCCGGCGGACTCATGTTCACTGCCACAGTAGCGCGCCGATACCAGTCGCGGACCTCGACAGCGGGCAGGTCGCCGAGCAGCTGGCAGCGCTCCGCCAGGTCGAGCTGGTCGATGAGGCGGCGCAAGCGCGCTTCATAGCCCGGCGGATAACCCGGCTGCAGCCCGCCGACCAGCGCGAGTCGCGCCTCCGCACCGGCCACTGCTTGTATCGTCGTCGCCTGATGCTTGATCGCCGCCAGCCGCGCCACCTGCAGCACCAGGGGATCCCCCCCATCCCCGGCCCTTCCCCCACCAGGAGGGAAGGGAGTTTGGGTAGCCCTGTCCGAGCTTGGCACTTGGATTCCCCCTCCCTCATCTTGGGATGCCCGCCATAGAGATGGCGGGAGGGGTTTAGAGGATGGGGGTGGCGCGTAGAAGTCGGTGTCGATGCCATGCCCGATGACGCGGAGCTTGTCGGTCGCGTAGGGGAAGCTGCTGGCGTCGGCGCTGACGACGCGCCGCGACATCGTTAAGCCAAGCCGCAACTGGGCCGAGCGCTCCCGGTGTGTATACCAGAGCGTCGTCGGGATGCCGCGCGCGCTGAGCAGCGGTCCGGCCAAACCGGCGAAGAGCGGCATCATGTGCGCGAAGCAGGCATCATAGCGCCGCGAAGACAGCAAAGGCAGCAGATGCCGGTAGAAGTTCAGCAGACGCCGCGGCTTGCTCAAGCCTCGCTCGCGCCCGGCCGAGGCGACGCGGACGTTGGATGGCAGTTGATACGCGCCGCGGTACATGGTGATGACATCGATGAGCTCGCAGCGCGCCGCCAACTCGCGGATCCAGCCGGGGGCGAAACCGAGCACAGGATCGCTCTCGTCGGTCATGAGGTTGAAGAGCAGCAGACGCATGGCGGCAATCATTCAAAACGATAGACAGGTGAAGCTGTGCTATAGTCTACACGCGAATCGCGCAGGCTTCCTGATGAGGCATGAAGAAACCCAGCATAAAGAGACGCCGCGAACACTACCGCTTCGAGACGGCGCTGCCGGCCGAGTTGGCGCTGGCCCGCCTGCATGACCTCCTGCCGCGCGAAGTGTGGGGCTTGCAGCGCAGACCGCTGTATCAGGTATCCAGTGAGGCGCTTGACGACACCATCTTCTTCGAGGTGCGCGAACATGTCAGGGACCACCGAACGCCGACGCGATACGTCCGCGTTCTTACAGGGCAGATCCGCGAAATCGATGAATCCACCACTTTGGTGGACTGTGAGCCAAAGGGGGCGGCGCAGGTGCCAGCCATCATGTTCGGTTTTGCCCTGGTTATGTCGGGTATCCCTGTGTATTTGGCGAGCCGAGGGGAACTGGACACGTCGGAGCTAATTGGGTTTGGCGTCATCGCCGCGCTGGCTTTCATCTTCGCCTTCCTCAGCAGCAATCGCAAGATTGCCCGTGACCCGGCGCTTGATCTTATCGAGCGCGCAGTTCAGCCACGGCAGGAGGACCGCAACCTGCTAGCCCGGCGGCGGAGACGGCTGCGGCAGACCAAACAGGAGTCAGATCTGTATGTCGCGGAGACGATGAAGCAGCATTTTGCAGCGCCAGAGCATCCGACTGAGCAGGACCCCGCTGTCCCGCTTCAGCAGCGCAAGCCCAGCAAGCAAAGATTGGACAACAAAGCGTCAAGGACCAGCAAATGAAGAAGCGTCTCAAGTTGAAGGGCAAGCCAAGTGATACCTATCGTTTTGAGTCGCCCTTGCACATGGATGACGCCATTGCGCGCCTGAACAGTGAGCTGAAGAGCGAAATCTCTCTGTTGTACGGGCCTAACCGCTATATGGTCTCAGGGGAAAAGCTGCACGACAGTCATTACTTTGAGGTTCTGCAGCGGGGCAACAAGTGGCTGCCGGAGCGGGTCGTCACCGGCACCATCCGTCAACTGGACGCCCAAAGATCCCTTGTTGAATGTGAAATCAAGTCTGCCGAACGCTATTTGCCCGGATTCGAATACGCTGCTGTGGGCATATTGCTCGCCGCAGTGATAACAACCCTGGACGGCTCGGCAATCAAAGAGATGGTGATTCTGCTATGGACGCTTTTGGCAATCGCCGCCGTGTGCGTCGTTTGGCTGCGCCGGCGATTGCGCAACCGAAGCAACCCATTAATCGGGCGCATCCAGAGCACATTGAAAGGCTGAGCGAAGCAAAGCCAAGCTTGCGCGCAATTGGCTGAGAATAGCCTGCTATCGCGGGTAACCCAGGGCGTCGATGGCAGCGGCAGACCGCAGCTTCGATGTTTCAGAGCGTGCAGCAATCGAATGAGCAAATGGGGATAGACGCCATGAGCCAAGACCGCAAGAAAGATGCCCGGATACAACTATGAGCAGGCGCCGTAAGTCCAAAGGGAAATCCCGCAAACCATTTCGCTATGAGACGCGCTTAGCGCCCGATGCCGCCCTGGAGCGTCTACAAGACTTGGAGGGATATGAGCAGAGCGATTCTGAATACGTGGAGAAATACAGGATAAGCAGTGAAAAGCCGGACGATATAATTTTCTTTGAAGTAGAGGTTTTGAGGGGGCAGCGCTTGTTACCGTTGATGGTCAGCCGGATCGTCAGCGGCCAAATCAATCAGATAGGTCCAGAACGGACGCTGATAGAGGGCGAGCTCCATATACCTCCGCTATTGCAGGCAATCCGCGTATTCTTCGTCGTAGGCGGCATTCTGCTGCTTGGCGCTGTGGCATTGCTGTATCTAAACGGCATGATGCCAGAATCCGACTTCGTCATAATTGCTGGAGTCCTGGTCATAGGCGCCTTGCTTTACTTTGTGTTCCGAGGCGGCAAGGACGCGCGCGACCGAGTCGTAGTCCTCATCGGCACACTCACGCAACCCGGACAGGGCGACCAATACCCGGCGGCTTGGCGAAGAAATCTGCGGAACCCAGACGCGAAGCCATTGACATCCAGCGAAACCATGGAGCAAAGTGATCTTGGCGAGCCGGGTCACGATTCTTCTGATTTCAGCGAGGGCGGCGCATGAAAGCGAAGGGGAGACGCAAAAGAAGGGTCGGCAGACGCTTTCGCCTATTAACTGCCTTACCAGCGGACCTGGCAATGGGACGCCTGCAAGAGTTACATGACGTTGAAGCGCCGGGCTTGGAGCCGGAGAGCAGCTATCAAGTGTCGCATGA
This sequence comes from Chloroflexota bacterium, assembly GCA_026706395.1. Next base: position 4,522 of record JAPOYU010000015.1, read on the forward strand.
GCGTCTAGGCGACACCATTTATTATGAAGTCCGCACTCTGATAAAGCAGGGCTTCGAATCGAAATCGCAAAAGAGGATCGTTACGGGAGAAATCCGAGAGGTAGATCCAACCCGAACCGAAGTCAGAGGCGAGTTCAAGAAAGTCGGTTTCAGGATGTACGCGCCAACTGTATTGCAGTTTATCGATATCGTAGTGGCGCTATGTCTGATTTGGGCAGCGATTGAGGGGCAATGGCCCATATTTTTCGTGATTCTTCTACCGCTCATAGCTGTGCATGTCGTCACGTCAGTTCTGGTGAACTACCGGGCGCTCGACCGAGCGCCGACCCTTGAGCGCATTGAACTCTGCCTTCAGCCGGACGAGGAAGACCGCGCGTTGATCGCCCAGCGGCGGGAAGAGCATCGTCTTCACTTGGCAGAGGCGTCCCGCGCGCTGCGTTCCGGTGAAGATGTCGGACGGGAAATCAGCACTTATGAGCGCGGGTAACCCAGGGCGTCGATCGCTTTGGCGGCGGCGAAGTCCTTGGCAGTGAGCTTGTTGCCGGCATCGTGCGTGGTGAAGGACACAGCTACGCGCCGCCAGCCGATGTTGAGATCGGGATGATGATCCAGGCCTTCGGCGATCACGCCGACGCTCGAGGCGAAGGCCAAGCCCGCGAGGTAGTCGTCGAATCGGAATTCCTTAACCAGCGCATCGCCATCGCGCGACCAGCCGTCCAGTTCAGCCAGGCCCGCTTTGATTTCCGCTTCGCTTAAGGCTGTTGTCATGTTTGTTTCTCCCGTTCCGCATTTCGCCTAAATCTATCACAAGCTCGGCGCGGCTGTGTAGGGGATTCGCTCAAAGCGGCGAATGACAGGGACAGGTCCGGCCGGTGTCAGCGGTCGGCACATAGCCTTCAATACCGTAGCCGACGCCGAGGGATTCGGCCAGCGCCGGCAACTGATTCAGGACGGCAGCGCCCGGGCAAAGCGTTCCTTCGTTGAATTGATTATGCGCCGCCAGATGGGTCAAATCGAGCTCCGCTATCAGCCAGCGACTCAGGGAGGCCAGCCCCTCCCATTGCGCCGACGTCGGCGACCGGTAGCGGAAATCGCCCAGCAGGCAGACGCCGGCGCTGCCGGTGTTATGCCCTTGCGTGTGCACGCCCCGCACGCCAATGTTGCGGCCTTCGTAGATCGCCCCGTCTTTATCGATCAGATAATGATAGCCGACATCAGCCCAGCCGCGATCGCCGCGGTGGAGGCGCTGCACTTCCAGCAAGGTCGCGATGCCGTCCGCTTTGTAGAAGGCGCTGTGATGAATCACCAAGGTCTGATAGCTATCGCGCAGATCGCCGGGATAGACATACCAGCCGATGGGATTCACACCCTTCTCGTATACACCGCGCTCATTGGGCGCCGAAATGTCAACCGGCAGCGCGCCCCAGGCGTCGCGACTGATGATCGTCGGCGGCTCTTCGGGCTGGGCTGTGTTTCCGCCGTAAGGCAGGACGACGACGCGCCTGGGTCGGTTCAGGCGGGCGACTGTGAAGCCGGCCATTCCGCCCAGCGCGCCGAGCAGGGTCAAGCGCCGAAGCAAATCTCGCCGGCTGAGTCTGCGCTTTTCCGCGTGTGGTTGGCGTGGCATATTCCGTTTCTCTCTGCGGTCGACTTTCAGTATAGTCTATTCGATGTGTTGCGTGTCAGGTCATGATGTCTTACAGCCGGCGCTAATGTTCAGCGTGGTACGCTTGTCATCCAAGTGAGCGACCGCTATGCTATGCACTCGAACCCACATCAGCGTATCAGGGAAGTCTATGCCGGATGACAGCTTCTTCTTCGTGATCGAAGGCATGGACGGCGCCGGCAAGTCCAGCATCGCAGCGCAGCTACACGAGGCGCTTTCGCAAACGCATCGCGACCGCGTCGTCCTCACGTTTGAGCCGCACGATCCGTCCGCCGCCGGCAAGTATATCCGCAAGGTCCTGGCGAAAGAGCAAGAAGCCAGTCCGCGCGCGCTGGCATTGGCATTCGCGCTCAACCGCGTCGACCACTTGGACCAGGTCATCAATCCGGCGCTGAATGCGGGCGAGGAGCGCATCGTCATCTGTGATCGTTATGTGCTCTCGTCGCTGGTATATCAGTCGACCGGCGGCTTGAGCATGGAGGATGTCCACCAGCTAAATCGCTGGGCGCGGGTTCCGGATCTCACTGTGTATCTGAGCGTCAGTCCGCATAATGGCTATGCGCGCATGCGAGGGCGCCCGACCGACCGCGAGCTATTCGAGAGAAACCTTTCGGAACGCGCCGAGAAGTATCAGGCGGGGATCGCTTTGCTGCGCGACAAGGGCGAAAGAATCATCGAAATCGATGCTAATCCCGCTTTTGATCAAGTGCTCGCTGCAGTATTGGATGTGTTAAAGGACCGGGGTCCAGCCTGGCTGCGCATTCAGCCGCCACTGCTGCTCGATTGGCATGAGAGCGAGCCGGCGAAGTAATTTCCCCTCCCCCGCAAATGAATTTCGAAATTGCTCGATATCCCACTTGACAATAGAATTTATGTTCTATATCATGGGGGCATGGCTGGAAGAACTGCTTACGAAACCTTGACCAAGCTCTCGCAGATGGGCGATATCACCTTGCACGAGCCGGCTGGCGACAGCCCGCAGACCGAGCGCAAACGCCGCTCGCGAAAGCAAGAGTTCAATCTCAACGATTGCATCTCTCACCTCAGCACGCCCCGCGGCCCCAAAGCGGTGATGAAGTCGATGATGACCACCGCCTGCGAGCGCAACTGCAACTACTGCGTCTTCCGCGCCGGGCGGGCGAAAACCAAGCGCGTGACGTTCCAGCCTGATGAGATGGCATCCGCCTTTCAGACGCTTGAGAGCAGCGGCAAAGTCGATGGTCTCTTTCTCTCCTCCGGCATCATCAAAGGCTCGGTGACGACCCAGGACAAGCTCATCGACACAGCGGACATCATCCGCAACAAGCAGCGCTACCGCGGTTACATCCACCTCAAGATCATGCCCGGCATCGAATATGATCAGCTTTATCGCTCGATGCAATTGGCGGATCGCGTCTCAGTCAATCTCGAAGCGCCGACCAGCGGACGCCTGGCGGCATTGGCGCCCAAGAAAATCTTCATTGAAGAACTGGTGCAGATGCTGCAATGGGCGGAGCAGATCCGCCGGGACCATCGAAACGAAAAACTGGCGAGCAGCGTCACGCAGTTTGTCGTCGGCGCCGTCGGCGATACCGACCTGGAATTGCTGTCCATGAGCGACAAACTCTACAGTCAGGCGCAATTGGCGCGCGTCTATTACTCCGCTTTCGGTCCAGTGCCGGGTACGCCTTTTGAAAACCTGCCGGCGACCGAAGCCATCCGCGAGTTTCGCTTGTATCAGTCCAGCTTTTTGCTGCGCGACTACAAGTGGGATGTGGAAGAACTGCCCTTCCTGCGCGATGGCAACCTGCGGACTGATATCGACCCCAAGCAGGCCTGGGCGGATGTACACCTGATTCATCAGCCCATCGAAATCATGCGGGCTGAGCGCGAGCAGTTGCTGCGTGTGCCGGGGATCGGTCCCATCGGTGCGAACGCCATCATCAGCGCGCGCCGGCGCGGCACGCTCTCCGAATTATTGCATCTCAAGCAGATTGGCATCCGCACCCCGCATAAGCTGGCGAAGTACGTTTTGCTGAATGGCAGGCAGCCGGCGCATCAGCTGGGCCTGTTCTAAGCGTCAATCCTCAGCGACCGCCAACTAGCGGACTGGCCGCCCGCCTCAGATTACAGGCGACATTGTCTTCTATACCGCTCCGGGCTAAGATAGCGGCGCTTTCGATTCGGTCAGCGCTAATCGCGCGGGAGAACTGAATGACATCGATAATCCGAACGCTGATAGGTCTGGCAATATGCGCTGCCATAGTGGTCGCGTCCGCTGCGCAAGACGTCTTCCCTGACGAGACGAAAATCAGTCTGCTGCAGTGGAGTCACTTCGTGCCGACCTACGACGAGTGGTTCGACAGCTATACCCGTGAATGGGGCACAGCCAACAACGTTTCCGTCACTGTTGACCATGTCAATTTCACGGAGTTGCCGTCATCTCTCGCGGCTGAGATCGACGCGGGCCAGGGCCATACCATTGTCGAATTGCCGTCCTCTCCCGCCTCTTTGGTTCAAGGTTTGCACGATTTGAGCGACGTCAACAGTCAGGCGGAGGCGCTGTTCGGCGAGCGTCGCCAGCACTGTAAAGCGGTGACCTATCTCCCGGCTGTCGGGGTTTATTACGGTTTCGCCGCCGGTTACGCCCTCAACCATGGCAACTATGACATCGAACTCTGGGCGGAGGCTGGCTATCCACAGGGTCCGCAAACCTACGAGGATCTGCTCGCCGGCGGGCGGGCGATCTTTGAAGCAACCGGCATACCCGTCGGCATCGGCATCAGCCCGGAAATCGACAGCGAGATCGCCAACCGCGAGGTTATCTGGAGCTTTGGCGGGAGCGTTCAAGACGAAAGCGGCAAGCCCGTTTTCAATAGTCCCGCGACTGTCGAAGCGGTCAAATACCTGGCGGAATTGCAGAATCAAACCATGACCGCTGAAGTCTTCGGCTGGACAGGCGCCAGCAACAACCAGGCGCTGGTCGCCGGCGATACCAGCTTCATCCTCAACCCCGACTCGGCTTACCGGAGTCTGCAAAAAGTCGACCGTTCGGCCGCCGCCAATATCGGCTTTACACCGGCGCTTGTCGGGCCGGCCGGCGCATTCGGCGGGACTCATGCCTTCATCAGTGTGATACCGGCCTACGTTGAAGGCAGTCAGCTGCAAGCCGCCAAGAAATTCCTCCTCGACTTGGCATCCAATTACAGCGAAATCACCTACCACAGCGAACTATTCAACCTGCCATGCTTCCCTGATACCGTCACAGAATTGGATAGCTGGCTTGACGATGACCCCTTCGGTTCTTTACCGGCGGACAAATTCGCCGTTTTGAAGACAGCAATTGACCGTTCAGTAAATTTCGGCTTTCCCGGTTTCAGCAACCCGGCTATCGCGCAGGTCTATGCCGAACACATCATCCCGAAAGTGATCGCCCAAGTCGCTCTGGGCGAGGCAACTGCCGAAGAGGCCGTCGCCTTAGCCGGCGAGCGCATAGAAGAGATTTTCGCTCACTGGCGCTCCTTAGGTCTTGTCGGCAGCCGGGGCTGAGCCGCCGAGCGCGATACTTCCTGCACGACGCATTGGAATCATTGCCAAGCAAATCACTGTTCGCTAGAATCGAGGTTGGACAATGGCCGAGAGGCCGGAATGAAGATTTTCACTATTAAAGGAGACAGATTCATGAAACGAGCGATACGCTTGCTAATCGTACTCAGCATTTTTGCCGCCCTTGGCGTCGGCATCAATGCGCAGGGCGACTATGCCGAAGGGACCGAGATCAGCCTGCTGCAATGGAGCCACTTCGTGCCGCGTTATGATGAGTGGTTCGATGCTTATGCCGCCGAATGGGGCGAGGCGAACGGCGTCGGCGTGACGGTCGATCACGTCAATTTCACCGAGCTGTTTTCCACCCTGGCGGCGGAGATTGATGCTGGTGATGGCCATACGATTGTCGAGGTGCTTTTCTCGCCTGCGTCCTTTATTGACGGACTGCATGACTTGCGCGATATCAATGAAGCCGCGGCGGAAGCCCATGGTGAACGCACCGGCACCTGCCACGCAGCCTCGTACTTGCCGATCAACGACACCTATTACGCTTACACGCATGGCTATGTGCCCGATCCCGGCGATTATGACATCGCGCTTTGGACAGATGCGGGTTACCCCGATGGTCCGAAGACCTATGACGATTTGCTTGAGGGCGGCCGCGCCATTTATGAAGCGACCGGTATCCCGGTCGGTATTGGCATGAGCCCCGAGCTCGACAGCCGCATGGCGAACCGGGCGGCGATTTGGAGCTTCGGCGGCAGCATCCAGGACGAGGATGAGAATGTCGTGCTCAACAGCGAGGCGACTATCGCCGCGGTCAAGTATCTGGCGCAGTTGCAAAACGAAGCGATGACCGACGAGGTCTTCGGCTGGACGGCGGCCAGCAACAATCAAGCGCTGATCGCCGGGGAAGTCAGCTACATCCTCAACTCCAATTCCGCCTATCGCAGCTTGCAGAAGATCGACGAAGCGGCGGCGGCCAACATCGGTTTCACGCCAGCTTTGGCGGGTCCAGCCGGCGCCTACGCCTCGTCGCACGTCTGGCAGATCTACGTCATTCCCAAGTATGTCGAGGGCGATGAGTTGGCGGCCGCCAAGCAGTTCATCCTCGACCACACCGAAAATTACAGCGACGCCACCTACTACAGCGAACTCTACAACTTCCCTTGCTATCCCAGCACGGTAGAGGAACTGGATGGCTGGCTGGAAGCGGATCCCTGGGGTTCTGAGCCGCCCAACAAGTTCGAGGTGCTGAAGACGGTCAATGACTGGTCGGTGCATCTCGGTTTCCCGGGTGTGACTAACCCGGCGGTCAGCCAGGTCTTCGCCGAGAGCATCATCCCCAATATGGTCGCGCAGGTCGCCCTGGGCGAGCAGACGGCGGAAGATGCGGTGGCAGCGGCGCATGAGCGGATTGAGGAGATCTTCGCTGACTGGCGCGCTCGCGGCATGGTCGGCGGCGGCATGTAGTTAAATGTTACACCCCCACCCTAAATCCCTCCCCCATAAATAGGGAGGGACTTGAACCGCCAATCAGGTGACATGAAGTATAGATTGGCTACCCTTCCCTCATTTTGGGGGAAGGGGCCGGGGGATGGGGGCGGAAAACATCACATGAGCCTGGTTCAGATAAGCGGTCTCAAGAAGCATTTTGATGCCGTTCGCGCGGTTGACGGCGTCGATTTGGATATCGACGAGGGTGAATTCCTAGTTATCCTCGGCCCCTCCGGCTGTGGCAAGACCACGCTGATGCGCATGATCGCCGGACTGGAAAAGCCGACGGAGGGCGCGATTTCTATCGGTGGCGCGGACGTGACTGCGCTGCCGCCTCGCAAGCGGGGCGTCTCCATGGTCTTCCAGAGCTATGCGCTGTATCCGCATATGAATGTCTTCAACAATATCGCCTTCCCCTTGCGCGCGCAACGAAGGGAGAAAAAATTCGACAAGCGCAGCATCCGCGAAAAAGTTGAGAGCACCGCCCGCACCCTCGAGATTGACATGCTGCTCGACCGGCGCCCGCGGCAGCTATCGGGCGGGCAGCGGCAGCGGGTCGCCATCGCCCGCGCCATGGTGACACAGCCGGCCGTTCTGCTGCTGGATGAGCCCTTGTCGAATCTCGACGCCAAGCTGCGCGCCAATGCTCGTGACGAGTTGAAGGACTTTCAGCGCTCGTCAAATATCACGGCGGTGTTCGTCACACATGATCAGATCGAAGCGATGGGATTGGGCGACCGGATTGTGGTCATGTCGGAGGGCAAGATCCAGCAAATTGGCAGTCCGCAGCATATCTACGATGACCCGGCCAACGAGTTCGTCGCCACCTTTCTCGGCTCGCCGAGCATGAACATGCTCAGCGTCGACGGCCATCGCATGGGCTTCCGTCCGGAGCATTTCTTGCCCAAGACGCTGAACGACAGGCCGGAAAACTCGCGCATATTCCATTACACCATCAAGCGGGTGGAGTACCTTGGATCGGATCGCTTAGTATATGGCACCATTCAAGGGCATGACAACGAGCTGATCCTGGCGAAGGCGCCGTCAAACGTGCGCGCCGCGCTTGACGTCGAAGGCGATTACGAGTTCGCGGTACACAACGACGACATCAAGTACTTCGACAAGCGGACGGGCTTGCGGATTCAGCCAGTTGAGGCGAATTGATGCCGAGCCTAAGCTATCCTTTTGACAACCGGCGCGTAGTCGGTACGATGTTTCTTGCGCCGGCGCTGCTGTACATAGTCCTGATCGTTGGATTTCCCTTTTTGCTGGCGATCGCTTTCGGCTTCTCCGATGTGACGGTTGGCAATACCGAGCTCAACTTCGTCGGGTTGCGCAACTTCGAGGCGGTTTGGGATAACGCGATTTTCCGCCAGGTCTTCGAAACGACGATTCGCTTCACGCTTATCTCACAAGTTTTCATCCTGCTATTCGCCAATATCCTGGCGATCATCTTCACGCAAGATTTCACCGGGAAATGGTTCGCGCGCTTCATCTTCATCTTGCCTTGGGCGACGCCGGTGTCGCTGGCGATGATCGGCTGGCTCTGGATGCTGGATACCAAGTACAGCCCGATAGACTACCTGCTCTTGCAGACAGGCTTTCTGGGGCGTGGCGGCATCTTGAGCGATGATCGCAATCTATTCTGGCTGGCATCGCCCGACCTGGCGCAGATCAGCGTCATCTTCGTGCAAGTCTGGCGCATGACCCCGCTGGCGACGGTGATTCTGATGGCGGGGCTATCGTCAATCCCGACCGATATCCTCGATCAGGCCGAGGTTGACGGGTCGCGCTTTATGCGCACGCTGCTGCAAATCAAGCTGCCGCTGATTTTGCCGATTATGGTGATCGCCCTGCTCTTCAGCATGATCACCATGTTCGGTGACATGACTGTGGTCTATGTGCTGACGCGCGGCGGGCCGGTCGATTATACGCGCGTGCTGGGGCTTTACTCCTTCCAGGTCGGCATCGAGGGCGGCAACCTGGCGCAGGGCGCGGCGATCTCGCTATTCGCCTTCCCGCTGCTGCTGGCAATGGCGATTTTCATGCTGCGCACAGCCAGCCGGGCGGAGGTGCGCTGATGGGCTTGCTCGCCTGGGTTTTGACGAACTTCTGGGCGCTGCTGGTGATTGCGCTGCTGGCGCTTGTTGGATCACGAATCGTCTGGCGGCTGATGAAATATGGGGCAACGCGGGAAGAATTCTCGTATGTGTTGCGCCGCTCGCCGTTTTATCTGGTGGTTTTGATCTTTTGCTTCTTCGCCGCCGCGCCCTTCCTGATCATGTTCCTGCATACCTTTAAGACCGACGGCGATTTATACCGTCAGCCGCAGCCTTTCATCTTCCGGCAAGAGCCGACGATCGAGCATCTCGATGCGCTATTCAACAACACCGCCTACCTCGACTTCATCCGCAACTCCATTGTCGTCGGCATCGCGGTTGTGATCATCACCTTGATCCTGTCGCTTCCGGCAGCTTACGCATTGGCGCGCCTCACGGGCCGCTGGGGCGAACGCGCCGGCATTTTGATGTTCCTGGTTTATCTCGTGCCGCCCACCCTGCTCTTCATCCCCATGTTTCGCATCGTCGTCCTGCTAGGGCTCAAAGACAGTCCGATGTCATTGATCGTTGTTTATCCATCATTCACCGTGCCATTCAGCATGTGGCTGCTGCAAGGCTTCTTCAAGGCGGTCCCGCCCGAACTGGAAGAGGCGGCGCTGGTCGATGGCTACAACCGCGTGGAAGCCTTTTTGCGCGTCGTCTTGCCGCTGTCCCTGCCCGGCATCATCTCGACGATCGTATTCACGTTCACCCTGACCTTGCACGAGTTCATTTACGGTTTGGTCTTCATCGCCAATACCTCGCAGCGGACCTTGAGCGTCGGCGTGCCCACCGAGCTCATCCTGGGCGATGTCTATTTCTGGCAGCCGCTGCTGGCGGCCGCTCTCATCATCGCCATTCCGGTTGGCTTGGCTTATAACCTCTTCCTTGACAGCCTGGTACAGGGCTTTACCATGGGCGCTGTGAAAGGTTAATCCTGCAAGTGTCTTTGCAGGTCGATTTGTAGGGGCGAGCCATTGGGTCGCCCAAATAGAAAGAGCTATCATGCCAACAATCAGCGTAAACCTAAAACAAGTCGATGAGGCCACGACCGCGGCCCAGATCCGGGGGCATGCCATCGACATCGACCGGCCAGAAGCCAAAGGCGGCCATGACAAGGGCGCCATGGGCGGGGAGCTGCTGCTGGCGTCGCTCGGCGGCTGCTTCAACAGCAATCTGCTGGCGGCCATCCGCGCGCGCGATCTGGCGATCGACGACATCGCCATCGAAGTCAGTGGCGAATTGGCGGAGGCGCCGGCGCGCTTTTCCGCCATAGACATGGTGGTCAAGTCCAGCTATGCCGACCGCGAGACGCTGGAAAAGCTCGTCACCATGTCGGAGCGGGCTTGCATCGTCGCCAACACGCTCAAGAACTCCGTCGATCTCACCGTCAGCGTCGGTTAGGCGCGCTCGCTCTCGGACAGATGCCAATTTCCGAATATATCAAGAATATCCGCGCCAAGATCGGTAGCGATTTGCTGCTTCTGCCGGGCGTGACTGCGGTCGTCGTCAATGAGCGGGACGAGGTACTGCTGCAACTGCGGCGCGATACCAAGACCTGGGCGCCACCGAGCGGCGGGGTCGAACCGGGCGAAACGGTCGCCGACACCGCCATCCGCGAAGTCTATGAAGAGACGGGCATAGCGGTCCTGCCGGAAAAAATCGTCGCGGTGCTTTCGGGGAGCGATTACATCGTGACCTATCCCAACGGCGACCGAATGGCGACTGTGACCACCGTCTTTCGCTGCCGTCCCTTACAGCCGAGCGCGCCGCGGGTCAACGATGACGAATCGCTGGATATCCGCTATTTCCCAAGTGACGCTTTGCCGGAGAACATGCTGCCGCGCCACAAGTCGATTATTGCACAGGCACTGGCGGACGATCCCGGCGCCTACTTCAATCCGCCGTCGGCATAGACGGCGCGAAAGTCTTCTCGGTTCAAGCCGCTATGCCAAGCGTCGGTCGCGCAGAGCATAGCGCCGATGCGCCCAATCTCGTCTGAAGACTTGGCCGCATAACCGTTGCCGGCCGTCGCCAGGTAAATCCGCCCGTCTTCCAGCGCATCAATATAGGGATTGTCATGGGCAGAATTTGTGATCAGGCAGGGCACTGAGTGATACGAGAGGACTTTCAAGTCAGGGACCATTCTGTGAAGCGCCGCTTTCATGGCTTCGGCGATGTCTTCTCGCCCGTCACTGTGGAACCAGTCCAGCAATTCGCTGTCGTTGTCAACCGCGTTGAAGTAGGGCTCCGGGTAGCCGCTCGGGCCTAGCTTGATGTAGGTCTTGCCATCGGGATAAGGCAGGGGCGGCAGCATGTATAGCGATGCGACTGACGGATCTTCAAAGCTGCTGATGATGGATGGCATCGCGCGCAGGCGACCAATCTCCTCCGGCGGAACTTCCGCCAGCAGGATCGTATGTCCCTTGGTCGCCAGATCCAGCTTTCTATCGAGCAGTGTATTACTGTAACCGCCCACCGCGAGCAGCAGCTTGCGCGCCTGTAGCACGCCCCCTTCCCGTGTCCGGATGGTCAGGCAGTCATCGCCGCAGTCATCAATCAAACTGACGATCTCGCGGATGATGTCAGCGCCGTGATCAGCAGCGACTTTCAACTGCGCCGCGATCAGGGAGCGCGGGTTGATATAACCGGCCTCGCCCTTTTCGTCCCAGGCGACGAAATCGTCGGAGAATGACAGGAAGGGATAGACATGTTTGCAGCCGGCCGCGTCCAGTTGTTGATGCGGCGGGCTGTAGGTTCGGGCGCAGACATCGACTTCGGCGATGCGCTCCTCAATATCGGTGGCGCGCAAGCAGCCCACGCGGTGATGAAACTGCAAGCCGCTGGCCGCTTCGATATCGGAATAGCGCGCGATCGATTCCCAGGCTAATTCACCCCAGAGTTGACTCGGGTCCAATACCCGTGTAATCCGTCCTTGATCGTAGTGGCTGGCGAAGACGCCCTGATGCGTCTTGCGATCTGGCGGCTCGTCAGGTCCGATGCCACATAGTCGCAGGTTCGGGAAGTCCAGGCTCAAATGCCGCAGCGCCGCACTGCCGATCAATCCCAGCCCGATCACTGCAAGGTCGTATATTGCCATTCACTCCCTTTCTGTTGTCGCAGAGAATCCGTCTTCATAGTAATTACAAAGCGCTTGAGGTTATAGCCGCTCGGCGGCAGCGATAAGGGCTCCCGTACTCATACAAAATATCAGACTCGCTCGGCTACCGCAAACCGCGGTTTGATACGAAAGAGGGGTTTCCCTCGTGCTGTCCCGACAAGCCATTGCTTCTTATTCAGTTTCAAAGCAGGATATGGTCATTGGGATACCACAATCACGGGAGTGATCATGAGCAAAGAAAGCGATCAAGTACCCGCGGACAAGCTGGCGCTCTATAAAGAACTTATCGATGCTCATCCCGAAATCGAACTCAAAGGCGGGCTGAAGCTGCCATACACCTCGTACCAGGGCAATATGTTTACGATGCTGTCCAAAGCGGGCAAAGTTGGTTTGCGGATGGGCAAAGCGGAGCGGGAGGATTTTATCAGCCGGTTCGGTAGCAAGCTGTTTGAAACCTATGGCACGGTGATGAAGGAATATGTCGAAGCGCCCGACGAACTCCTGGAAGACAGTGAGCGACTGCTGCCTTATCTGGAGCAGAGCTATGATTATGTACAGACGCTCAAGCCAAAAGCGACCAAAAAGAAAAAGTGACGCGTCGCACTTATCTGCATGCCAATAAGGACATAGGATGCCGACAATTGAGTTAGACGTAAAAGACCCGAGCCTACATACGATACTTGACCGGGAGACAGAATTAGAGATCGTCGCCGACGGGTTTAAGTTTTTGGAGGGGCCGGCCTGGCACCCTTACGATATGCGCCTGCGCTTCAGCGATATCCTGGGCAACTCGACATTAGAGTGGACGGAAGCGACGGGCGTCAGCGTTTTCGAGCGTAACAGCCACATGGCCAACGGGAATACTTATGACCGCGACGGCCGTTTCCTCAGTTGCCACCACGCCAGCAGCCGCGTCACCCGCAGGGACGGCAGCGAAAACACTGTCGTGCTCGCGTCACACTACGGCGGCAAGGAGCTGAACAGCCCCAACGACATTGTCGTCAAGCGCAATGGCAGCGTCTATTTCACGGATCCGCCCTTCGGACGCGAGCCCAAAGTCGGCATCCCGCGCCAATGCCAGCTTGATTTCAACGGAGTTTATCGCTGGGATCCAGCCGATGATTCGCTGACTTTGCTGATCAAGGCGCTCAACCGCCCGAATGGCTTGTGCTTTTCCGCTGACGAGACCTTGCTCTACATCAATGACAGCCCGGAATACAAGATATATGCCTTTGATGTCGCGGGCGATGGTACGATCAGCAACGGTCGTCTCTTCGCCGAGACGCAGGGGGATGGACCAGGGGTACCGGATGGCATGAAGATAGATAGCGAGGGGAATCTCTATTGCTGCGCGCAAGGGGGCCTGCATGTGTTCCACGCCGATGGCAGCTGGCTCGGTCGCTTGCGCATGCCCATGCAGGTTACCAATTTCACTTGGGGCGGCGCCGACCTGCGCAGCATCTTTGTCACCGGCATCACGACGCTCTATCGACTGCGGACGCGGGTTCCGGGCGTAGCGCTGTTTTGAAAAATAGGGATTTCTGCTTAAACGGAGGGCATTGATCTGAGGGGCCAGCCGGCGCGCGGAAGCCAGTAATACATCCGCCCATGCGCGATCTCGCGAGTTTGAGTGATCTGCCGATGCAGCGCTGGATCGGAAGTGTAGGCATCGATATGTATCACTCTCTCACCGTCAAGCGCCCGCCGCGCGATGTCGCGCTCACGAACATCGTCCGAGCGCGCGAACTCTTCCAGCAGCATAGTTATCCGCGGCGTCGAATCCAAGCGCGCCAAGCCGAAGAGGATAGTGAAGCGATGTTCTTCCACGAGCATCAGGCGCTTTAGCGCGGCAAAAACCGGAGGCGTCAGATCGCCTTGCCAGCGCCCTTCGTTACCTGTCAGCATGCTCAGCGCTCGTCGGCGCAGTTTGCGTTTCAATCGGGCATCCAAAGCGATCTCTTCAAGCCGGGCAACGATTTGCGGATAAGCCAGGTAATTTGGGCAAGCTTGAATGGCCACGGCACAGACACGCCGCGTCTCGTCATGCAGTCCCGCCAGGACGCCAGGCATCGCCAACTCGCCCTGCTGATGCCGCAAGACGCGCAACATCAGAACCCGCACGTTGCGGTCCCGGCTGCTCATATGCGACACCGCGGAATCCACCAGCGTCTCGACGGACGGTCTGCCGATCCGCTCCAAAGCCTCGCCCAAGGTCAAATCGTCATGGGCGCTGTACGCTTGGCGCAGCGTTTGAAAGCCGCTGATGCTCAACACGAGGCGCTTCTCCTGAAATGAATACGGCGGGCAGCCTGTTATATGCTCGACATATTTCAGAATCTTTAGCAATGATCCCCCGCCGCGTGCGCCAACATATATGATTAGGCCACCGGTGTCAACAGTTGGAAGATCCACGATCGCGCGGATCGGTATCAAGAGCGCTGACTTGCCAATAGCAAGCGTCGAGTCGCTCTGCGCGTGGTCATGACGCAGCCACGCGTGTCACAATTGTAATCTCCAGCCGATGTGTCTACACTCAGGCCACTGTCAGTTTAGGCCAGAAGGACCAAGGCAATGGCATTGCGCGTCGCTGGAATCCAGATGCCGGTCACCGGTAATGTGGCTGCCAACCAGCGGTATATCGAAGACGCCATATTATGGGCGCGGGCTGAGAACGCCGATATCCTTTTGACGCCTGAAGGATCGCTCAGCGGCTACAGTCACAAATTCGATCAAGCTGATGTGCAAGCCGCCCTTAGGCAGGTTGAGACGGCGGCGGCCCGGGCTGGGATAGGACTCGCGCTGGGCACCTGCTTCGTGGAATCGTCGGACGGCAAGACCTACAACCAGCTTCGCTTTTACGAGCCCGATGGACGCTATCTGGGCTTTCACAGCAAAACCCTACCGACAGGCACGATGGACGCAGAGCCCGTGGGCGAGCTCAACCATTACGCGATTCGACCGCTGCAATCCTTTCAGTTTGAGGGGCGCGCGATCGCGGGATTGATCTGCAATGATATGTGGGCGAACCCGACTTGTACCCCGATGCCGGATCCGCATCTCACGCATTTGCTCGCGGGCCAAGGCGCCCAGATCATCTTCCACGCCGTCAACGGCGGGCGCAGTCGGGAAGAATGGTCCGATGTCAATTGGCAGTTTCACAGCAGCAATCTGCGAATGCGCGCCCGGGCCAGCCGGATTTGGATCGTTACGGTAGATAGCTGCGAACCGGTAGGAATCCGCTGTTCGGCGCCATCCGGCGTGATTGATCCAGATGGCAATTGGCGCTGTAAAACCCAGGACATGGGCGTAGATCGCTTCGTCTATACGATTCCCGCGTAGCCTCATTCCAACTTCGGTATTGACCAATGCCGTCCGCCCCTTATGCTTGCCCCTGCGATTTCAGTTCAGCAGATTTCGCGTAAGGAATCGCTCGAATCATTAACAAGCATCTCGGAACAGGAGAAAGCATCTTGGCACAATTTGGATTGCTTTATGTGGGCGAACCGCAGTTCAACAGCCCCGAAGAAGGGCAGGCTCACTTTCAGAAATACATGGCTTGGCTTGACGGACTCGGAGAGGCAGTCGTCAATAAAGGCATTCCCATGGGACCGCCGACTCGTATTGACGCCGCCGGCGTCTCCAGCGATGAGCGGGCGGATCGCATCACCGGTTTGACCATCGTCGAAGCGGAAGACATGGATGCCGCGATAGAGATAGCCAAAAGCTGCCCCTATATTGAGGTGGCGGCGCTCGATGTCGTGCAGATCTTTCAGATGAACGGCTAAGCACTACTCCGCCTGTCGGGCGCGCAATTCACCGATCCGGCAGGCAATCTCACTTCAACCCAGGCTCTATTTGTGTTGTGCCGGGCACGGCGCTAAACTTCCGTGCAGGATTTGTCAGACGCGACCAGATAATGAGTTTGACCCTGCGCTACATGCAGTTCGGCGACATCCGTCAGGTGGGGACAATTGACGTGATGTGCTTCGACCCGCCTTGGTCCTACGAATCCTACGCCTTCGAGATTAGCGAATCCAACGTCAGCCACATGGTCGTGCTGGAGGAGATCGCGGGCGATGCGCAGCCGGAGACGGCGCGCCGCGAATCATTCCTGGCGCGTCTGCGAGGCAAGGGCCGGGCTAGGCTTTCCACGCTGGACGGCGCCGGCACGATCTTGGGCTATGGCGGACTGTGGAAAATCGAAGGTGAAGCGCATATCAGCACGATCGCGATTGACCCGGCCTGGCGCGGCAAGGGTTATGGCGAGATCTTGCTCGCCGGCATGTTCGGCAAGGCGCTGCAATTGAAGGCCGACTTCATCGTGCTGGAAGTGCGGGTGAGCAATTCAATCGCCCAGAGCCTGTATCGCAAGTATGGCTTCAGCCGAGTGCGCCGGCGGAAGAATTATTATCGCAGCGACAATGAAGACGCCTGGGACATGCGGGTTGCGCTGGATCGCGATACTCGGCATCGCTTCGAGCGGCTTTACACGAAGCTGCGCTTGCAGCATGGATTTCTTGATACTTACAGTCGAAAGCCGCGTCCGCGGGGGTGAGGCGTTCACCGAGCGTGCCAGGGCAACCAGCTTCTAACCTACTCCCGCAGCGCGCGCATTCCGTTGAGCGTCACCGCCAGCGACATGCCCATATCGGCGAATACCGCGACCAGCATGGTCACGTTGCCAGTGACCGCCAGCAGCAGAAAGAGCGCCTTCAGGCCGAATGACAGCGCGATATTCTGCCGGATCAGCCGCCGCGCGAATCTCGATCGGCGAATTGTCACGGGCAATTGACCCAGGCCGTCCGCAAGCAGGACGACATCGGCGGTTTCCATCGCTTGGGCGCTGCCGGCGCCGCCCATGGCGATGCCCACCGATGCCCGCGCTAGTGCCGGACTATCGTTGATGCCATCGCCGACCATCGCCACTTGGCCGTGCTTCGTCAAGAGCTTTTCTATCGCGATCACCTTGTCTTGAGGGAGCAAGTCGCCGTAGTAGTGGTCGACGCCCACCTGCTCCGCGATAGAAGCAGCCACCGAGCTGTTGTCGCCGCTGAGCATGACCGATTGGATCGCCATGTTACCCAGGCTGTCCACGACCGCGCGGCTTTCTTCACGCGGCGCATCGGCCAGGGCGATCACCCCACGCACACCAGCGCCGTCGTGCACCATGACCGCGCTCTGGCCGTTCTCTTCAATGCGGGCGGCAAGGTCACAGAGATGATCCGTATGGTCAAATTCGTTATCGAAGAACCGATGACTGCCGATGGTCACGCGCTTGCCCGCCACATCGCCCCGCATTCCCCGCCCCGCCATCGTCTCGACAGCCGAAGCGCCCGCATAGTCCAGTCCCTGCTCGGTCGCCGTCCGCAATATGGCGGCGGCGAAGGGATGTGTACTCTGCGCCTCAACTGAAGCGGCCAAAGCCAGCAATTCGGCACATGGTTCACAGTCCGGACCTTCCGCGCAATCGTCGGTATATGTCGCCGCAACCTCGATCTGCCCGCGGGTCAAAGTGCCGGTCTTGTCAAAGGCGATAATTTTGGCGCCGGCGAGCGCTTCCAACGCGGCGCCGCCTTTGATCAAGACGCCACGCCGCGCCGCCGCCGTAATGGCGCTGATCACAGTGACGGGAGTGCTGATCACAAGCGCGCAGGGGCAGGCGATCACCAACATCGCCAGCGCGCGATACAGCCAGCCGTGGCCCGCGGATGTATCCCAGAAACTGCCGCCAAAGACCAGTGGCGGCACAAGCGCGACCGCCAGCGCAGTCAGCGCCACCGCCGGCGTGTAAATATGGGCGAAACGGTCGATCAGCCGTTGACTTGGCGCCCGGCGCGACTGGGCCGACCGCAGGAGCTCGATGATACGACTAAGTGTATTGTCGGCGGACAAGCGAGTCACTTCGATGTCGAGCGTCGCTTCGCCATTGATTGACCCGGCGAAGACTTCTGTACCCGCCCCTTTGGTCACAGGCAGGCTTTCGCCGGTGATATGGGCTTGATCCACGGCGCTTATTCCCGCAAGCACGGCGCCATCCATTGGAATGCGTTCGCCGGGCAAGACGCGGATCCGGTCGCCGATCGTCAGCGCTTCGACGGGTACGACAAGGACCGCATCGCCGACGATCCGCTGGGCTGTCGACGGTTTCAACGCAATCAGCGCGCGCAAACTATCACGCGCGCGGTCGGCGGTATAACCCTCGAGCGCTTCACCGATCGCGAACAGGAAGATGACCGTCGCCGCTTCCAGGTATTCGCCGAGGATCAGGGCGCCGACGGCTGCGATCGTCATCAGCATATTGATATTGAATAGACGATTGATGCGGAGCGCGTTGTAGCCACTCAGGGCGATGGGTTTCATCGCGACCAGCATAGCGAGAATATAGACGAGATTCGTGGCATTGGACGGCAGCAGCCGCGTCAGATCCAGCGCGATGGCAGCCAGCAGCAAAGCGCCGCCGCCTAGCGCCAGGCGGCTATCAGAGCGTCCCAGCAAGTAGTTCCAGAACCCCAGCGCGCCGGCGCGTTTGACCTCGTCGCCGGTACTTGAATCGAGAGCATCGACCATGCTGATCGACTTGCCCACCGTCTCTACTCGACCTCTCAGACGATCAAAATCCACATCGCCCACGAGATGCAGTGTATTAGCAAAATAGTCTACACGGGCGGAGCGAACACCCTCCAGATCAGCCAGCGCGGTTTCGACTTCTCGCGCGCAGCCCGGGCAATCCATTCGACCTATTGTGAACTGTCTGGATTCCATACGGGAGCGACTCTATTGATATGTTGTATCATTAGTAACTTACTTACTTCAGTTTCTGAGATTCTACTGCCATACGCATCAGAAGTCAACATTATGCCTGTGCAGACGCCACCGAAACCGCAAGCGGGCGACTCAAGGGGCGCATAGACACAGCCCGCCGGCACTGAGGGGTTTAACCGCCGAGGGCATAGAAAGGCAGAAAGCGGGCGAGCCAGTGGCTCGCCCCTACGAATTACTTTTTTGATGGAGGAGAAGCGGGCGATGCTAAATCGGGTTAATTTCGACGGCGCGCGGGTTTGTGGATTTGACAGCCCTGCTGTTCTATGTATCGCAGGCAAGTTTGCCGGGTCAGCCACTGACGAGCTGTCGTGACCGACCAGATCCCGGCTTCAACCAACCAGTACTTGTCGTCCAGTCGGCGGACCTCGTCCGCTGTTAAGGAAGGCGGCTTCGTGAGCTTGCGCATGTGGATTCCCCCGTTACTTAGCAACGGCGCTGTAAATCACATGGTCGGCGCTATCACGCTCCTAAACATAGGCGTTAGCCGGAATCGCTCGCGACCAGCACAACGATGCCTGGCCGGTCGACCTGGCCGCAGGTCATGCCTTGGCTTTCATAACTCGCGATCGCATGTATGGTCCGCTCAGGCGTCGCAGTATCGATAAGGGCAAGCCGGCCTTGGGCTTCAAAGCAGACCTCCGTTACTGGGTCAAAGGAGACGGCGTCCGGCTCACAAGAAGGCAGCAGGAGCGTCTGACCGACGCTCAATACGTCTGTCGCAAGATTATTGTGACGCCTGAGGATTTGCATGCTTGTGTCATAGCGGAGCGCCAGACGATACAGGTTTTCTCCGTCAGCGACGACGTGTGTGCATTCCCGATTGTACCGCCATAGCCGCATGGCAAATCTAATTCCCTGCAGCGACGGATGTTTGTCGAGCGTAATCGTGTCAATCTCCTCACATTCCATATCATCGTAGGGCGACCTCACGATGATGCGATCGTTCACAGGGCAGATTTCGGGTTCAGGAGTAGGTGTTTCCGGCGTAGGGGTTTCATCGGGTGGTTCGTCAGTAGGTTCTTCAGGCGGTTCTGACGGAGGATTTGGCGATCTCGGGTATTCGTATGCGCCGATGTCACAGTTGCCGTATTGCGGGCGGGCGGTGTCGGGTTGATCGTCACGCGAACAATACATTGGATCAGCGGCGTCAATCGCCGGGCTTCCCCATTGCAACCGGTAATGAGGGGGATTGCCGACGAGTCGTCTGCTGATCTTGGGATCGGCCATCTCGTCTGAGGCCTGCGCCTCGGCGCTGAAGACTTGCTGAGCTAGCGCCTGCGCCTGCACCTGGCCGTCATCGCTATCGGACGGCGCTGCTTGACTCTCGGCTGGTTCAGGCGTACAAGATCCATCTTGGATAAGGTTGCCGGTGAATTGGAGAATGATGTTGGGATTGGGACCGCTGTGGCAATCGCCGCCGCTTTTACTGCCGGTGATCAAGGTATTGCGTATCTTGAAGTTGCCCGTCCAGCCGATTATGGCAATGCCGCCGCCTTGTTCTTCCGCCGAATTGTAGGCCCAAGTCGTGTGTGTGAGGGTCACGAAAGAGCTGAACGAACTTAGTCCGCCGCCTTCTCTAGCGCTGTTGTTGCTGAAGGTGCTGTTCGTGATGTCAAGGGTGGTTTGGCTACTTTCAATCGCGCCGCCTTCGTCGGCCTGGTTTTCGACAAAGGTGCTTTTGTTGATGGTGGCGATTCCGCCCGCGGTTTTCAATGCGCCGCCGTCTTCGGTGGCCATGTTTTTCTTGAAGGTGGAGCCGACGATGTCCAGGGTGTGCAAGCCGCTAGAGCTAACGAAGTAGACCGCGCCGCCGTGGCTTTTTACAGTCATGTTTTCGCTGAACTCGGTGTCAGCAATATCAACATCGCTGTCGATGGCGTAGATGCCGCCACCGATGTCACTGGCTTTGTTAATCTTTATCGTGCTGTCGCTTACGCTCAATGAGCCGCTGTTGACATAGATCCCGCCGCCCACGGTCGAAGCCAGACCTTTGGTAATGGTCAAGTCTTTCACGCTCAGGTGACCATCAACTACCATGAGGACACGGTGTTTGGCATCGCCGGAAATGGTGCGACCGTTTCCTTCAATGCGAATGCGGCTTGTAATGGACGGCAATGGCGCCGTCAGGGTGACATTCTGCTTCAGCAGGATGATGTCGTCGCCCGTCTCGGGCGGGTCAGCAGTATCATCGGGGTCGGCGCCAGTCTCGCAATCGTCGTTGCCATCGCTGTCGCCGCTCTCTTCTACCTGGGCGTTGCCATTGGCGGAGCGGATCGCGTTTGCCAGGCTGCAGTTGTCATCCACATTGATGACACAGGCGAGCGAGAACGTCGTTTCAACCGTCGGAAGCGTCGTCTCGCCAGCCTGCGGAATTACCGTCATGCTGGTGGTCTGGCCGCAATCCTCAGCGCTGATGACCCAGGTCGCTTCCGTCGCGTTCGGTTCTTCAGTGGTTTGAGCGCTTTCGGTATCGTATTGGGGGGTCCATTGAGCCGACGTAATGGTTTCATCGCCGCCGCTAAGCGCGCAGCTCAGTTTGTGCTGGCTGTTTTCGATCAGGTCTTCACAGCTTACGGTTAAGGTGTCAGCTGGCTCCGGCGCGCATTCAAGCGTGATCGTGGTTTCGGCCGCCGGAAGAGCGGTAGAGCCAGTAAGCGCGCCCACCTCGATAGTTGTGCTCTGGCCGCAATATTCATCGGCGATAACCCATGACACTGTCGGCCCGGAAGTTGTTTGAGCGTATTGAACCTCGAAATCGGGGGTCCATTGCGCGGACGTGATGGGTAGATCGCCGGCGCTCGTCATGCAGTACAGTATGTTGTGGTTGTCACCGGTCAGGATCTCACAGCTTACCGACACGCTGACAGCTTCCGGTGGATCAGTCGGGTAGTCGACTTGGACAAATAATGACAAATCGCTCCGATCGCTGCCGCGAATGGTCTTGAGCCGATAGATGTACCGTTCATCAGGCTCTGTGGCGCTGGTATCGGTATAGCTGGTTACGATGCTGCCGGTGTTATCCACCAGGGTCGCCAGATCGGTTTCGCCTAGCCTGGGACGCCGGCGCAAGATTTCATAACCGCTCACCAGTCCATCCGGCGCCGTCCAGCTTAAGGTGACGCCCAAGGCGCTAATGGTCGCCTCTAAGTTGGTCGGGGCTGATAGCGCGGGTTGCTGCTGTTGCGCTATGGCAGGACTCGACGCGGCGATATAAAGGGACATACAAAGCAACGCCAGAACAGCGAGCGGGGGGCTGACCCGTTGGAACCTGCTTTTTGTTCGCTTCCCGAAAAAGTAGAGAAGCGCGTTGTCCATCAAGACAAACAGCGTCGCTAACACTCGAAGAATCTTTAGCGATGAAAGTCTCATGGGTGTCTCCATTCCTTATGAATTAGCTATCCGCCGAAGACGAATTGCCAGCGCGAGAGACGCCGGCTTTGGAAAACATGTTTCGGCTGGTGAATCGAAGATCGAGGGAAGAAAGATGGCCCAGCCCGGCTTTTTCAGCTGTCTGTTTAACAATGACGCGGATCGTTTGGGGGCTGGTGTGAACATCCTTTCCCGGCTGGAAGCGAGCATTCTTGCCGGTGCTGAGCGCGGGAAAGATGTGTCTGTAAGGTATGTCGCGGTATGAGCGAACACTCTTTTGTGCGTCTTGCAGACGTCTGAGTGAATTGAGCGTTTCGGAGGTGGTGTCGAGAATGGAGAGGATGCAAATCTGGCGTTCGTTGCCGCGGCAGACGGTGAGCGTTTGCGCGTCCCAGTTGAGATCTTCCCATCGGAGACCCACCAGTTCAGCATTGCGGACGGCGGCGTAAAGCAGGAGGCAAATGACCGCGTAATTCCGGATACCTTTGTCTGTATCATCGTTTTTCCAGACCGAGAGCAGTTTCCGACATTCTTTTCTGGAAAGGAGGCGTGGTTTACGCCGCGGGCTGCTGTCGCTGCTGGTGCGCTGAATCTTGAGATCCCGAAGCTGGATATAGTGGATGCCGAAGGACGGGTCGCGGTAGGACGCCATCCGAAGAAGCCTTTGCATATGTGACTTGCGGCTGACCCGGGTCTTGTAACTGAGGTTGCGACTATACAAGAAGCCTTTGATGTTGCGATAAAACAGGTCCATGACGTTCAAGTTATTGTGAAGCGCGAATTGTTCCCACTGTTGGAATGTATTCCGGTACACTCTGCGGCTGGATTCCGAGGGGAGCTCCTCGAATAGAAGAGCGGCAATCTGTGAGAAGACAAGATTGCTCGCGCCCATCACTGTAGAGCTTTCGTCGGTTTGCTCTGCCGGAGCTTGAAGCGTGTCATCAAGCAGATCAAGCCTCTGACGAGTCTTTTCACTGACCTGTTGAAGCGCCTGTGCCCCAATCAAATCTTGCTCCACGATGATCAACCATCCGCCTCAAAAGCTAGCCGCATGTCCAGCCCCGCTTTACAGTTACCTGTGTACGCGAAGAAACAACTCATACCATCGGTCGTATTCTTTAGGATCGGGGACCGTGTCAGCAATCTCCGGGACAGCATCAACAAATAGCAGGTCGTTGTAGAGTTGAAGCGATAGCGAGACAAACTCAACCAACTCGCGGCACAATGGCAAATCTTGCCATATTACTTGTCGGAGTCTTCTTAGTTCGAAACGGCTGTACTGTTCTTGCGTTAGCGCGAGATGGAAGGGTTCGAAACGCTCTCCGGCGGCCGCCTGCTTGAACTCGTATGCGGAACATGGTTCGGTCCAATCATCCTTTCTGTTAGCAGTCGCCAGGAATAGCGTGACAGCGAGTATTGCGCCACACAGAATTAAGATTCGCTTAAACATATCAATCTCGCTTGTTCGAGATACTCTCATTCCGTACTTATCCCTGCGTTTCAACCTCGGCTCCGTTCAAAATCTCCACTCTGACATGCCCTAGCCACAGATCTAATACGGTATCGCTGGTCGAACCTTGAGCCAGTCAGCCAGCGGTACAAGTAGCCAATGTGACAACGTCGCGGTGATTTCGCTCGCCCTCTTTCTTGAACGCACGCACATCCCCTTTTGTTTGGTTTAGATCAATTACACAATGAATGTTACGAAAATATCCGTCATTGTATCATTGATCTGATAGACGCGTTTGTAATTCCGCGATGGATTCAGGATTCCGCGACATCGCCCAAGCGGCATAGCTTGTAATGAGCAACAAGGGCGTTATATGTCTCACAGGAGGCATATATGCTACGATGCTCAGTTTCTGGAGCGCTGTTTTCGACCGGCCGACCCAGCGGCTGTCTTGCAGGCAACCTCAACTCCGGCGGGCGACCTGATAGGATAGATCTAGATTCCGGTCGACAAGGGCAGGATGAATTCCACAGTCGTCCCGCGCCCGATGCCCTCGCTATTGACGGCGATGGCGCCGCCATGCGCCTCAATGATCGCGCGGGCAATGTCCAGCCCCAATCCTCTTCCAGGGCTGCGGGATTGGTCTGTCTGGTAAAATCGCTCAAAGATATGCGGCAAATCAGACGGATCGATTCCCGCGCCATCATCCGTGACCGAAATATGCAGGTGTTTGTCCGCTTTCATCGTTACCGCGACCGCCACCTGTCCACCCTCCGAGTGTTGCAGCGCATTGTGCAGTATATTCCCCAGAGCCTGACGTATTCGCGCCGGGTCGAGATGAGATGTCGGCAATTGCGGCACGGGATTTAGCGACAGGCTGATATGCCGCGCCTGCGCTTGAGCTTGCCAGCGTTCAACTTCGCTGGTCAATAGTTGGCGAATGTCGCACTGTTCAAGGCGGAGTTGCAACTCGCCCGAGTCGGTTTCAGCCAACCAGTTCAAGTCATTGACCAGATTGCGCAGCATGGTTACTTCCTGAATGATGTGTTGCGCCGCCAGGCCGGGCTCCTGCAGTTCATCCAGCAGTCCCCTGGCTTCCAACTGAATCACGGTCAAAGGCGTGTTGAGTTCGTGGGAGACATCATTGATCAAGCGTTTGCGCAATTCACGCTGCCTTTGCAAGGCGGCCGTCATTTGATTAAAGGTGGCGCTCATCTGGCCCAATTCATCGCCGGACGTGACCGGCAGCAAGGTCGCGTCATTGCGCTGCGCTATGGCTCGGGTTGCTTCTGTCAAAGCGGAAATCGGCGCGGTGATGCGTCTCGACAGCGAAGTCGCCAGCAATAAGGCGATGATCAAAATGAACAACCCGCTGGCGATGAAGCTGAGGAGCAGCTCCCGCAGAAAACCGCGTGATTCCGTCTCCAGGAAGTTCTGATTGACATCCAAGTACACGAAACCGACCATCTGCCCGGTCTGTAAATCTAGGATCTCCCGGCGTTGGCCTGACAAGGCTCGGGTCATTTCGCCCATTTCAAGTTCAGAGAAATTGTCGCGGATGCTCCGTCCCGCATGATCAACAATGACGACGCGGAGCCTGTCGATGTGAAAACCTTCGCCGTCTTCGCCGCCTCCGCCCTTGCCTTCATGTTCTTCCCGATGCTCAGTTTGATCATCATAAAGGTAGCCCGAGGCCGATAATGCCATATCGACCGTGTCCCAGCCCTTCACCGCTGTGTAAGCCCGGCTCAGTTGCCGCGCCAGATTGCTCGCCTCTATACGCCCCAGCCCACTCACGAAGGCATCGAATTGTCGCTGGATCGTGTAATAACTGGCCGCCAAATTCCACGCGACCGTCAGGGCGATAACGATGATCAACACGCGGGTGATGCGCCAGCGCAATGACATTAGTCGTTCTCCACGACAAACCTGTAGCCAGAACCATATACTGTTTCAATCGGGTGATGACCCGCCTCTTTTAACTGCTTGCGCAGGCGTAGGATATGATTATCTATCGCGCGGTCAAAGCCATCGAAATCGTTGTCCAAAGCCAGGGTGATGAGTTGGTCTCTTGTGAGCACCTGATTGGGATGGCGCATGAAAGCAGCCAGCAGGGCAAACTGTGTCTGGCTCAAAGAGATGGGGCACTCGTCGATCGTCACGCTCTGGGTGGTTAAATTCAGGCTGATGTTGTTACTGGTCAGGACTTGTTGAACTTCGCTATGAACACGGCGCAGCACGGCCTTTGCGCGAGCGACCACTTCATCGGGATTAAAGGGTTTGACGATATAATCGTCCGCGCCACTGTCCAGCCCCTTGATTCGATCAGAATGGGCTTCTTTCGCTGTGAGCATGATAATCGGAGTATCAGTCTCCTGTCGCAATATATTACAGACTTCGATACCGCCAAGGAGCGGGAGCATCAGGTCCAGGATAATCAAGTCGGGCGCCAAGCTGCGGGCGGTGGCCAGCCCGGTTTGGCCATCATAAGCGACTTCGGCGCTGAAGCCGGCGCGTTGAAAATAGATCTTGACCCAGTTGGCGATTCGCCTGTCGTCTTCAATGATCAGAATGGTTTGGCTCATTATGTCTCGCAAAAAAATCATTCGGACGCGCTGTTTAATTGTACAACGCGGCCGAGTCTTGTATCGACTGGGGGACTCCTTCAAAGTTGAAGGAGTCCTTGGTTTATGCGGTTGATTCTGGCTCAACCGCCGCGGCCTTCGTTTCCGCCGCGTACGCCGTGCTCGCCAGAGCCCTCGCCGCCAGCGCCGCCTTCGCCCATGCCGAACTC